>JBNMHL010000005.1:0-48144 GCA_050872745.1 Clostridiales bacterium | reverse complement strand
TCCGTTAAGATATATAATACCGGCGAAGCCCCCAATATAGTTAGAATTAGGCGAATCAAACTGCAGGTTATTAACCCTCACACTAGTATCAAACATAATAGGGGTAGCCATAGCTCTAGAAATGCCATTATACTCATCTTCACCACCTAATTTGTAGTCACCAAGAAGCCCAGCAAAGCCACCCATATATGCCTCAATACCAGTAGCTTTAAGAGTGATATTTTTAATATCATATGAGCCATTGAATATAATCTGATTGTTACCGTTATTAGGCATGCACGCCCTGTAGGTTATAAGCCCAGCCACACCACCAACTTCAAAAGTACCAGTAACAAAATTACTACCAGAAATATATATATCACCAAATACTAAAGGATACTCCTCAGAGGCTTGAGCTATCTCACCAAACACTCCACCAACAGCTCTTTTGTTGCCAGTGATATTAACATCACTAACTTTAATACTATCAACTGACGTATGGCACCAACCTATAGCGCCACCAGTCATAACGCCTTCATCTTCTTCCTTACCACTACTGTTGGCTATGGTAATATTTGAAACCTCAATGCTTTGAATAGGGACAAATTCGTTGTTTAATATATCCGCAGAATCAACAACCCCAATAGCACCACCAACACCACGAGTAGACTCATCCTTACCGCCAAAAGCAGAGATATTCAATGCAGAAGTTTGAATACTCAAATTCGCTCCAACATTCTTAATGTATCCAATAGCGCCACCAAGCAGATCTTGACCACTCAAAGAATTCAAACCACTAGAGCCATTAACTTGAATATTCACACCATCAGCACCAGAGATGTTGTTAACTTGACCAATAGCGCCACCAACACAAGACTTACCAGAAATATCAATACCATCAACGATGATACTATGAGCCACAACAGACTCTTTGGCAATACCAAACACACCGCCAACCAGATCAGCAGAGCTATTGATTTGGATTTCCTGAACTGAAATATATGAGGAAGAAACCATATTAACAAAACCGACCACGCCACCAACAGAACTCGAACCGCCATTCAAAACAATGTTGCTAAACACCGCACGCGAATCCGAAGAACCTTGGGTTTTCAACTCGCCATACAACGCGCCTATCCCCCCTCCGATTTGTGTGCCATTGCTTGAGTTATTGATAGTTAAGTTTTGAACAGTAATTCCCGAGCCAAGCTCAGCCGATCCAGTTGAACCTGCAAGCCCACCAATGTATATTTCAACACCAGTGTTCTGGTATTCACATTTTTGGTTAGAATCTGATGGATTTGTTATTGTTAAGCTTTGGATTGTGTTTGCTGTGATTGAGTTTGCGTTGCCCAAAAGCGCAATGTTTTGAATTTTATTTGCATAACCAACCACTCCACCAACATATGTTCCAAATTTCTTTATGAAATTATCTCTAATAGTTTCATTTTTATTTTCGCCCTCTTGCTGATCTGCCAAACTTATTTTGTTTGTTATTTCGTTGCTTGTGTAACTAGATGAAATAGTAACATTGCTTGCACTTAAGTTTGAAACCGTGACTTTAACGTAACCTGCCACACCGCCGATATATTCCGTTGTGCCTGTTACTTTAACCTCACCTAAAGCACCTGATTGAGCGTTTGAAGATCCATTTCCTGCTAGGTTACTTTCAACATAGCCAAACAAACCGCCGGCGTAACCCAAATGAGCAACCGTTTCAACAGCACCAGTTGATTCGATGCCAGTGATATTTTTGCCCGCATAACCGCTTGCGTTTCCAACAAACATTGTGCCTGTTACTTTAACATTTTCCAATATTAAGTTTTCTAAATCCTCAGATGTGTATGCCACACCACCAACGCATAATCCTTCTGAGAATGTGTCGGTATTTTTAATCGTTAGCGCGGTGATTTTGCTATCAGTGCTTCCAACTGCACCACCAACATACACTTTAATTTTGTATTCGTTATATCCGATATCTGAAATTTTAGTGTAGTCAAGGTATGGGTTTTCTTCTTCTCCATCTTCTCTAACTTTTTTTCCAACTTCACTAAATTTGAAGTTTGATGAAATACTATTTCGTTTATCGGCAATATTTGAAGAAACAGTTAATCCCTCAATTGTTGCACCTGAAACCTTGCCAATTGCACCACCAACATATAATCCATCTCCAGCTATTGTTGTTTCAATGCTTGAAACATTCACATTATTTGCTTTGATCTCTATTAATTCTGTGCCGTTTCCAGCAACAGCTCCGATTGCACCACCAACAAACACTTTACCTGTGATTGTGTTGAATTCAACGTTGTTATCAACTTCAACTATATTAATCTCGCCACCTGCATCAAATTCAATTTGACCAAAAGCACCACCAACATAGTTTTGACCAAACACTTTTAATATTGATGCTTTTGCGTTTTCCACGTTAGCGTTTTTAATCTTGCCCGCAATTCCACCAACATAATTTCCGACTTGGCCAGTTGAGATGTTGTTTTGATTATTAATTGTGACTGAAGCAATATAGATATTTTCTAAGCCAATTGCTCCACCTTCCATTTGCAAGTAACCAACGATTCCTCCAGCAAAAGAATCATCGCTTGAACCTTTTTTATCAAACACCATAATCTCTTCCGCTTTAACGCCAGAGATCTTGCCATTGAATTTACCAGCCACGCCACCAACATACGCTCCGCCATAAACTTCAACATTTTCAACGTTTGATTCTTCTGAAAGGTCTGATCCATCCCAGCCAAGGTCTATAGTTGTGTTTTTATTTGAACCAACCAAACCACCAATATTATTTCCAAGTTCTTTTTGAGAACTTGATGATTTATTGATTGAAATATTTGTAATTTTTGTTGAGATTGATTCACCAATATTTGCGATGTTAAACTCAGTGTAACCAATAAGTCCGCCAATGTTTGCCGTTTGGTTGTTTGCTTTATAGCGCGGATTTGAATAATTAATTTCAACGCCATTCACAACTCCAACCTTAACTACGCTTGCATCATTTTCTTTTTGAATAGCAGAACCAATTAATCCGCCAACATTTAAAGCCTTGCAATTAAAGATTCCATCCTCTGTGTTTGCAAAACTAAATCTAACTGACACATTCTCAACTAACTTAATTGAGTTTTCGTTTTGCTCTTCTAATTCAATCTTGCCGATTAATCCACCAATATCGAATGTGTAATCGCCGTTTGAAATTTTCAATTCTTTATTAATTGTGTTTGAAATATTAATATTTGAAATCGAGTTTGCGGTGAATAAACCACTCATATAACCTGCGATTCCACCAACTAATCTGAAGTTGGTTGTGATACTAATATTTATGGCACTAACATCTTCGATGCTTGAGCCTTTTCCAGCCACACCACCAACATACTCGCCTTGTTTAACCATCTCTGGGCTTGTTTGAGCTGTGATGGTGTTTCTAATTTCGGCGTTGCTTGTTTTTAATTCAACAACATTTATCACGCCTTTAATCTCACCTGCCACGCCACCAATATAGTCATTTTTATATTCATAGCCTGCAGATGCAGAATCATTTGATGTAATGCTTAGATCGGTTATGGTTAAGTTTGACAAAGACTTTGATGAATATCCAACTGCTCCACCAATATGGCCTTGAGCAGTTACGATTATGTTTGTGATTGTGTTTGCTCCTGAAATTGCAAGAGTTGTTGAGCCCGCGATTCCACCAACATAATCATATTTCAATCCTCTTATATCTAAGTTTTGAATTGTGATATTCGAAATCTCTTTTACACTTACACCATCAAATTTAGAGTAACCAACCACGCCACCAATATATTTATCGCGGTCTTCTTCAATCCCCAAATATCCCGTTCCATCAGCATTCATTTGGTCTGAGTTTCCAGTGATAGTGTTTCCGTTTCGATTGCCTTCCGATGTTATAACTTTGATATTTTCAAAGCCACCTTCCGACATTCCAGCCACACCACCAATATAGCCTTTCCCAGCAATAATGCTGAAATCTGAAATGCTGATATTTTTGGTGTTTGCTTTAATTAATCCAGCCATTCCACCAACATATTCACCCGTTGCAGAAATGTTAATTGCGTTGGCTGAGATATTGATTAAGCTATTGTTATCCGCATTTACTGTGCTACCAACAGCGCCACCAATGTAATCTTTTGCGCCTGTGATTGAAACATTTGAAATCTTGGTTTGCTTAACCTCATCACCAAGGCAAGTTTCCAATTTTCCTGCCACACCACCAACGTAACTACCCTTTGCTTCAATCGTAATTTTATCTACTTCTGGTGCGGTGATAGAGTTTGCATAACCCGCCAAACCACCAATATAAGCATATTTATTTTGGCCTGGATCTGTTGGGTTAATATAATCTTCCACTGTTGATCTGATTGTGATTCTATTAGCAATTATATCGCCACTAATATTTCCTAATTCACCAGTTTTCTTTTTAGAAACACGTCCTGCCACACCACCAACATATCTAGCTGTTGATGTAACCGTTAAGGTGCTTGCAGTTAATGGGTTTGTGTTGATTTTAATATTTTCAATATTTCCTCTAATATAACCAACCACGCCACCAACATACAAATTTTCACCATCTGTTAAAGATGCTGTAACTGTGTTTTCAAGAGTGTTATCTTGCGCTTTATCGATATCTATATATCTTATAACGCAAGTATACTCTGAACCTGAACCTTTTGTGCCAGCTGAACCAGCCACACCACCAACATATGAGCCAGTGGCTTCCACATAGATGTTTTTAATTGATGAATATGGTAAATCCTCAGCCCTATTTTTATTTATACCAACACTAACAATTCTTCCAACGATTCCACCAACACGCTCCGCTTCGTTAGAATTAGCGTAAACCTTAATATTTGATGTGCTTTCGAATTCAATTCCGTGAGTTGAATAGCCCACCAAACCGCCAACATTTCGCACTTTTTTAGTATCATCAATATTTTTAGCATTAATCGTTATATTTTTTGCTTCATTTATTGAAATTAAGTCCTTTTCATCACCTAACTCGCTTCCAATATACCCAGCCACACCGCCAACAAACGATGCTCCATATATCGTGATGCCAGTTTGCGCCTTTGCACTTGTTGCAATTTTTGCCGAGCAATTTGTGATTGTTGTTTGAATTTTATTAGCATAACCAACCACGCCACCAACATAATCACCATTGCCCATTAAGCTTAAGTTATCGGTTGCTAAATAGAAGCAGTTCTTCATTGAATTTAGAGCAACTCCAGCTATTGAACCAACCACACCACCAACTTTGCTAACCAATGATTGTTGGTCATTGAACTTAATGTTGTTATCTAAAGACACAAGGTTTTTAACATCTGCTGAAACTAACCCAGCATCAACTCCTATTGCACCAATAACACCACCAATCCCTTCTGCGCCATCACCAGATTTACCCTTTGAAACAATTGTTGAATTTGCAACAAATGTTGTTATTGAATCTATGTTTTCATCTTTTCCAATGTTTCCAGATGCAAAACCAACAAGTCCTCCAACATAGTCCACGCCCGTGATGTTGCATCGAAGCACACTAGTGCCTGAAATATCTTTAGATGATTTTCCAACTGCTCCACCAATTGATTTAGTTCCTTCAATTGTTGAATCTTCCACAACAATTGCGCCTTTTATCACACCATTATTTAAGCCTGCAACTCCACCAGCATTTTCAGTTCCATAAACCTTGCAGTTTCTAATCTCCACAACGCAAACTTCATTATTTGTTGAGTTGCTATCTTCGATTATTTCATAGCCCCAAAGTGTGTTTCCATCTTTAATTTCTTGATTTGAAACTATTTGTTTTTTATAGATATAAGATCCTTCAGTTCCATATCTATTTAAATCATTTCCAATATAGCCATAGTTATTTCCTGCAATAACGCCAACGTTATCAATTTTTACCACACCTTCAGCGCCACTTACCGCACAATCTGAAACGATAACGCAATCAATAATTCCTCGGTTTGTTCCTGCAACTATAGCTGAACCATAATCATTATTTGCATAAACTTTAGAATTAGTTACTCTAACCAACTCAATTGTTCCAAGGTTTAACCCACAAACAATTGCAGTTCCATAGCTTGTTAATGTTTTCCCATCGAATGTGTAAGCATTTCCGCTAACTGTTAAATTATCAAACGTGATGCCAGAAATCGTTCCTTCGTTTTGTTGGAATAATGGTCCTGATAGTTTTAAGTTTTTAATAGTTACATTAAAGCCTTTAAACTCATAACCCTTGCACAATTTAACAAGTGAGAACGCATCGTATCTATTTGAAACCTTGCTAAAGTCTAGGTCGTTTAGAATGTATACATTTTTGTTTAGTTCCGTTACTGAATAGTTTGGAACTTTTTTATCACCAGTTGCTTGACCAAGCACGTACCTTAAGAAATCTTTTTCGCTTCTAATTATGATGTTGTTTGAACTTTCTTCAAACATATCATATTTGCTATCGTTTGCACCTGTTCCAGCATTGTTTGGTTTATCTTTAACTTTAAAATCGTTATTCGCTTCACTTATTAAACCAGAATCGCTATTAACTGTGTTTTGTTTATATTCTGCAACATTTGTAACACCATGCTCATCATCGCTATTTAAGTCAGAATTGATTCCTGTTGCGATCATAATTCCATTGTTTATATAGTATGTGTTGTAGTTCTCATCGGCAGATGCTTTCTTCCAAACATTGTATATATCTGAGCCTGGATTGATTTCATTATTTGATGAGTTAAAACAAGAAATTTCGCCATCAATTATTTCATCTGAATAACTATTTCCATAAACATTTGTGAACCCAGCCGTGTTTCCAGCAGTTGGAGTTTTGGCTTTCATTTCATATGTTCCATCAAGATTCTTTTCATATGTGTGAGTGTATTTAATAGCATCAGCGTTAAAATCTATGAAACTGCCTGAATGGAACGCATTTTCTAGTTTTGATTTTGCATTCGCACCAGTTCTTTGATTATAAACTAATCCAGCCACTATAATTGAATCTGAAACTTCTCTATTTGGCGTGTATGATAATTTCTCAGTTGTGTAGAAATCTTTTCCATCAATTGTGATTTTATCGGCATATTCAACCTTGAAATCAGAGCCACCATATTTTTCAAAAGCAACTTTGTATATCTTTCCACTGCCTTTATCAATTGTTAAAGTTGTGCTTTCACCTTCTGTTTTAATTTCTGATTTAGCCACATCTTTGAATATAACATAACCTGTTTTGGTGATAGCAACACCTGCATCTGTTATGTTTTCATTGAATGCATATGCACCAGTTATAACATTATCAATATCTTCTTCGCTATATACTTTTGCAAAACAACTATCTTCTGTTTGGTGACTTGCTAGTTCAACTCCGTTTTTATCAACGGCTTTGTAAGTTTGTTTTCCAGAAGCTAAAGTTACTTGCAAAGAATTTGCGTTGTATTCTTTCAACACACCCACATATTCTTCGTTAGCTTTAGTTGATATATTAGTTTTGTTTGAAGTTGTTAGATTATCGTAGTTTGCAAGAGAATATGAATCTTTAACAATTCCGTTATTTTCATTAACAATTCCTGATATTTTTAAACTGTTATTAACATTATTGCCTTTAACTTCAATGTTTTCAGCTGTAATATTTCCAGTGAACGACACAACTGAACCACTTCTATATATTTGCCCGTTGTTCTTTCCAACAAACGCAGATACGTTTTCAGATAATCCTTCTTGCAATTCAATTTCAGTTTTGCCATATGCCACAACATTAAATATCATTCCGTTATTCACGCTTGCAATTGGCGAATAATCACCTGTAATTTTATTATTGTTATCATAAACTTTAACTGAAAAACCAGATAAAATTCCAGTGCTGTGAATTGTTACAATCAATGGAGAATTAGAATTTAAATATAACTCCGCATATTTTGCTTGCTTAGCACTTTGCTTAACTCCAACAACCACATCATAAAGATTTTTAATTTCCACATCAACTTTGCTATTATTTGAATCCATTGGGATATTTGCAATAATATATTTTTCATCGCCAATATTATCTAAAGATTCGTTTAAGTTTGCTTGCAATGTGTTGTAGTTATCAACCCTAAGTGGGTTAACTTTTGAACCTTCTTCACTTGAAATCTCGTTTGCTGAAATTGGGCTTAATAAGCCAGTGATTCTAAGCAAGAAACTTGATGTTAACGCTCCTAAACTATAATCCACTTCAAACGAAACTGCAAATTCAGATTCACCTTTCGTTTTTAATAAAATCTGAGAATATCCACCTGCATTTAAAACTCCTGATTTTTTAATTAATTCATAATCAAAATCCGAATAGCCCACACCAACCGTTCCGTTATATGCTGGAGTACCTTCAATTGAATTGTGTATTTCATCATATTGAACTGAGAACTCGTTAATATAATAAACATTATTCGTGTTTGATGAATTTGAAACGTTTGAAACAGATGCTGTTTGCGCATTTAAGATGCTATCAACTAAAAGTTCATTTTCATTTTCCAATTGATATGCATATAATCTTGAAATTGTGTAACCATAGCCTAAATTTACGCTATTCGCAATTCCACTCGCTATAATTGGTGCGATTATATTATTAGAGTCATCATAATAGTATATATTTCCATATGAAACGAATCCATATAAGTCACTCGAACTTGCATATCCAATGATTCCACCAGCAACCGCTTTTGAATTTGAATTTTTCGCAAGATTAATATTGCCTGCGTTATAAACATTTGCGATGTTGCCCATTGATACATAGCCACAAACACCACCTATATAAATTGTTCCTGTGCTATAATCACTAATATTGATTTCACCTAAATTATATGCATAAAGCACACATAATTTTTGGCTAGCACTTCCAACAAATCCTGAAATTCCGCCAACCATTGCTTCGTTAATTGAATTTATTTCAATATTAATATTTGATGAAACATTATCGCTATATGAATTTGTTGTTCCAAATAACGATGAATTTCCTATCACTTCACCAGCCACGCCACCAACTTTGCTACTTGCATTTAGCCCGTTAGTGTTTAACACTAATTTATGGTTATTTAGTTCAACTAACCTATCACCACTTATTAGCATATCAACTTGAGTTGAATAAACACCACTATTATTAATAGAACCACACGCGCCACCTAAAACGATACTATATGAATATGTGTTTTTATTTGAGATTGAATCTGGTTGCATCACATTTGCAAACGCATTCCCAACAAAGATTGATTCATTTAAAGATGAATGAGTAAGCACGCCCACCAATCCAGCTATATAAACATTGTGTTTTATTCCCGTTGTTTCGCCATCGCTTCCAGCCTTATAACTAACACTTGGGCTAACACTCACAATTCTATTATTGATTAATTCATCTGTGTTTTCAACATTAAATTTTCCGCCTAAACCAATAAAATTATTAAACCAAGTAACAACACTTGATTCAATGGCAAGCGAGCTAAAGCATTTTGCCATTCTTCTAATTCTACCTAAAGCCATAGTGTTTTTAATAGAAATAGTTGAAGCCATTAAAGCATCGGTTAGAACTGAATTCTTATTAATTAGAATTAAGCTTGTGTGTGATGCATCGGCAATCACTCCGCCAATAACCACATCGTTGTTCTCTCCTGCTCTGTTTTGGCTAAGAACAATATCAAACGAACCATTTTCATATTCATTTGCTTTTAATTCGCCTTTTCCTCCAACCATTGTTAACACATCAACTGTGTTTAAAACACAATTGCTTGTTTTTCCAATAAAACCGCCAATTGAACTTGCTTTCCCAGCATTAATTTTAATTGGTGATAAAGTAATCACTTTGGTTGAATTTAATTTACTTGCAACGGCATTTCCAACAACCAAACCAAAGTTTTTGATAGCATACTTCTCACCCGTTTCATTTGTTAAAGTTGATAATTCAATATCAATTTGAGCGTTATCTTCACCTAGATCCACCCCTCTCACAATAAAGTTACAATTTTCAAATGTTGAATTAATAATTGAATGAGCAAACAAACCAAAGTTTCCTTCACTATTTGCATTTGCATATGTGCTTCCACTTAAAATTTCAAGCTCAAAATCAATGTTTTCAAATGTTGCATTCATAACTCTATTAAATAATGAATAAAGGTTATTTGCACTAGAATAGTGGATTATAACTCTTGGATTATATCCGCCAACAGCACTTCCAATGATTGAACTTAAGTATGTGCCTTGGAATTTTGAATAGTTATAATTTTCATTAACATAAACATGATAAACTCCACCACCGCTTAAGTTATCTGTTGCTAAATTCTCTAGTTTGAAATACTTACTAACGCCACTAACCGCCAACGCTTCGTTTAATTCCTCACTTGTTTTAATTATAACAACTGGGTTATATGGTTTGCTTGTGAATTTAACAATCGCAAATTCGTTTTCAGAAACATTTTTCCAAATTGAATTAGTTCTTGAATCTGCTGAATCTAGCACCACAAACCTTGCGTCAATCACAATAGGAGAAACTGATGTTATTCTATTTCCATTTGAATCGTAGTTATAAATTTCAAGCGTTCTTCTAAATAGATTTATTGATGAATTTTCATCTTGAATTTTATGTGATGAGCCATATGGTTGATTATTCACATAATTTCTAAAGTAACCAGTAACGCTTTGAAGATTTAGTTGAACAGTTCCACTTAGAAGTTTTTCAAAGTTTGCATCTCCAGTTACACTCGTTATATCAGTGTTGTTATCTAAAATCGTTTTAGCACTGCCACCTAAGTTGTTATATGCCAACGCATAGTTTTCGCTATAACTCATTTCAATATTTCCAGCCACATCATCTTCCATAACAACAATTAAAATATTGTAAGCCACACTTGCAGTGTTTTTAATTTTGGTTATATCTTTCACAAAGTTAACATTTTCAATGTAGCCATTTTTATTAAATAGGTTGCTATAATTCACATATGAATTATTTGTGGTCATAGCTCCAATAAGTGAACCAGCGTAGAACCTAATGTTATCATATGATGCTGTTAGGTTTCCATTCGCGTTATAGTAATAAGTTTTATTTGCACCAATATCGTTATAAGATAAAATATCGTTAATTTCGCTATATTTTTGATTTCCAATTTCACTTAATCTTATAACAAAGTTTAAATTAGATTCGTTAAGTTTATTCCCTGTTATGCTAAGAAGTTTATTCTTTAATTTGCTAACAAGGTTATTATCCCATTTATTTAAAGCAATTGAGCCTTCAATGTGAAGTTTGAAATCAATATTTCCATCTTCACTAAACGGAATATTATAGAAACCAATAAGTCCACCAACAACTTCCTTTGCTAGAACCATTGAGGTTGTGAATGATGAGCCTATGAACGCATAGTTTTTAGCTAAGCCAACAAGCCCACCAGCCACGAATGCATTTTCATTCATAACTGGCACTTTACTCATTGAATCCACTATTATTCCATTATTGCTTCTTCCAACAACTCCACCAATAACTGCCACAACTCTGCTTGCCTCATCTTTATCAATAAATATATTGCATTCAGATGTTTTGCTTGCAGAGCCCTTGTTCCAGTCATTAATACTCTCATCGAACTCATCTTGAGTTGTTATGTTAATACTATCGCCATATGTGTTCACTTCTTCATAAGTGAAATAACATTTTTCAATAATTCCTAAGTTTTCACCAACCACACCACCAGATGTGTTGTAACCTTTCAATAGTTGATAATAATTTTCACCTTCTTGATTTGTTACTTCAGGTGAGTAAACGATAAACCCAGAATTTTTAACTCTTGAATTAGCACCAACATAGCCAAACACACCACCAACGGTATCGCTAATAAATTTAACATTTCCACTAACTTTTAAATTATTGATATAGTTATCTTCAGTCACATCGTTATCAATCAAAATTTTAGATCTAAACGAATCAGTTGTGCTTTCCTCTTCACGATTAATTTCGCCAGCGTTTTGAGCAATAACCACACCAGCCACACCACCAACATATGAGATATCTTTATTTTTGCTATCATTTAGTTGGTTATAGTATGTTTTCTTATCGTTATCTAAATTAATTGATATCGAGCTTATGTTGTTTTTGTTTGTTTTGAATGTTTCATACACCCCATCAACTGTGGTTGAGTCAAGAGTTAATGCGGTATAATTACCATAACTAGTTGATATTTTAATGTTGCTAACGCTAATATCAACTAATTTCACAGAAGGTTTTTCAAAGTCATCTAACACAAGTCCAGCCACAGCACCCGCCATATTAACCGCATTAATTTGAATCTCGTTTCCAGATGCACTAGAAATACTAACATTCACAATGCTACTATTATAAACTGAACCCGCTAAAATACCCGCTTTCTTCGCGTTGATTGAAGAATACTCTGAGCATTCAAAGTTAACGTTTTTAATCACAGCAACTTGAGTTTGAGATAATCCAAACTCTTTTGCTTGAACAATGCTATATCCAATTTGATTGAATAATCCATGATTTTCAAACGAACTTACTTCAATCTCAGTGCCAGAGCCTTGAGATAGATTTAAGTTGGTTATGTTTAATCCATTTCCATCAAAATTTCCTGCAAAACATAAATCTCTTACCCTATATACCTTGTTGTTTGAGCCCACAATTGAATTTTGCAAAACATTTTTGTTATCAACAATTGAGAAATCCAAATTGTTTATTTGGCGAAGATATGCTGGTTTGGTAGTGATATCATCTGAATAGTTCGCACCAAATATCATCATATCATTTCCCGTTGCCACGCTCTTAACCGCACTTGAACCTTCAAGCAAGTTTGCCACGAAATATTCTGCTGAATCAATTAGAATTGGATTTTCTTTTGAGCCAATTTGATTATTTAGATATTCATAATTGAATGAGTATTTAGAAACATCATTTAGGAATGTTTCAATATTGTCATCATTAATTTTTTGCCCATCTTCTGATTCATCAACATTTCTAACACTAATAATCTTTCTATGAGAATAAGTGTTTAGATATTCTGTTGCAACTAGCACTGGCCTGCGTTTTTCTTCGTTTAGAACCCAGTTTGAGTCTAGAGTTTTTTCATCGCAAAAACCAAAACTGCTAAAAGTTGCAATTGATTTAAATGTGTTTTCATTTTCTTCTTGAATTGTGCCATCTTCATTAAACACAAGTTTTATAGGTTCAGCATCACTTTCGTTTTTATAGCTTTCTAAATCTTTAACTAAATAGTAAGAATTTTTAATAACTTGACTATCGCCCATTTCCCAAACGAATGCATAGTGAGCATAAGTTGAGCCAACCTTTGTTTGAACATCAATTGATGTTGTGTATGCATTATATATTTCGCCTTGGTTATTGAAAGCAAATCCAGCTGAGTTTTTCGCTGGTGCCATCATAGCAACCATACTATATGCATTTTTAATTGTTCCATTATTTGAGAAAACAAATCCCGATATGTCACCTGTTGAATATAGAATTTCATCAATTATTTCTGTGCCAGTTGCCATTGGTTCTTCAAACTTAGCCCTATATTGATTAATTGACGTTGGCTCCCCTTCACTAGCATTTTCCAAAACGCCTTCAACTGAACAATCAAGTATATTTCCACCACCAAGGTTGTTTAAAACAAACCCAGCCGTTGAACTTCCATTGTTTGAACCTTCACGAGTATTTTTATTATATAGTCCAACTTCTTTTATATAACTAGAACTAATAGTTCCGCTATTTTCTAAAGCAAAGCCAGCAATATTTCTATGCCCTGCAATCACGAATGTGTTTGTTTGCTTTGATGTTATAGAAGTTGTTGTATCTCCAGCACCTGTTTTAACTTGAACACCATCAATAGTTTTATTATTCCAACTTTGAATACTTCCAATGTTTCCAATTGCCGAGTTTGTTATAACACCATTGTTCACGCAAACCAATCCACCAATTGAAATTGAAGAAATGTTTCCTTCATAATATTCACTTGTTAGAACTTGCAAGTATTTATTTTCTGAATTACTTAGATTAACAACTTTAATATTTGTTAAAATTCCGTTATTTGTTCCAGCAAGCACACCAAATCGAACTATGTTTTTGAACGCTAAGTTGATTGGGTGATTTGAAATTTGAGACTGAATCTCACTTGTTATACTATCCGCTGTGTTAATGTTTTCAATCGTTTTTTCATAATTTGCCATTTGTTCTTTTGAAACAAGCAAGTTTTGAATATCAATTGTTATGTTTTTAATAATTGTATTTTCACTTATTGATGTGAACAACCCATAATCGCCAGTGTTTGCCTCGCTCACACCACTCATATCAAAGTTTTTAATTGTTAAAACATAGCCATTACCATCTAACGATCTAAAGTTTGCATCACGTGGAACATAGTTTTCAAGTGTTATATTACTCATCATAATATAGTTGCCATCGGTCATTGCTTCAAACTCAGATTGAGTGTAGATAGGAGTTGGGTGATCGTAAGTTGAATTATCTTTAACGATCAATGTGAAATCATATTCAATATGATAAAGTTTAAATCTATATGATGTGATTCCGCTTTCAAAATAAACATAATAGTTGTTTCCTAAAACATCATTTAGTCTATATCTTTCATCAATATCGTTTTTGCCATCACCATCTTTATCAATAAACACAAACACATTTCCATTTTCATCATAGAAATAGTCGATAGCAATTCTCATTTCAACTGAGCCATTTGTTAATCCAGTGATGCTGAAATATTCGATTAAATCATCTGAGTTGATTTGCTTATTTTTAGTTCTTCTTGAGAACTCAAAAAGTTTTGAGAATGTTTCATCGTTATAAACATCGGGATTGGTAGATAAACGAACAAATTCACCTGCACCATTCTTAACGAAAAAGAAATTTGCATAACTTTCAACTGCTTTTCCAACAGTTTTGCTATATGGAATTGTTATTTTTTTATTTTCTTCATCAAGCTGATAAATTTCAATTCCTGAGAACAAGAATTCGGTTATCTTCTCGCTATTAAATTCGCTAACTCTATATCTATTGTCTTTTCTAAAATCATAAAGAGTGCCATTAAATGTGTTGTATTCATATGTGCCGGCGGTTTCTTCACCTATCATAAATACTTTTTGAGAATCAACTTTCACTTCAACAAAGTCAAAGTTATCTTCATCAGAAGCTGTTAATTTAACAATATTTGCATCTGATACATCTATTTCATTATCTATCATTGGCAACTTATAATATGAATATTTGCTAGCACTGCCCGCATCAATTATATCTTTATCGTACTTTGCAATTCTAACATAATCACCATTTTCATCTGAAACATAACCGCCACTTGATTTATTCCAATATAAATTATGAATGTTGATTTTGCTATCAGCAGTCTGAATTTCAGCCAAGTAAACAATTGCCTCATTCACTAAAACATAATATGTGATAGAAACAACTTCTCCACCCTCTTTGCGTTCTAACGCATTAATGCTATCCTTATAATCGCTAAGTTTATATAGCGTTCCGCCAAGCATAAAGTGGAAATTAAACTCAGCCATTTTTAGGAAAGATTTTGTGTTTTCTTCATTATCAGTAATAATATCATTAATCTTATATACTTCCTGCACACCACCAACATCGTGAGTTGCATACTCTCCATCATTTATGTGGTGAACTTTATCATTTCCGCCAACATATGCATAATTTCCTTGGTTAATGTATTTAAATCTATTGGTATTATTAATTTTGATATATGAATTATCGGCAAGTAAATATAAATTTCCTTCGCCAATTTCCCAATATATCAAGGCTTCAGCAAGTTCATCATTTGCAATTATAAGCTTAACTTGATTTTTAATCTGTTCTAGTGTTTTATATTCGCCATTAAAGTTTATATATGTTGCTGAATCTTTTGCGTTTAGAGAATCATTTTTAACATATGTTTGTTCAAATATTGAAGACTTTGAAGTGTTTTGATTTACTTCCACTTGCAAGCCCGCATATGAACTATTTAAAACTTCAAAGTTATTAACATCGCCAACTTTAGATGATCCAGCAAGCCCTATTGATAGAACTTCTGAATCAACAACTTGAGCTCCCACTTCGCTCACATCATCTAAAGTTATTCCGTTTAGAGTTCTTGTTGCTGTTGCAACAATCCTAACAGTTGCATTGCTTGCATATTGAGTTTCATTTAAGCTCCATAAGTAGTTTGAATCCTTATCTTTTGCAACACCTTTTAATGTAACAAGCCAATATCTTTTATTATTTCCGTTTTTATCTTTTTCAAAAGTGTTTTTAAATTCATAGTCGGTTGGTATTTGAATTTCATTAGTGTATGCACCCAACTCATATTTATATCTCACTTTAGATTCATCAGTAGTTTCAAGATTAATGGTTCCATTTTTAAACTCGAACTCATCTTCACTAACAATAAATATTTTTGTTTCATTCGCTGAATTTTTAAAACTTAAATTGATTGATAGGTTAGTAAAGTTTTTTGCATTCCAATAAATTTCTTTAATAGAGTTTTCTTCAATAACAACATCGTTTTCGTTGCCAATAGAAATAGTAACTTGTGGAAGAGGCTTAACTTCTAATGAAATTGAATCTGCTTTAAATATAACATTGTCATTTTCATCAAGAGCAATAAAATCAAAGTTTATAAAAGCCTTTGCCCCACTCTCTTCATCTGTTGTTGGGCAACCTTGCATTAAGAATAGTTTCACATAGAATAAATCATCAAAAGTGCTATTGTTATCTAAATAACTATTTGATGTTTTATCTAAAACTATTCCCTTTTGAGATTTATCTGGAATTTCACTCGCCCCGCTAATATCTTCATATCTATAGAAAATTGGAGCACTATCGGTTGTTTTTGACTTATAAACCGCTCTTAATTGGGTGAAACGAACATAATTCTTGTAAAGAGCTAAAGATGATTCAGATAGCCTTAATTGATAGCTATATGCATTGTTTATTCCTGGAACAATTTTAAACTTTAAAAGTCCGTTAGTTTCTGGTGCAATATAATCTGATTCTTTAGCGTTTGGAGAAAAATAAGTGTCGGCAGTTGATTTCAGCTCATTTGGATAAAATGCTGAAATAACGCTTGTGATATTATCTGGCTTGAACACTAAGAAGTAATCTTTAATTGTTTCATTTGTTTCAATTAGACCATTTTTAATATCATCTGGTTCTAGTTTTGAATTCTCAGTTGCGAAAACAAGTTTGAAATTCATTCCGCCTTGAGCAAAAATATTATCGTAATATTCATTGTTTCCATTATACAAATCTTGGTTGAATCCAACCTTGACTTTGTATGTTAACACGAAAACTTGCTTTGAATTCACAACATCACTAAAAGCTATGTCCCCTTCCAACAACTCAAAGGTTAAAATTGATGAATTATCAGAAGACTTTGATTTTATGGCTGTTGAAGAACTAAAATCTATTTCATAATCAGCTTCTTTGATGTATCTAATTGTTGATGTGTCTTGATATCTATAACCTAATAATCTTAAGGTTTCATTTGGCTTAACGTAGAATGTTTGACCGCCTTTAGTTATTTCAAAATAACCCTCTCGATTCGTGTTTGACAAATACACATTTGAAGTTTTAATCTCCGCCGTTAGAGTTACACTTCCGTTATTTGGGCTTACTCCCGCACTTGGAGTGTTATCCACGATTTTTAAATACTCTGGGCGAGAACATACTTCTAAGCAGTATTCTTTTGTTAGATCCTTAACGATTGCAAAATGCTTAGCGCTATCAATATTCTTTAATTCATATTCATAAGAGGTCACATCACCAGTGGCAGGATCTATTATGTCATATTTTTCATTCCAATATTTTTGAGTAATTGAATCTATTTCATCATTATTTATAATTGAATCCAAATAGTAGAATGGAGTTACTTTAAATTTAAAGAATGATTTTTTATCCTGTTCCGCATTATCTCTAACCGCTTTCAAACTGAATGAACTTGCGTTTTTCTCAATATTTTTAATGATAACGATGTTGTTTTTAAAACTATCATTATCACTAACAGCGCTAAATGCGTGTTCTTCGTTGCCAATTTTTACGGTTGCATTAACATTATCACTAATACTTTCTTTTGTTTGATAATTATAGCTTGAATCTAAGATTTCTAGAATCAATCCCATTTTTCCGTTGTTTTCAACGAATGATTGATATTGAACATTTTCTTTATTAACATAGTTTGATTTATATGTGTTTTCAACGCCAGCAATAATATCTTTGCTTTCATCGATGAATAATTTATCTTTATCAGAAACAAGTTCATCACTTGAAGTTAATTCTGTGTTGTTTTCTAGTAATTTTAGTCCGCTAATTCCATCAACCACAATAACTTCCACAATCGCTTTAATTGTGTGGTCTAAGGCACTAAATATTGTTACTTCAGCAAATCCATAGCCCATAGTTGAAATGATGTTTCCACCATATTTAATGCTTTGCTTAATAACACTTTCGTTTGAACTCCTAATTCCAATGTTTTCATTTATTTTAAGGTCAATAAAATCTATATTAGTTTCGCTGTTTCCAACAAAGGTAACATTTGCTAAACTAACAACTTCTTTTGAAGATGCACGGAAAGAATCAGAAATGCCAAATTCATAAAAATTATTAACTGCATTCCCGTTTGAGTCTTGGTTGTGGAACAACACAACTCTTTTTATAACTTTACCTGCTTTTTCATAAGAGCCTAGATCTATATATTGTTTGTTGTAGTAATTAATGTTGTTTGTATTATCTATAACTTCATTTATGTCGATTTCTTTAATGTCTATTTCTATTCCACTTGGAACAACATCATATAATGCTTTATAGTAAACTGTTTTATTCTTATCTTTTAAATAGATTCCTTCACTATGGTAAACCACCAAGATTGGAAGGTTATCGTTTAAATTTTCATGCTTGTACCAATTAAAACCTGGAGTATTTGTGTCATTAGAAACTGCATTAAATCCCTCACTTTCAAATAAACTCTCTGCTGAACCTTTAGTTTCTGAGTTAACAACTATCCATAATTTGCTATTAATATAGGAATATGTGTTTTCAATATTTGTGTAAGTATTTGTAGAGTCAAAGCTTTTTATTGATTCACTAATACTATTATTTGTTCTAACTTTTGCATACGCGTTTTCAATATTTGCAGTGCCACTATTTAATCCAATTAAACCCGCAACATTATTGCTATCAGCCTCAACATTAATTGTTCCATCAAAATATGATTTAACAATATTTGCCGTGCCTTTTAGTAAACCAACTAATCCACCAACATTGGCAGTTTCACTTGAATTTGATGCATATAAATCACCATAGTTATCATTGCCTCCAGCTTCGTTAGTATTAAAGCCCCTAGCATATGATTGTTCGATTTTCAAACTTGCACCAGTTCCGCTAACATTTGCTTCGCCAATAATTCCACCAAGGTTTGTGTATGCAACCAAACTTGCAGTTGATATTCCCTTATTTTCAGTGCTTGGGAAATAAACCACCACATCTTTAATATAAACACCATTTTCACTAACAAGCCCAATAACACCACCAACGTTGCTGTACGAATACATAGTTGGGAAAACTTGCACATCTGAAATGGTTAAATGACTTCCGCTAAACGCACCTTTAATTTCACTCTTTCCTGCAACACCACCAACATTTGCTTTACTCAAGTTAACACTGCTAGATTCCACTGAACCCACTAAAATATATGTTTGCACTTTTAAGTCTTTTATGTTTGCATCCTCATCTGAACCTGCAAACTCTATCAACCCCACAACACCACCGATATTAATTTCGTTATTTTCATTTTTAGTGTTGTTTTTTGTTAACTTAACGCTCATTTTAGAACTATATTGAGCTATTGTTAAATTATCATTAAAACCATAAATTTTTCCATTGGCAGTATCATTTGTTAATTTACCAACCATTCCACCAATATTTAATGTTTTGATTTCAGCCCCATTTGATGAATCATCAAAAATGATGTCAGTGTTTGCAACGCAATTTTCCATAACTCCCGCAAACTCACCACAAATTCCACCAATATTCAATTCATTAATTATTTTATCTTCACTAACCATTGTGTTGATAGTAAAGCTAGCATTCACTATTAAATTTTTAATAGTTGCTAAGTTTGTTGTAATTTTTTTAAACAATCCAAAACTTGTAATTTCTGCAAGACTATCAAAAGGCATAACGCTGGCTGAATATGAAATAGTGTGGTATTCCTCTTTTGAATCCCCATTAATTCTATATTCAAACAACCCATTTAAACTAAAATTACCACCATCTTTATTTGTTATCTCTGGGAAGTTAACATAATTTAATGTTCCATCAAGTGAAATATCGCTAGTTAGAATATAGTTATAGTATTTTCCATTCGCCCCATTCCCTTTTTCAATATCTTTAACAAAATAGTTTTTATAATAACTCGCATTCGAAATTTCAAAAGGATTCTCTTTTGAGCCATCGGCAATTTTGATTCTGATAGATATTTTTGTTGTTGCACTTTCTATTGAAGCACTAACAAAACTATCTTCCGAAACAATTGTTAAATATTCAGTTCCAGCTTTAGATTTAGGAATGATAACTAAATCGTAATCACTCTCAACAACCCCACCAATAAGATCTATCCAATTCTCACTGTTTTTCTTTTCGAAACTTGAAAGTGAACTTAAAACTTTTTTAACTTCGAAACAATCATTGGTGTAGTTTCCAAGAACAACGTTTCCGTTTAAAACATCGTTTGGCATTAATATTTTTTCAACAATAACACTTGAATTATTATATCTGTTTTCACCCGCTTCAAAATAAAACCCTGAATCTTGAACATCTTTTAAAATTATCTTTTCAACTTTCTTCGCATTATTAATGTTCAATGTTATTTGAGTGAACGCACTTTGAATATTAAATTGTTTTGCTTCAATTGTTATTGCCACTTTAATTGTGTTTTCAAATATTGCATTTAAAGCTTGCATTTTTTCAGTTTCAGTGATTGCATCTATATCAGGTTCATCAGTATCAGTTTTATGATTAAAATATCTTGCAATATACTTTTTCAAATCGTCACTAAAACTTGCAAACTTTTTAACTTTAAATGAAATGTGAAATTCATTTATATTGCTTAGATCAATTTCAAACACATCTTTAAATTCAACTTGATATTCACTAACATATTCATTTGCAGGCAACTTAGGTAGGTTTAATGAGCTATATGTTGGCTTAATTTCAACAGCTCCGTTTTCTCCAACATTTCCCTCAGCCAAACCACCAAGCCTAACAACCTCTGGATTTAAAGCAAAGTTTATGTTGCAATTAGACCTTTTCGCCTCAAGCTTGTAGCCCACAGATTCAGGGCTATATAAAGTTGTTGTGCTCGATGAAGTATCCGATGTGATTGAAATACTATTTAATGCGTCTAACACCCACACAAAAATGTTATATGATATTGTGATTGGCTCTTCATTGATTTCAGTGCCATTTTTCACGTATCCGCTGTAGGTTATATTAATAACATAAGGTTTTGAATAATCAGTTGTTAAGTTTTCACCAACCGTTATTATTCCATTTTCCATTGCAACACTTGCAGTTCCACTAATCAACTTAATAGCACAATTGTTTGTTATATCGATATATCTATAACTTGCACCATCTTTAAAGATATTGTTAAGCGTTAATTTAAGTTTGCTATTTGGAGTAACAACTAATCCTTGAACATAGTCGTAATCTATATATTCCCCATCATCACAAACATCATCTTCCTTAATTAAAGAATATGTGCTTCCACCATACTCAACTTCATAATCAGTTCCTGCAACATAATTAAACATTTTATTCCAAAGAATCATTCCACTATTTGAATCAATATTTATTTTACTTGGAATAATTGAATTATATGAACCATCCGCAGTTTTATATTTAAAACCAATAGGAACAACTAGTTTTATGCCAAATTGAATTTCGTAACCATTAATTAATTTAATCTTAACATTTTTAATATCCGCAGTTTTTAATTCTTTATTTGGCACAACCACAATACTTGATTTTAAAACACCATCAATCTCTTTATTAAACACTTGCAATTTGAAAAACTCATTAGAATACACAACGCCTTCATTTTCATCTTCGCAAATTAAAACAGATTTAAGGTCAAAACCTTCAATTGTCAATAAGTTATGGGTTTCTGACAATTTCTCCAAATTGAAATCACTAACAGCAACATTCATAAGGTAAAATCTATCAATCAACTTTTCCAGCTCAGTTTTGGTGGCATTCAAGTTTGCATTACTTACCAAGTTGATTTTTATCTCTTTTCTGCATAACTCATATTTACTATAATTTTCTGTTAACTGCCTTTCTGGGCAAACATCAAAATGGTAAACAATAGTTGCAGTTATATCTTTAATATTTTTCAGTTGCTCATTTGTTTCGAAAGTGTGCTTTAAATAAACCGCTTCATTCAAATTCAAATTTGAGTAAACAATTGATTTGTTTGCTCCATCTGTGTATGGTAAAACATTGTTTTCATTATTATTTCTAAACACTTTTAACCCAGCCACATCGCCATTCTTTTTCAACGCATCAATCGATTCGGATGAAATAACCAACGAATATGTTGGGCTATAAATTGCACTGTTATCATCGTTATCAACACTTAAAACTGGTTTAATTTCTGAGCCATTAAGCGTGCCTATGTATTGAGTGAAAACACTAACACTGGTTAAATCTTTATTGTTATTGATAATCATATCATCTGGCAGAGCAACCACATTAACAGTAATCTTAACTTCTTTATCGTATAGCCCGCCTAGATCCAAACTTCCCAAATTATCAAAATATTCAAACTTGAATGTTAATTCCGCTTCACCTATTTTATCTGAATTTGTTTTTATTGCCCAGGTGAAACTATTACCTTCAAGTTTGTCCGCCTTAACCAAGTCACTATTAGAACTTACGCAAGTTACTTTATAACTCGAACCTAAATCTGAAATAACGGCATTTGCTTTATTTCTTAAATCAAATGTTAAAGTTCTTTGCATTAAATAATTGTTTGTTGTTGCGATAGGAGAAAGAATTGGATTAACTAAAATAACATTATATTTATCAAGAGAATTCTTAGATAGTTCAAAAGTGCTTGAATCTAAACTATCTTTATTTGATTTCACACCAATATTATCAGCAACCTTCACAACAGACAGAACAAATTCAAATGGTTGAGAATAATCGGTGGTTGAATCCAAAGTATCATGAGCATAAACAGACTTATATTTTGATTTAATAGTTATTTTAACTTTTTCAAAACCTTTTGCAAGTGCATCATTAGCACAAGTAAATTTTGTTTTTGTTGAGTCTAATGTGAAAACGCTAGTTGAATCAACTCCATTAATAGTTTCATTAACAACACTTATCTCAAAATCCCTTTGCTCCGTTTGCATTGGATAGAACTCAAACGCACGAGCTAGAATTTCATTTGAAGCAAAGTCGATGGTTTGACCTTGAGCGATTGCAACTTTGCTTGATTCAAATTTAATTCTTTTAACTTCAACTAGCGATTTAAATGTAACTGATTTATATAAACTAGTTGGGCCCTCTTTTGGTTTAATCGTGAAAGTCCCCTTTCCGACCATATCTGTTGGGGTGATTGTTATTTTATTTAGCCCCAAAGTTTTATCGTATTCAACTGTGAAAGTTGCATAGGCATTGTTTTGAATCGGCTGAATTTCCTTACTAACCGATTTCCCAACCCCAGAGATTTTAACCCAAATCACGGTCGGGCTAGTTTCACCCGTTCCAGCTGGCGAACCAACACTTAACTCCTCATTTAAGTTCAATTCGTTTTTGCATTCAACATCGGTAAAAACACCCATAGTCATTTTAGAATATGGATTTCCACAGCTTGCCAAAAACATAATTGGGCTTATTAAAACCATTAATAAAACCATCAAGCACTTTTTCATTTTCATTCTCCTTCGCTCTAAATATATTATTAAACAATTATATAATAATTATTTACGCTCGCGCGTGCGCGTGCGTATTTATATAAATATACAAATATATTATATAAACTTTATAATATATAGTCAAATAAATGCACTAAAAAATCGCTTTTTAAAGCATTTTAAAATATAATGATTTAATTTGCTGAAAAATGGTTTTAAGATTTCAAATTTTATTTTAAATTCAAGTTTAATTTTTTACCACGACATCAAAAATTAAAAATCATTGTAATAAAATGAAAATTTGAAATATTGTCATAAACATATGCGTTTTTGTCAATAACATAAATATTATAAACACAATCTCTCATTTTATCTTTCAACCCATTTTAAGTTTGTTTGTGTAATTTAAATAAATAATTTAAAAGATATTCACATTTCATTAATTATTTGATATAATAATTTCACGAAAATTAAAAACAGAAACAACTTATCTGTTTGTTACTATAAAGCAAATTATAAGCAATTTAAACAACTAAAGAAAACATATGAAAACTAAAGTAGATATAAAATTTATAATCAATAAAGTATTAATGTGCTTCTCAGAAGCATTATTTTACTTTGCGGTAATACTTACTCCATTCATAGCATATGGATACATTCACAAAACTCCAGTAACTTTATTTGGTGCGAATGTTTCAGTCGTAACAACAGGAAGTATGATAAATAGCGGATTCAATATTGGCGACACTATTATTTTGAGGCGAACAAACCCACACAACATCAAAGTTGGCGATGCTATTGCTTTTTATTATGAAGCCAGTGAAATCCCAAATAGAAACGAATTACAAACATATGTAAGCGAGAAAACTGTTCCTAACAATCTTTCATTTGAAGAAATGTTTGGCATTAATAATAAGTACTTTCTTGAAGCAAGCAAGAAGAAGCATTTTGTTTGCTTTCACCAAGTTGTGAATATCTACATCGATAAAGATGGCGAACTTTGGTTTGAAACTTGGGGCACGAGCAACGTTGATAATGAAGGAAACAAGTATTATGATAAAAACCTAACCAACGAAAACTATGTGGTTGGCAAATATTCTAGAAGACCTTATATAATTTGGATTATAACATCTCTCGCGTTTAAGCTTGGTATTAAAAATGTTTTGATTTGTGTTTGCACTTTTGTATTCATTGCAATTATAATTAGATACTCATTAGTTTTTAGAAGATTATATTTATCAAATAAATTATACAAACGAGAGCTTTCCATAACAAATAAAGTTTTTACCCCAAAATTCTTCTTGGAAACCTCATTAAAAGATAGAGCAAAGTTACTTTCATCGGCCAAACCAAACGAACTTTTAATTTATAAAGAAAAGTTGTTTAATAGTAAATATATCAATTATTATAAATCATAAAGTTATAAAAATTTCTAATGGTACAAATTTAGCTAAACGCATCATAAAATCATAATTTAGCATAAGATATAAACACCCATAATTTATTCGTTTAAAGTTTAAGAAGAAAAATTATTTCTTCTTTTTTTTATTATTAATTTAAAAAAAAGTGTAATTAATTTGTTTATTAAAATAACACATTCGATATTATTTAAGTTGTTATTATTTGACATTTGCATTAATTTAAGCAATAATTTATTATGATATAAATTAAAAGCTTTAAAATATCAAACGCTTTAATCAAACTAATTTAAAAGCACAACAAAACTTATCATTATATAGGAGTGAATATGTATAACAAAGAATTTAGCAAAATATACAAAGATTCAGGCTGGGAACTTTTTGCCGATGTGTTTGGTAACTTCCTAATTAAGTATTTCGTGAAAAAAGAAAAACCAATTTTATCACACTTAGATCTTGCATGTGGAACTGGTTATCTTTGCAACCTATTTAACTCATTTAATATTGAAACGAGCGGAATGGATATTTCTGAAAGTATGCTTGAAATAGCGCGCAAAGGTTATCCTAATATCACTTTCACTCAAGGCGATATGATCGATTTTAAAAACCCAAAAAAAGTTGATTTAGTGACTTGCACCTGTGACTCACTCAATCACTTATCTAGCTTAACTAATGTTCAAAACGCAGTTAAAACCGCCTACAAAAACTTAAACGAGAACGGATATTTTGCTTTTGATATTGTTAACACACGCAAAATTCGCCTAGAAAAAACATACGGCTTTGAAACTGAACACGGTGATATTGAATACTATTTCACAATAAACGATGATGATAAATTAATCACTAACATAATTGTTACTGATAACAATGGCAAAGAATATAAAAAGAAAATTGAAGAGTTGGCAATCAACAAGAGCGATATGGATTCTATTTTAACGGAAGTTGGTTTCAAAATAGAAAAAGTTTATCCATCAATTAAGGCGAATGGCACAAAACTAAACTTAAAATGGTTCTACATTTGCAAAAAAGAAACTCCAAAAAAACAAAAGGAAATGGTTAAATATGAGAAGAGTAGCAAAATTTGAGAAGATTTCGTTTGACCAATTTTTAAAAGATTATCAAAGCACTTTCCCAAATATTGATGAAAACACTATTACTGCTTACTACAACAACCTGAAATTACCTAAGCGTGCAACTATAGGTTCCGCCGGCTACGACTTTTTTATCCCGTTCGATCTAACTCTAACTCCCGGCGAAACCATTAAAATCCCCACTGGCATAAGAGTTCAAATCGATGAAGGTTATTTCTTGCAAATAACTCCAAGAAGTGGGCTAGGATTTAAATTCCGCCTTCAACTAGACAACACTCTAGGGATAATCGACTCTGATTACTACAACTCATCAAATGAAGGTCATATCTTTATTAAAATGACCAACTTAAACACTGAAAACAAAGTGCTTAATGTTCTTCAAGGGCAAGCGGTGGCTCAAGGAATTTTCCTTGAATTCGGGATAACATACGATGATGAATGCGAAGAAATTCGAAATGGCGGATTCGGAAGCACAACAAAATAAACCAAATGATTTTAAAAAGATTGATAAAAATTAATCATTCTAAGTTTTAAAAAGCTAAACGTAAAAAAATTATTTATTTATTTTTGTTAATATACACATCGAAAAGACTGGGAAACCAAGCCATATTTTAATACAATTTTTAAATCACATTGTAATAAAATGTGATTTTTTTGTCACTCAAACTTGAAAAAGGCAAATTTCACTATTAAAATAATTAAGCACTCAAAACGCTAAAACATTTAAATCACACCATAAATTTTTAAAAGCATTCAACCCACAAAAAAATTTTACATATCTATTCACTTGATTTTCCATCACATAATAAAAAATTATCATAAGTTTCAATCCTACACAAACCAAATCAAAACACAAATAAACGTATATTAAAGGAGAAAAATGAAATCAATACTTCACACAAAAATATTGCCCGAATTGGCAAAGGAACATAAATTTGAAATAATTAATTATTCAAGCAAGGATATCTCAACAATTAAAAACGGAGAGCAAGTCCAAAATGTTTACTATTTTGAATTCAATTGCAATAGTCACACAAACGCAATTATCACAAAAGACAAGTCGCAAGTTTATAAAATCCTATCAAAAAACAACATAGATGCCGTTGAACATACTTATTTAAATTATGCAACAAGCAACGAAACCGCTTTGGAGTATTTATATAAGCACGGAAAAATAGTTGTTAAGAAACAAGATGGAACATGCGGAGAAGATGTGTTTTTAGTAACAAACAAAGATGAATTATTTAAGGCAATTAATATCTTAAAAATTAAAGGGCAAAATATAAATGTATGCCCATATATTAATATAGAAAAGGAGTGCCGTGCAATTTGCGTTAACGGCGATGTTGAATTAATTTATGAAAAAGATAGGCCATATGTTATTGGAAACGGGATATCAACAGTTACTCAACTTTCTATAGCAAAATACAATACGATTTTTTCCAACATAAAATCTTACGATTTAATTCCAGCAAAAAATCAAAAAATATTTTTAACTTGGCAACACAATCTTTGCAAAGGCTCAACCCCAATAGCTCTAACAGACTCATATCTAAAAAACCAAATAAAAAATTTAGCCATAAAAACCGCAAATATATTAGGGCTAAATTGTTGCTCTGTTGATTGTGTACTTTCAAAAGGCTCACTCAAAGTGCTAGAAGTTAACTCTGGCATTATGATGGAGAAATTTGCCGAACAATCAACCACTAATTATCTTACCGCTAAAAACATTTATGAAAAGTTACTTGTTTCAGGTTTCAAACCCGCCAATTAAAGCCAATTCTACTATTAGTAGAGAAACCCTCAAGCACAAGTTTAAATTATTTTAAATAGTTGATTAAATAAATGTTATATGCTATAATTCAGATATGGACAGTGAAAAATTAAAAAATATAATTGTTAAAAATTTAATAGATTATAGAAAGGCAAGTAAACTCACCCAAGCTGAGCTTGCTGAAAAAATCAATTATTCTGATAAAGCAATTTCTAAATGGGAACGTGGAGAAGGCACACCTGATATATTCGTTTTGCAAGAAATTTGCGAGATTTATAATATCTCAATCAACGATCTTATAACCGAGCATAACGCTCCAATAGAATTGAACAAACACCACAAGAAAAAAGATCGATTTATTTCTTTTACCACAAAAAATTTAATAACCTTATTATCGTTTGGGATTGTTTGGTTTATTGCAACAATTATTTATGCAGGCCTAGAAATCTTTACTAAAATTGATAGAGTGTGGCTTGTGTTTTTATATGCTATTCCAGTTAGCGTGCTAGTTGTTTATATATTCACAAGAATCTGGGGAACGAACTGGCTCAACTTTATTTTCCTTTCATTCTTCTCTTGGTCATTTACCACATGCATTTACTTAACATTTAAAATCAATATGCTTTGGCTACTTTTCGTGGCAATGGCAACTTTTCAAGTTTTAATAATTCTTTGGTTCTTTTTAAAACAAGAGAAATTTAAATCAAAACAAAAAAATAAAATTAAAGCCATTGCAGACAACTTGAAACAGGATGATAAAACTAAATTAGATTAAACCACATTAAATAAACACAAATAAGACTAAGCAAAGTCATATAAAATCAAATTAAACAAAATTAAGTTAAATTAATTAAGTTAAATTAATTATATAAATTCTATTCAAACAATATTTAAATAAATAAGACTTAACAAAAAAAACGGTGAATACCGTTTTTTTTAAGTCTTGTTTTATATTTTAAAAGCCTTTAACCACATATTAACCGTTCTTTCTATAAAATTAAATAAATTAGCCATTTTAATTTTAGCATAAATGACTATTTTGAAAATTAATCAGAAACGAAGTTAAGCGAATCTTTGCCTTTGCTTGTTATTTTCTCTCACCCCATTTTAGAGTAAAAAGCAAGCAGGACAAGGCTCGCTAAAATTTTAATAGGGAGCATATTTAGCATATGTGACCGTTTTAAAATTTTAGCAGAAACGATGTTATGCGACGCTTTTTACTCCAAAATGGCTTTGATACGGCGAACGCCAGCCCCGCAACTTTCCTCCTTAATTATCTTGAAATGCCCCAAATCGGCCGTGTTCTTGGCGTGTGGACCACCACATATTTCCTTTGAAACATTACCTATGGTAAACACTTTAACTATATCACCATATTTGTTATCAAAAACTCCTATGGCGCCACTTTTCTTCGCTTCATCAACGCTCATTTGTGAGCATTCAACTGGTATGGCTTGCTTTATTGCATCGTTTACGAAATCTTCAACTTTAGCTATTTCTTCTTTTGTCATAGCTTTATCGTAAGAGAAATCAAAGCGTGCACGTTCACTTGTTATATTACTTCCCTTTTGAAAAACTTTGTCGTTTAAAATTTTTCTTAAACCTGCATTCATTAGATGAACTGCAGTGTGAAGCTTAGTTGTTTTTTCACTATCATCAGCAAGCCCACCTTTGAATTTTCCAGCAGATGTGGTGCGGGCTAACTCTTGATGCTCTTGCATTGCAATCTTAAACCCTTCACTATCAACTGAGTAGCCTTGCTCATTTGCCATTTCAATTGTCATTTCAAGTGGGAATCCAAAAGTTTCATAAAGCCTAAACGCTTGCTTTCCTGAAATAATTTTTTCAACCTTTTCACCAGTGTTTTTAGCAAACTCAATATGCCTTTCAATTCCGTTTATAACCTTTTGAAATTCTTTAACACCAAACGAAAGAGTTTTCAAAAACTTTTCTTCTTCTTTATTTAATTCAGTTATTATTCTTTCTTTGTTTTCTAAAAATTCAGGGTAATCCTCTTTAAACATTTCGATATAGCAATTTGCGATTTCACCTAAATGCCCAGCCTCAATTCCCAAATTTTTCATACACCTAATAGAACGGCGAATTAATCTTCTAAGAATATATCCAGCATCAGTGTTTGATGGAACAATGCCCTTTTTATCTCCTAAAATTGCAGTTGCAGTTCTTATGTGGTCGGCTATTATTCTAAACGAACGTGTGTTTTCATCACCTTCATCGCAATAATGTTTTCCAGAAAGTTTTTCAATCACTTTCAAAGGTTCTTCAAATAGTTCAGTTTCATAAACAGATTTTGCACCATTCAAAATCATTAAATTTCTCTCTAATCCAAAGCCAGTGTCAACATTTTTTTGCTTTGCTGGAATGTAATCAGTATCTGATATTTTTTCATATTGCATATAAACATCGTTGCCGATTTCAATATACTTTCCGCAATCGCAAGATGGATTACACTCTGAGCAACACTTTTCTTTGCCAGTATCCAAAAACATTTCGCTATCAGGACCGCACGGACCTCTAGAAATTTCCCACCAGTTATCTTTTTTAGGACGATAAAAGATTCTATCTTCAGGCACACCCATTTTTAACCAACAATCGTGAGTTTCAGTATCTTTAGGTGCGTTTTCATCACCCGCAAAGCAAGTTACTGCAAGTTGGTCTTTTCTTAAGCCAATATATTTCTCACTTGTTAAAAACTCATAACTCCAAGCAACTTTTTCTTGCTTAAAATAATCGCCCAAACTCCAATTTCCAAGCATTTCGAAAAATGTTAAGTGTGAGCCATCACCAACTTCATCAATATCCCCCGTTCTTATGCATTTTTGAACATCAGTCAATCTTTTTCCAGCTGGGTGAGATTCACCTAAAAGATATGGCACAAGTGGATGCATTCCTGCGGTTGTGAACAACACGCTAGCATCGTTTTCTGGAATAACTGATGCAGATGGAATCACTGCATGACCTTTTTCCTTATAAAAATTTAACCATAAATTAATCAATTCTTTTCTTGTATATTTTTTCATTATGTTTCCCTTTATTAATTTGCATTGAATACTCTATTAAAAGCAAATTATATGATTTAATAAACTTTAGTATTTTACCAAACTATGCTAAATTTTTCAAGGTTATTTCATATGATTTTACATTTAATGCTTTTAAATAGACAAATGGGCACGCTATTTGCCGAACAAAATTCGGCAAAAGGTGCGGGGGTTTTCACCCCGCACCTGCTTGGAAGTAAAGCTTCCAAGCATAGCGTGCCCACCCCTTATTCACAAACACCTAATAATATTCATATTATGAAACGTAAGAAAAGTTTGGAGAACATATGAGATACTACATAGATAAAAGTGTGTTATTAAACGATATAAAAGTGGTTGCATTTGATTTTGATGAAACATTTTATTCCGCCAACAATATGCGTGAACTATACTTAAAATATATTGAAAAAACATTTAAAAAACTTTGTGGTTTTGATGATAAAAAAACAAAGGAAGTTATGCATTCTTTGGGCTACACATTGGAAAGTAAAACCGCACCAAGTTTTAGCCAAATATGCACAAATTTTGGCGTAAGCGATATTGAGTATCACAAATATAGAATAACCAATTATTTTGAAATTGACTACAATAATGCTGAGATTGTTTCTAACGAAACACTAGAAAGATTCGCCCAGTTATTTAATCTTTATGTTGTGAGCAACGAAATCAACACAATTTTAGAAAGTAAAATAATAAAAATTAATTTGAATAAAGCCCTATTTAAAGGCATTTACTCGACGCCAATAACCGCCACCAAAACGAACTCAAAAGATATTCCCTATTTAGATATAATTCATAAAGAACACATAAAGCCATCCGAACTATTAGTAATTGGGGATAGGTTTAAAGTTGATATTGAACCCGCAATTGAACTTGGCGCAAACGGAATTTTAATTGATAAACCAATGGACTTAGTTTCAATTATCTCTCAAATCGAAGAACAAAAAAATATAAATTGATAAAAAAAACTTATGAACCACAATATTCATAAGTTTTTTTTAAATTTAAAATTCACTATGCAAAAACTTACATAAATCTTTTGTTGCGTTTGGTTTTGAAAATTTCAAGATGTTTTCTTTTGCACTATCAAGTAAACTTGGGTTTTCAATAAACTCATCAACAGTTTCATCTATTAATTTAAAGTTATTCACCATTAAAACTGCATTTTCTTTTTGAAGTACTTTCACATTTTCCACTTCCTCAAACACAAGTTTAGGAGTTGCCACAATAGGAACACCCTTATTCGCACACTCCGCCACAATCAAGCCTTGCGGATGGCAAATGCAAACATCACATGCACTCAAAATCAAATCTAAATTGTTTGTAATCCCATAAATCCTAACATTTTCAAGCTTATGTTTCTTAACGAATTGACTTAATCTATATCTTAGGTTTTGGTTTTTAACGCAAACAACAGAAACCATTATTTGGTTTTTTGCTTTGCAAAGATTTTTAATTAACGCAACTCCTTCTCTAACGGAGTAATTTGGCACATAACACACAACATTAAATAAATCATCTTTAATTTTTAAAACATTGCATGCTTTAGTTTTTTCCACTTTTTTTTCAAATTTTTCGTTTGTTGGAACTCCAAAATCAATTATATTTTGATTCATATTAATTCCAAAATGAATAAACTTACTACTAAGCAGATCGTTTGGCGTGATTATATAATCCGATGTTTTAAAAAACCTCGCATTTACTGGAACATTATAGTTATGCACCACCGACACAATTTTAACCTTTTCAAACAATTCTTTGCTATATGACTTAATATGGCAAACCATAGAACTAGGCAAAGAATGGGTGCATAAAACAACTGATGGTTCAAACATTTCGATTTTTTTAAGCAACTCACTTTCAGCATTTTTTGTTAACTTAAACATCAACGTTTTCTCATAGTTTTTATTTTCTGATAGCAACTGTTTTTTATATATTTTGTTTGAAATTTTATTCATATTTCTGCAAAGCAAAGAATAGCCTTTGTTTAGCAAAACGCCCTTAAATCCATCAACCATTTTCACAACATCAAGTGTTCTAAAAACCACATCAGGGTATCTTTCACTCATATACCCTGTTATTGCTCTTGCTATTTCTTTGCTTTCTTCGCTTATATTCGCTGTTAGTAAAAGTAATCTCATTATTTTTCCTTTCTTTACTTTTGTAATTAAATCACATCAATTAAATAAATCTATTTTATCTATAGTCTATTTTATTTAGGCCTTTTCATCACTATTTTAATGTTTTTATAGCAAGTAGTCAACAAAAAAATCCCATTGAAATTCAATGAGATTTATATGGTTTATTATTTTCTTTTGAATGCAAAGAACACCAAAATAGTGTAAACACAAGCAATGATTAACATAAACCAAGGCATAAATGATAGTGTTACCTTTATAGCTCCTAAGCCACCTGCACTAACAGATATCTTACTAGCATAAACATAACCACAAATAATTGTGATAATTACTAAAGCACAAACTAAAATTGCAACTAGCTTAGCAAGGAAAATGCCCATTTTTTCGAATGCAAGTGATAATAATGATAAAACACATAAAGCACCGCAACCAATAAGTGAGAATAAATAAGTCCATTGCATAGCAGTTAGAGCTTTGCCAGCTTCAGAAGTACCATTATCGCCAATGTTCTTTAATAATTCAGCACCTGTTGTTGAAGTATCTGAAGATGAACCGATAATGCTTGAGCCAGTTGTTTTAAATGTTGCAAAAACAAGTGATAAAAATGCTAAACCTGAAACGATTAAAAGAATAATCTTTAATGCCATAGTAGTGTTATTACTTTTAGATCTGCTCATAACTCTCTCCTTTATAAAATTTCGCAAAACAATAAAACTTAATTAAGAGTTTCAACTGCGTGGCGTGTATGTAATAATTAACCCACACAAAGAAAACTATTCACTAAACTTTAAAGTTTCACTTAATAATATGATTATACACAATAAAAGATTATTAATCAAATTATTAAACACATTATTAATTCAATAAACTGCAACTTTTTGTTTAATTAACTAAAATATTCAAACAACAATTCAATACTTAATTTTTAAAGATTAAATAATTGACGCTCAAAACATCAAACAACTAGCAAAGCATTGTAAAAAAATGCAAGCACAAACCTTGCATTTTATTGTTTATTTATTTACTTTTTAATTATTTCAAAGCCATCTTTGCTATCTTTAATTTCATAGCCCAATTCTAATAATTCTGCTCTCAATTTATCGGCCTTTGCCCAATTCTTATCTTGCTTCGCTTGCCACCTTTCACTCGCAAGCTCTTTTATTTTAGCTGGAATATCATCTTGTTTGCACTCGCCTGATTCTTTAGCAAACGCAAAGCCCAACACATCTTCTCCAAGAGATTTTATTAGGAAATTCACTTGTGCGAAAAGTTTCTCATCTTTTGATTCCTTATTTGCTAATATAAACTTAATTAGCTTATCGAACTCAACTAGTGCAAGTGGGGTGTTGAAATCCTCATTCATCGCATCTTCAAACTTCTCATTAATCGCCTTTAATTCAAGGTTTTCTAACTCACCCGCAACATTTAAAGTTATATTTCTTGCAATACTTACCGCTTCAACAATTTTAGCATATTGTTTTTTTGCAAGTTCAAATTTTTCTTCATTAAAATCCACTGCCGACCTATATTGAAATTGCAATAAATAATATCTCACAACCATTGGATCGTACTTTTTAAACAAGTCTGGCAAAGTTATGAAATTGCCAAGAGATTTTCCCATTTTTGTTCCATTAACAGTAACCAATCCATTATGCATAAAGAAATTCATTGGAATATGGCCATTCACGATATCGGCTTGTGCACATTCGCATTCGTGATGTGGAAAAATATTATCTATGCCACCCCCATGAATATCAAATCTATCACCTAAAAATTTTCTACCTAGAGTTGTGCATTCAATATGCCAGCCTGGGCAACCCACTCCCCAAGGTGAATTCCATTTCATAAGCGCATCATCACCAACACTTTTCCATAGTGCAAAATCTTCTGGATTTTTCTTATCATCTGCCACTTCGATTCTCTCACCACTTAATGCTTCATCAAGTTTTCTATTTGAAAGTTGACCATATTTTGAATATTTCCTAACATTAAAATAAACATTTCCAAGTGGCGTAACATAACCATAACCTTTGTTTATTATATCCTCCACGGTTTCAATCATATCCGAAACAAACCCCGTTGCACGGCAAGAAATACTTGGCCTCAACACATTTAAAAGGTCCATATTTTTAAAATACTCACATTCATATTTATAAGCGATTTCATATGCATCATGTTGCTCTTTTTTTGCTTGACGAGCAATTTTATCTTCACCCTCATCGCCATCACCAACTAAATGCCCAACATCAGTTATATTTTGAACATATTTAACTTTATATCCCAAATGCTTTAAATATCTAAAAACAACATCGAAGTTAACATAACTTTTTGCGTGCCCCACATGAGGCATTCCATAAACGGTTGGTCCGCAAACATACATTCCAACTCTTCCCTCATAAATAGGTTTAAATTCTTCTTTCTTTCTTGTGAAAGTGTTATAAATCTTTAACATACTATTTCCTTTCTAATCCAAACACAATTGAATTTGCTTAATTAATTCATTCACTTTAAGTTCAAGTAATTGCTTTCTCTCTGGAGGCAACTCTTCAAATTGTGCGTGTTGATTACTATATATATTTTCTAATTCATGATAACCAGTTTCGGTTAAGTAATAGACTATCCCTCTAGAATTCGCGGTGTTTTTCTTAACCCCAATAACTGAATCATCAATCAATGGTTTGCAAAGTTGAGTTAGGTTGCCTTTTGCTAAGCAAAGTTTATCAATAAAAAACTTTGGTGGCCTTTCGCCATATCTTCCTAGCAAATGCAACATCTTACATCGAAATGTTAGAGTGTTGTTTTTATTAAGCTCTAACGCATTGAATCCATCACAAAACTTATTTAATAGTATTCTAAGCTCTGTTAGTTGTTTTTCAAATCCAAATTCACTCATATAAAGTTTAACACCCACTTTTAGTTTGATTAAATTATCGGTTGTTTTTATTTTAAACAAACCAAATTATTCATCATTCCAATTATACCTATATTCTATTTAATTTGCAACATATTTTACTATAGTTGTAATAACATTATAACCGAAATCAGTGAATAAAAAACCATAATTTAAACAAAAATAATAGCAAGGTTATTTATGAAAAAATTAAACTTTTTTGTTAAAAATAGTTATGGAGTTGGTAATTTGGCATATAGTGTGATAAGCCAAAATGTAACCAACTTTTATATGTTTTTCGGAACTGCCGTTTTAGGTGTTCCGGGCTTTTTAGTTGGTTTAGCCATCTCTATTGCCACAATGTGGGATGGTTTATCTGATTGCATAGTGGGCGGAATTAGTGATAGATTTAAAATTGGAAAATTAGGTTATAGAAACGGTTATATGCTAATTGCCACGATTGGAATGGCAGTTATAAACGTGTTGATTTGGTTTGCACCATTAAACGCACCACAAATATTGAAATTTATTTGGATTGGTGTTGGACTTTTAATTTTAGAAACATTCAACACTCTTTTTTCAACGCCATATATGGCTCTTGGAAACGACATCGCAACCGACTCTCACGATAAAACAAGCATTCAAATATATAAAACAATGTTCTTCATTCTTGGAATTGCAATTCCAAGCGTGCTTATGTATCTATTTTTGCCAAACACAGAAAGTTATCCAATAGGTCAGTTAAATCCTTATGGCTATAGAAAAATAAGTTTAATTTTAAGCGGAATTTGCTTAATCGCGGGTTTATTTTGCACATTTTCAACACTAAAATATGTTGATAAAAATAGCACCACCGATCAAAAACAAGACAAATTTTCGTTCAAAAAACTAATTGTTGATTTTTATTCATCATTTAAAAATAAGAACTTACGCTATCTAATAATTGGGTTTGCACTATCTCAAATCACACCAACAGTTTTAACTGGTGCTGGAATGCACTTCTTCACATATTGCTTTCTTTACTCCACTAAACAAATAACTATCCTTTTATCAATTTTAATGCTAGGAACTTTGGTCAGCCAGCCCGTTTGGTTTCATCTAAGCAAAAAAAATGGAAAGTGCTCAACTATGATTTCGGGCATATTCGTTTCAATTTTGGGTGCGTTTTTAATTATGTTTTCTTACTTTCTAAGATTTAAACTCCTTGAATACTCCTACATTTTGGCTATAATTTCAATCTTTATTTGTGGCTTTGGAAGTGGCACGCTTTACGCCTTGCCAATCAGCCTATTTGGCGATGAAATAGATAAGATAAATAAAGAAACACGCTCAAATAAAACTGCCACCTATAGCGGAAATTTAACCTTCTCCGCAAACATTGCAAATGCAACTGCACTTTTATTTATTGGCGTTCTATTAGATTTAATTCATTTCGATTCAAGCGTGGAAATTCAACCCCTTTCCGTTCAATCTGGGCTTGCAATCATTCTATTTATTGGCGTTATCATTCCCTTTTTATTAAGCACACTCTTCTTTTATAAATATAAAGTGGCAACCACTTCTCAACACTTAACCAACCCAAATTTAATAAAAAAAGACACCTTAAATAATCACAAAGATTAAACGGCATCTTTTTTATTTAATTTTTAATCAAGTGGTTTCTTTCTCCACCCTCTCACAAATTTCTCCATTTTCAATCCTATATATCATAGATGCAATATCATCAAAATTATCATGTTGTGTGAATAGCAAAACTGTGTGAGTTTTGGCAATTATTTCAATTGTTTTTTTAATTTTTTGAGTTTGGCGTTTATTTAACTCCATAGGGCACTCATATATTGAAATAATTTTAGATTGTTTTAGCATTCCCATCACAAGTTCGAAAATAAAGAAATAAGCAGGATCTATATTAGGTGAGAAAATATTTGTGTTGTACTTTTCAGGTAAGGATTCAATATATTCATCAACTTCCAATTCTTTGCACATTTTAGCGATTTCTTCCTTAGTTGCGCCAAAAACGCTCATATTATCTAGAATACTGCCCTCTATGAATCTAGGTTTCCCATAAGCATTGAAAACATAAGACTTATATGTGGGCTTATCATAATCATAAAGGCTAATATCGTTAAGCAAAACCACCCCTTTATCGGGTTTGATTTTTCTTGCAATCAGCCTAAATATTGCTCGTTTTCCGCAACCGCTTTCACCTTTAATAAGATTAATTTTGCCACTCTTAAAATCCATATTTGCACGCTTAATTGTGCCAAAATTTTCCGATTTTTCATCTTCATTTTTATATGAAACGTTAACTAAATATAAATCAGCACTATCCACAGCTTGATGAACATTCCCATAGGCAATAAAGTCATCATCTGTGAAATTTAGAATAGTGTTTATTCTTTGAACACTCACATTTGTGTCTTCCGTTAAAGATGAAATATTAATAATATCGTTTATTAATTCCACACTTGTTAGAAGATAAGGTACGATTATTAAATAAACCTCTAAACTTAGTTTATTATCTTTAACTAAAAAAATCATCAAGCAAGTTATAGCAAACAATAGAACTTTGTAAAACCCAACAAAGTAGTTTTCTTTAACACTATCCGTTATTTTATGCTCTTTTGATATTTCAGTATATTCCTCACATCTTTTAAAATAATCATTCGCTTCATCTTTACCTATATCATATTGATTAATCATGTCTTGATTACTTAATATTAAAGTGAATTTTTCGTAAATTTTATCCTTTTCATCAAGCAACTTAGCCTTATGTTCTGCTAAACTTTTATTCAAAATTGTAAGGATTATGAAGTTAATAACACTCACAAGCAAAATTGCAATTCCAACTAAATAGTTTATCGAAAAAACTATAACAAGTGTTACAATAATTTGAATAGCCTTGCTTATCTTAACGCCAAATTCATCTCCAAACGAAGCAACCGCATCAACATCTGTTCCAATAATATTTAGTAATTTTTCTTTAGATGTTTGTTCAAAATTTGATTTTTTAGCTCTATATGCTTTCATATAGATTTTTGATTGCACTTTATTATAAGTTTTTGTAAACATTCTCGCCCCATTGCGAAAAACCAAATCATTAGCGAGTAACGATAAAAGAATTATGCCCAATTCAATAGTAAGATATAGCCATGCATTGTTATAATTTCCAGCAACTAATGCCACGGTAACCTTTGCCGCAAAAACAGGTGCAACCATTAAACCCGCAATTCTTATCATACTCAAAAAAACTTGCAAAAATATTGAAGAAATTTTAGTTTCAGTAAGCTTATACCAATTCTTTATTTTTTTATCCGTTTTCCCAATTTTCATATTTCACCATAATAAAAATATTTATTCCATTATTTTACCACTATCTCTCAAAAAAATAAATTATTTTTTCAAAACTCAAAACTAAAATTGATGGCTAGCACTCAAAACTCACATAAAAAATATTTTTACCATAATAAATAATATGAAAAAAATGTCACCAGAAGAAATAGCACTAATTGGAACAAGTATCGCCGTGGATTTGTGTAAGGGCAAAGATGAAGAAGAACTTGAATGCATTAGAAACATCGCCAACCAAGTGTGTTGCACTATCGGAAACATGATATCCCAAAAATGCCTATGCAATAAATATAATCATAAAAAGTTTTAGCAAAAGATGTTGTTAAACAGCCCACCTCTTGCAAATTAATTTTATTTATGATAAAATATATATAATAAAAGAGGTGGTGTTATGGAGAAAATCACAAATATAAATGATGGTGCAATTGATGATAATTTCTGCGTTTCAGATATGCTTGGTTCGTTTAAATTGTCTGAATTTAATGGCAAAAATGTTTTCTATCAAGATGAAGCTGGCGTTACTCATGAAGATGAAGCTGTTAAATTTTTTATAACAAACGCAAACACATCTTTATCAGATGATGTTATAGAAAAGATTGCGCGTGCTCCAAAGTATGTTATAAGCGGGCTTGGCACTTTCACAGACCACCCATCACTTAAAAACATTTCTTCTATAGCAAGCGGAAGAACTGAATTGAAAGATGAGCATTTGAAAACTATACAAGATGCCGACACTTACACCGCCTCAAAAGAAATGGGCCGTTACTATGAAACATATGAGAAAACAAATCCCGACATAAATAATGGCGGAGTTTACTTCTTGGCATCGGTTATTGATGGCAAAGTGCATATTATGTCTCTTAACGTTTCTGAAACTGGTCAAACTGGAAAATCTGTAACACTTTCATATCTTCCAAACGGAAAAGCAAAAGATGCTGTTATGATTGAAAGATTGTGTTTGCATGGAACACTTGGCAATAAGCATGTTAATCCAGATGGCTCAATTATTGAAAACACTGACCTTCATATTCATAGAAACTCTGAAGCATATATTGATAGCATCATTTCAGATCCAAATTTAAGCGAACACGATAAAGTTGTTGCCTTAAACTCTCCTCCAGCGGAGCTAATCAGAAAAAATGTATACGAAAACGATTTATCTTTAACCGAAATGACACAGTACTTAAATAATAACTATGGATTAAACTATTGCGGAATCCTTGACCAAATTATAACAGACACAGATATGCCCGTAACCGACGCAATAATAAAAGAATGCAAAGTTGCAGAAAAGTTTAACCCAACAAATGATAATCCAACATAAAATAGTGGATAATAGAACACAAAAAAGGCATTCATATTGGAATGCCTTTTTTATTATAAATAAAACATTAACAAAACAATCATTAAAAACTTAAATTAATTTTTTCAAATAAGAAGTGATTTAGGTCTTCAATTTTCATTCTTGTTTGTTCCATTGTGTCTCTATCGCGAACGGTCACAGTGCCATTTTCAAGAGTTTCAAAATCAATAGTGATGCAATATGGTGTTCCAATTTCATCTTGACGGCGATACCTTTTTCCAATTGAACCTGCTTCATCATAATCAACCATAAAGTTTTTCTTTAGCATATTTGCAACTTCAGTTGCTTTTTCACCCAAATTCTTTTGAAGTGGAAGAACGCACGCTTTATATGGTGCAATTGCTGGGTGGAAATGCATAACAACTCTAGTATCTCCTCCATCTAACTCTTCTTCATCATATGCTTCGCAAAGAAGTGCTAAAGTTAATCTATCTGCCCCAATTGAATATTCAACAACTGTTGGAATATATTTTTCATTTGTGTATGGATCCATATATAGCATTGATTTTCCACTAAATTCTTGATGGCGAGATAAGTCCCAAGTTCCTCTATGATGGATTCCGTTTAGTTCTTGCCAACCAATTGGAAAATTATATTGAATGTCGCAAGCACACTTTGCGTAGTGGGCAAGTTTGTCATGGTCGTGGTATCTTAAATTCTCTTCCTTTAATCCAAGGTCTAAAAGAAAATCCCACGCTCTTTTTTTATACTCTTTATAATGTTCCATACTTTCACTGTCTTTGCAGAAAAGTTGATGTTCCATTTGCTCAAACTCAACCGTTCTAAATAAGAAGTTGCCTGGTGTGATTTCATTTCTAAACGATTTTCCAATTTGTGCAATTCCAAAAGGAACCTTTGCCCTTGCAGTTCTTTGAATATTTAAAAAGTTAACATACTCACCTTGTGCGGTTTCGGGGCGAAGATACACCACATCTTTATCACCATCTACTGTTCCTCTTGATGTTTGGAACATAAGGTTGAAAGTTCTAATTGGTGTCCATTCGCACTTTCCGCAGTTTGGACATTTTATTTCGTGCTTTTTAATATAGTTTTCCATTTCTTCATTGGTCATGGTATCTGGAACAACATCACAACCTTTGAAATTCTCAATAATTGTGTCGGCTCTGTGGCGAGTTTTGCAGTTTTTGCAATCCATTTTAGGATCACTAAAACTTGCAGTGTGTCCGCTAGCGTCCCAAACCCTAGGGTTCATAAGAATAGCCGCATCAACTCCATAACTATTTTCATTTTCTTGAACAAACCTTTTCCACCAAGCTTTTTTAACATTGTTTTTTAACTCCACACCCACCGGTCCAAAATCCCAAGTGTTTGCAAAACCACCATATATATCGCTTCCTGGAAACACAAATCCTCTTGATTTGCATAAGTTCACAATTTTTTCCATACTTGTTTTTGCCATAATAAAACTCCTTTATAAACCAAATTAAGTATCGTAATCTTGGTCATCAATATTTTCTTTTTCTTTCGGTTTTTTCTCTGGTTTTGGCTCATAGTCAATATCAGTGAATTCCCACATTAGTGTGGTGCTTGGAAGAATGTTTTTATTAACATCTTCCACTGAACTCAACACATCATAGTATTTAAATTTGTCTTTAGTTGCTTTTTTACTTTTAATCAACTTATTAAACTCAGGCTTAAAAATGCCAAGTTCGTAACTATGTGTGGTGTCAACAATTTCATCGGCGTTTTTAACATATGGGTTAATATATTTTCTTTCCGCCTCACAAACCGTATCCCATGTTTTTAAAGTGTGGTCAATAGTGTTTCCTCTTCTTCCCACATCTCTGATCATTCTTCTAAGAAGCCTTAAATCATCCGATGCAATTTTCCCGGCTTTACCTTTAAATGAACTCATTGCATTAACATAAATTGTGAAATAATTTGTTTCATCAAGGTTATTTAGAATGTATGGGTTCAACACATGCAAGCCTTCAAATATTATGATTGAGTTATACTTAATTTTAATTTCTTTGGAATTTGGAATGTTTTTTCCAGTGAGAAAATCATATACTGGAAACATTGCCTTGCCAGTTTTAAATAACGTTGAGAAGCAGTCTTTTATTTGTTCCACATTGATTGTTGTTGGGTTATCATAGTCCCTTAATCCATTTGGAAGGAAGGGAGTGTCTTCCCTATTTTTAAAAAAGTCATCCATAGAAACAGTAACAACGTGTTTTCCGCGTTTTTCAAATATTTCTTGCAAAAGTTTAGCAGTTGTTGTTTTTCCAGCACAAGATGGCCCTGCAAGAAACACCATATTAATAGACCTTTTACGCAAAATTTTATCTGCCAAAGCGAATAACTGCCCTCTATATTTGCTTTCCGCATCAAGAATAACTTTTCTAACATCAGCATTTATTTCGTTATTTAATTCGGTTATATTATATATCTTTTTTTTCATAAGTTCTCCAAAATTTCAAGCATTAAATATTAATCATTTCGCTTAATTTGGCTCAAATCGAACCACTTGATAAACGCTGAATACACAGGATATGCAGTTTCCACAAACACAACAATAAATAAAACATTTTGAAGTGATAAATTAACGTATTCAAAGAAACTAAAAGGAATAAAGTTTAATGCTAAAATTAATAGGATTAATGAACCCATAAACAATGCCCCTCTATACACATTAAAAGGTTTGCAAAGTCTAAGTAAAACGATTAACCCTGTGAATGTTACTGTTAGCGAAGCCATAGTAATATATTCTTCAATAGAAGTAACAAAGTTTAGTTTGTAAACCAAATAGCAAGCCATAAACCCAACAGTGAAAAGAAGGCCAGCTGGGAGCGATTTTGCCATTAAGTTTCTTAAGAAGTTTCCATTAATTCTGTCGGCATTAGGTTGCAAAGCCAAGAAGAATGATGGAATCCCCACAACTAAAGTTTCAAGTAAGATTAAATGGTTCGTAATAAACGGATAATCCGAACCTAAAAGTGGCATAATTAACGCCACAAGTGCCACGAAAATAGTTTTCATTAAGAATAGAGATGATGAATTTTGAACATTATTAACAACTCTTCTTCCTTCTGCCACCACGCTTGGCATACAACTAAAGTTACTATCAAGCAACACCAAATTACTCACGTGCCTAGCAGCTTCCGAACCACTCGCCATCGCAATTGAGCAATCGGCTTCTTTTAAAGCTAAAATATCGTTAACCCCATCGCCAGTCATTGCAACTTTATGCCCTTTATTTTTAAGCGCTTTCACGATAATGCATTTTTGTTCTGGAGAAACTCTTCCAAAAATGGTGTAGTTATCAACAGCTTGCATAACTTGCTCATCGTTTAAGCCTTCTAAGCTAATATACTTTTCGGCATTTTCAACACCAACGCGTTTACTAACTTCACTAACGGTGATTGGGTTATCTCCTGAAATAATTTTGATTTCAACGCCATTATCCTTGAACCATTTGATAGTTTCTTCGGCATCTTCTCTAATATGGTCTTCAATAACCATAAGCGCGATTGGAGTTTTATTAACTGGAAGTTTATCGTTTATTATTTCTCCATCACATTTAGCAAGCATTAAAACCCTAAAGCCTTTGCTTGCATATGTTTTCACTTGGCTATCAATTTCCTTATTTTTCACCTTATAAACAAATTCAGGCGCACCAAAAGCATATGTTTCGCCGTTTTTAAATGTTACAGCACTAAGTTTTCTTGAACTAGTAAACGGCAAAATTGTTTTGGCGGTAAACTCTTTACTATATCCAAAATGATTTGCAAGAGCCCTAGATGTTGCATTGTTGTCATCAAGTGCAGTTAACATAGAACCCACCACATCACCAATTGGCGAAGTTAATGAATTATCAATTTGAATAACCGTGTTCACTTTCATAGTTCCATCTGTTATTGTTCCAGTTTTATCCAAACACAACACATCAGTTCTTGCAAGCATCTCGATTGAGTAAAGGTCTTGCACCAACGTTCTTTTCTTCGCAAGTTTTATAACACCTGTTGCAAGTGCTAAGCTTGTTAGCAAGAACATTCCCGCTGGAATAACGCCAATCATAACGCCAGCCGTTCTTTTAATTGTGTAGGCAATTGTTGCCCCATCTTTAATGATGTTGTAGTAGGTTAAAATTGCTAGTGGAATTATTGCAAGACCAATAACCCTAATAACCAATCTCATACTCTTTAATAATTCGCTCTGTGGTTTTTTAAATTGAGTAGCTTTTTGAGATAGTTTAGAAACATAAGTTTTACCACCAACTTTCTCAGCCCTAGCCACACATTTTCCGCCAACAACAAACGAACCAGCGTAAATCATATCGCCTTTACGCTTTTTAATTGGAACACTTTCACCCGTTAGCATACTTTCATTAACTTCCAACTCGCCTTCTAATATTATGCAATCTGCACAAATTTGTTTCCCAGTTGATAGCTTCAAAATATCATCTAACACAACCTCATCCGACTTTATTTCTTGCTCTAATCCATCACGCACAACCTTAACAAGCGGATTTACCACAAGCTTAATCTTTTCAATTGTTTTTTTAGCTTTGATTTCTTGAATAATTCCAATAAGAATGTTAGCAAGCACGATTACTAAAAAGAAAATATTCGAATATGCCCCAACAGATATCAACGCACTAGCAACCAAAAAGCATAGCAAGTTAAAAAATGTTAACACATTCGATAAGATAATTTTCATATACGATTTTTTATTCTTATCTTTAACAACATTTACTAAACCTTTAGACTTTCTCTCATCAACTTGGCTAGAGTTTAGCCCCTCCGATGCACTAGGGTTAAACCTTTTGATTTCTTCTTTTTTGCTCTCTTTCTTAACTGGCTTTTTGGCGTGAGGTTGAATAATCATAACGGTGCTTTCAATGTCGTTTGAGTTCTTTACTGCCACCTTTTTTTGCTTATCTTCCTTGCCATCTTTAGAAACGCTTGAAGCTTGGCTTTTATTATCACCATTTGCCTGCTTTTCTTCTACCATTTCTTTTTTGATGTTATCTAAATTAACCTCTTTTTCACTTGCCATTATTTCATCATTTTGCTCTTTATTTTCAACATCAAACTTTGCCCCATTTTCACCTAACAAAGCTTGATTATTTTTAACTTTATTGTTCTTAAATTTTTTATCGCGTTTTTTGACCATTGCATCACCTTTTAGTGTTTTAAATCAAAAATATTTATCTTTTAATCTCTCATAAAAGACAATTTTCAGACTCACTTTAAATTTTACTAAAATTTCCGCTAAATGTAAAGAAAAAGAATGTTAATAAATGCAATAGTAAGGAATAATTGCTAAAGCACAAAACACCTCAAAAAACAAAGTGATTAATTCAACACATTGAATTGCTAATAATTAAATGACTCACATTATTAACCACTAATTTCCAATCAAATAGATTAAAAACTTGCCAAATAAAATTATCGGTGCTATAATTTTGCCATATTAATATAAAAGAGGAAAAGTTATGGCAAAAATAACCGCTGATGAATTATTAGAAAAGATTAAAAGAGTTGCAACACACATCTACTCAATTGAGGATTTGGAAGAAAAAATTAAAAGTGGCAAAAAATTAAGAATAAAGTTTGGCGCAGATCCATCTAGGCCAGACCTTCACCTTGGCCACACTGTTCCACTAAGAGTTTTAAAGGCTTTCCAAGATGCTGGCCACGAAGTTGTTTTTTTGATTGGAGACTTCACCGCTATGATTGGCGATCCATCTGGAAGAAGCAAAACCCGCCCAAGCCTTTCATTTGAAGAAACCCGAAAAAATTCTGAAACATACATCAATCAAGTTGTTAAGATTCTTGATGTTGATAAAATTAAAGTTATGTATAATTCTGAATGGCTATCTAAAATGAGTTTTGAAGATGTTTTGAAACTTGGTGCTAAATATACCGTTGCGAGATTGCTTGAGCGTGATGACTTTGCAAAAAGACTTGCCGAGCAAAAACCTATTGGCGTTCACGAAATGTTTTACCCACTAATGCAAGGTTATGATTCTGTGGCTTTAAATTGCGACATTGAAATTGGTGGAACTGACCAAACATTTAATGTGTTAGTTGGAAGAGAACTTCAAAGAGATTATAACCAAACACCTCAAACCGTTATCACATTCCCTCTTCTAGTTGGATTAGATGGCGTTGAAAAAATGAGTAAAAGTTTGGGAAACTACATCGGGATCACTGAAGATGCTGAAACAATGTTTGAAAAAGCAATGAAGATTCAAGATGGTGCACTTGAAACATATTTTGAGCTAACCACCGATTATGATTTAGATAAAGCAAAAGACTTAATCAAAAACGATATAGTTGAAGCACATGTGGAATATGCAAAAACAATCGTTGAAATGTATCACTCAAAAGAAGATGCCATTAGAGCATATGAAAGATATATGCAAGTTGCAAATGGCGGAGTTCCAACAAATGTGGAAGAAGTTAAAATTGGAAAAGATAAAGCAACTTTAATTGAATGCATTATGGCAAGTGGGCTTTGCAAAAGCACAAGTGAAGCTAGAAGATTAATCCAAGGAAATGGCGTTAAAGTTAATGGTGCAGTTTGCTCAAACTTCAACGAAGAATTGGATTTATCACAAGAAACAATTATTCAAAAAGGAAAAAATAAGTTTTTTAAAGCCATTAAGTAACAAAACCAAAACAAAAATCATAAATAACAAAAGATGAAATTTAAGGGGGAGAGTTATGAAAATCTCAACAAAATGGAAAAATATTATTGCGTGGGTTTCAAGTTTTGTTGGAACAATCGCATTTATTTTGGTTGGCGGATATATTTGGCAAAAAGGAACTGAGGAAGAAAAAAAGAATCTTAAAAATGTGTTTATAGTGCATTTGGTGTTTATAGCAATTGGCGCCCTAATCACTTTGGTGGATACTCTTGCATTCTCAATCTTCGGCGCATCATACTCTAGTGGATTCTATAGTTTCTGGAGAATATTCAAAGCGTTAGTGGTTATAGCAAGCTTAATCACCCACTTAGTTTTTGTTATAATTGAGTTAACAAAAAGCAATCCAAACTCAAACGAAACCAAAACTCAAACTTTAGAATCTAAGCAAACAAAAGCTAAAACAACAAAAGTTTCTGAAAACACAGACACAGAAAAAAGTGAAAATTA
>JBNMHL010000004.1:0-48817 GCA_050872745.1 Clostridiales bacterium | reverse complement strand
TTTCAATATCGGAAACTAAGATTTCATTTCGCTCTCCAATAAAATTCGATATTTTTAAAATCTCAGAAACAATAGTTGACAAATCGCCAAGAGTGTATTCAATTAATTTATTAGTTGCATCAACCGAAATTTTCTTGTTGTATTTTGCACAATTTGCAACTATAAATTGTTGCAAAATACTATCTGGCAACTTGGAACAATCAACAATTTCAAAGTTCTCAAATAAACTAGAATCTACTTTATCCGCTTGCCCCACATTAATTATTAAAACAGATGTTGGATTTGGTTTTTTAGCATACTCAGTCAATGATTTTTCATTAGTTATTTTTGAATTTTTAGTGGAAATATCAACGTAAACAACCTTTTTATCAGTAAACGCTGGTAAAGTTTCAAGTTCCCTAACTATTTTTTGAAAATCTATATCGCAGTCAACATATTGTGAATAATTCATTTCTTCGAATTGTATGTTGCAGGCAGATTTAATAAGTTTTAAAGAATTTTGAATTAAATACAAATCTTCCCCTTTAAGAAGATATAAGTTATTAATTTGTGTTTTTAAAGATTTTTTTAAATTTTCGTACTTCATATTTTCTCGCAATTTAAACAATAATTTTTATATTTAATAGTATTAATACTAGTATTATCTTGAGGTGCAACACTATCTATGTAATATATATTGGAAATATTTATTTCATAATAGTCATAGATATTGAAATTTAAACCATAAACAAATAGATTATTAATATCAAAATCAACTTCATTTAAGAGCGTTAACATTTGTTTTTTTGTTAGATTATTTGCAAATAAATCATTATTACAATCAATGCATATTTTAACCCCTAGAAGTTCACTATTATCATAAATTGGATTTATATTAATCCCCTCAAGATCGATAGAACTATTTAATTCAATTATATTATAATCTTTAAATTTTTCTTGAACAAAACTATTTTGAATAATTCCCTTAGCTAGATAAATATTTTTTATTCTATACTCAACCATTAAGTCCAGAGTTTCATCGATTTTATTCAACTCAAAGTCAGTTGCAATATAATCGTTTATTTGATTGATTTTCTTACTATAAAGAGAGTTTCTTAAGTACATTGATTTATCAACACTACCCAATAAAACCACCCTATTATTGCAAACAAGCACAATAGAGTTAGTTTTATATTGAGAATATATCAACTTAAAGTTTTTATTGTAATAAGTTCTAGGAATAATATTCACAACAAAAGAAATAATAGCTATCATCACTAAAGATAGACTTATAATCATTTTAAATTTACTTTTTGTTATAATATAATTCTGGAACCATAATGCTAACATTAAAAGCATTATTGATAAATAGCCAACCTTAAATATTGAGAATGATAAAAACTTAATATTTGATAAAACACTAGAAATTCTTACTAAAACATGAATGAAAAATTCTGGAATTTTTAAAATAAAAGCCATAAATGGAAACACTAAGCAGATAAGTAAAAAGGTAAAAAGAATTATATAAGTTACAGTAAACAATGGCAAAACAAGAATATTTGCAAAAACACCTATAAGTGAAACATTATTAAAGTAATTTGCTATTAGCGGCAATGTTAAAATATTTATTGCTACTGAAACACCAAGAGATCCACTTAAAAACTTGCCAAGTTTTAATTTCCCTAATATTTTAATTATATATGGCGACAGCATAAATATCGCAAAAATACAAACGAAGGATAATTGAAAGCTAATACTAAATAACGAAATTGGCGAAAAAAACAAGATAACAATTCCAGCCAAACACCAAGAGTTTAATTTATCAAACTCTTCACCAAACACTCCTGCAGAATAAAAAACAGCATACATTATTGTTGCTCTTAAAATACTAGGAGAAAAATTACAAAGATAAGCATAAAACAAAAGAATTAAAATAAGAATCGTTAGATTAACATACTTATTCATCTTTAATCTATTTAAGAGGAATAAAATGAGTCCAACCAACACTCCAACATGCAAACCTGATACAGCCAAAATATGCGATATTCCTGCATGAGAAAAATTTGACCTAACATCATCTTCAATAAACGAGGAATCACCAAATAAAACTCCATACGCTATACCAGCATTAGTTTCACTCATTGAATCATTTAAAATCTGACGAGATTTATCTCTTATAGCTCCACCAACACTAGATACATTTTTAATTACTCTAACATTAGAATAATCAACCTCAGTTGAAAATTCAGCATCAACTATATAGTTTAAAATTTTTAAATTATGATTATTTTTTAAATCCAAACTAAGATTACATTCAAATTCTGCTAAATCATTTTTCTTTAGATTATTGTCGCAATTTTTTATCTTTATTTTAAGTGGAGTGTTAATTTTTATTTTCTTATTATTTCTAACAACATAAAATGAATCAAATGTAACATAATTTTGAGTGTAATACGAATCAACACTTGAAGCAATCCCCTCAACTTTGCAATTAGCTTTATCATAGTTAACTATAAAACATTTACTATGAAAACTAATTAAACAACACAAAAAGGAAATAACTAAAACAACTAAAACAATAATCGTGTTTTTAAAAATTAAGTTGTAAAAAACATTGTTATTTTTGAACTTGAATTTTAAAAGTAATATGATAAAAAAAACTAGCAACAAAGCAAGTAAAGCAAAGATACCAAAATTAACTTTTTTAAACAATATGAAGCTCAAAATCGACAAGCTAAAAAAAATGCCCACAACAAATGATATTAAGATTAAAACTAATGGTCTATAATTTAAAATTTTCTTTTGCATAATCACATATATATTAACAAAAAAATATAATAAAATCTATCAAATCTTAGCAAAACCAATAAACAAATAACAAAAAAGAAGCACCTTCTTTTAACAAGTTAGTGCTTTATTTTTCTGATTTTTTAAGTATGTTAAGCAAATCACACTCTGTTATTGTTTTTATAATTTTACCATTTTCATCTATAACCAAAAAAACAATAAAGTTATCAATATTTAAGTATTTAACTAATGCATTTGGACTGAGTTTATTCGAGACAACAACGCATTTTAATGGAAGTGTTGAAAAGCTTTTGTAATCCTTTTCTATATATGTTTTATTATAAAAGTTTTCAGACTTATAATCAGCAATTGATAATATAAGGAAAAACGCAATAAACAAATAAGAGTAATTAATTTTATGAAAGATTGAATTCACAAAGAGCACAACAAAACCAACAGCAAAAAGAATTGAATTAAACATCAAAATTCTAAAAACTACTTTTTTCATATTAGAATTCTTGTATTTTGATAGCAACACTCTACCACCATCTAAAGGGAAGACAGGAATTAAATTAAACAAACCAAGTGACAAATTTGCGGACATAAAATCATATGTGATAAAGTATACGCTTGGGAATACCCACCAAATAGCAAGCAAAACAATTGAAATGAAAATGTTAACAAGTGGTGCAGAAATGGCAATAATACATTCGTTTTTGGCAGAAATATTAATGTTGTTGCCAAAAACACTTGCTCCATAAGGCATAAAAAGCATATTATTTAACTTATAACCAAGTTTATATGCCACTAAACTATGAACATATTCATGTACAAAAAGAACAAATAAATAAATTAGCAATTCTTTATAAAAGTTTAAAAAAATTGCGATTATAAGAAAAATTATAAATGATATTCCAAATTTAACATTTATTTTTGGCATACAATTTGATTTTCAGAAATACTCTCGATTTTGACTGGTTGATTTTCTTTTACTATTTTTAACTTAATCATATTATTCTTTGCCAGGCCAAGTGAATCACCTTTTGAAACTTTAACTCCAGTTTCAACTCCAACAACATCTATGTTTTCATATTGTGTGATATAATTATCACAATGTAGAATTTTAATATATCTTACCCCATCAGTTGATGTTGATATTTCAACAACAACACCATCTTCACAAGCGCCCACAACATTATTTTCAGAAACTTTAAATGTGATTTCATTTTCATATATTTCATAAGATTCACAAATAACCGGCAATCCAAACTGCAAGTCTTTTGATTCTAAATCATAATCTGAACTCGTGAAAACAGAATTTGATGTTTCAACATATGGAGAATAAATCGGATTTATATTATTTAGAATATTTTTTGATAAACCTAAACCATTAAATGCCATTTTAGATGCACCAATAATTAATAGCGGTGAAACTATTAGCATTGGCACAAGCAACTTATTATTTACTTTTTTTCTTTTCTTTCTATATATAATTTCATTTTTATGTATACTTAAAAGCTCAACCTTGTTTCCCATATGATATTAACTCCTTGTCCTTAATATATATGAAGAATTTTGTTAAATTATTCTTGAACCCTAACTAAATATGTTTTGCTATTTTAATTCTATTAGAATAACCCTCCATTAAGAGCTTATATGCTCCATTCTCTAAAACAACAATTTCAATATCTAAATTCTCTGACTTTATGTCCATATAATTATTTAAGACTTGAAGCATATCACTTTTTAATACATTCATAATATGTTTTGGATTTTCGTTTTTATCCCTAATTAAAACTTTTTTCAATCTATCTTCACAAATCAATTGCATCTCATTTCCCATATCATTAAACAATCCTTTTCAAGTTTCTACGAATTTCACCAAATAACCCTCTATACTTCTTAGTGCAATCAAAAATTTCACTAGTTCCATTTTCTAAATTAGAAGCAATCATTTTATAAATTTTATAAACATCAGAACCTTTCGTGCATGCACCACCAACAAGTAACTGACAAGCTATATCATCACTTTCTGGAATTACACCAACAATTGGAATATTAAGATATTCAATAATTGTTTCAACCTTAATCATATCGCCACTAACAATTAAATCACCTCTAACTTTATTAACAACAAATTTTATATCGTCAACAAAGCAACTCTTTAATGCAGATATTGTTTTATCAGCATCACGAACAGATGATATGTGTGGTGTTGTTACAATTATGCTTTCATTAACAACTTCAGCAATTCTTCTAAAATTATCTTCTATCCCTGCTGGACAATCTATAAGTATGTAATCAAACTCATCTTTTAATTCATCTATAACTCTTTTTAAATGAAAAGACTGAATTTCGAAACTTGAATATGTGTGATTAGATGGTAAAACAAATATGTTTGAATTGTTGAAATCTTCTATTAAAGCCTGCCTTGGCCTACACTTGCATTCTATAACATCAACAATATCATATACAATTTTGTTTTCAACGCCTAGAACAACATCGAGATTATTAAGGCCAATATCACCATCAATTAACAAAACCTTTAGATTTAACTTACTTAGTGCATAGCCTAAGTTAACACAAAATGTCGTTTTCCCAACTCCACCTTTCCCGCTAGTTATTGCTATCACCTTTGCCATAATTAAACTCCTTTAGTATAAGTTTAAATATTCAACAAAAAAAAGTAAAGAAAACTTAATTTTCTTCACTTTAATTTAATAATAAGATGTTATAATACAACAATTTCAGCCAATATATAACACATATGTAGTTTTTATGAATCTTATTGAAATTTCAATTTTAAATTAATTATAAAAAATCTAATTAATTTAATTGAACAACAAATAACAAAAATCAATAAATCACATTATTAATAATAGAATTTAATAATTTAGGATTTTTAATCACCTTGTTTATTCCAATTATTGTTGCAGATTTAGGATCAGTTGCAATATGAATTGGCAAATTTAGCCTTCCTCTTAAAAATCTTTCTAAGCCATTGATAGTTGCGTTTCCACCACACACCAAAACTCCACCTTTAACAATATCATTTCTTATTTCAACAGAGCAAGATTTAATTACCGCAGAAATTGCATTAACGATTGATGAGTAATACTCAGTAAAAAGATTTAAAAAATCTTGAGAGTGTGCTTTGATTGCTCTTGTTTCACTGGTGTTAATATCAACTCCAAATACTTCATATTCAATGATGTCATTAGGCAAAAGTGTGCTAACTTCCTTTTTGATATCTTCAGCATCTTTTCTTGAAATCTCAATCGAATATTTATTTATTATTTCATCAATTATCTTATTCTCTAGTGTGCGGTTTCCCATCGCAACAGTGCAACCACTAATAATTTCACAATTTGATATAACGGCAATGTCGGTAACACCACCACCCATATTCACAATAATTTTAGGGCTTGTCATATTATCAATTGTCATTCCAGCCAAGGCAAAAAATACATTTGGAATAAGTTCAATATTTTTTGCATTTAGCATATATGCCAAATTTTTAAAATCTTGCTGTTCTTTTCTATTTACACCACAAGGAACACTAAAAATAATATTTTTTCTAGAAAAGTTATTTTTCTCGCCAACTTTAGTTAAAAACTTTTCTAGCATTTTTCTTGCACAACTAAGATTTTTAACAACACCATCAACAATTGGCATTACTAGGTCAACATTTTTATTTGTTTTTCCTATTAACTTCTTTGCTTCTTCTCCAACGGCTATCACTTCATCTTTGCCTTTAGATGATTCAATAGCAACTAATGTTGGTTCTTTCAAAACAACACCCCAGTCTTTTTTATAAATACTGGTGTTTGAACTTCCTAGTTCAACAATTAAATCGTAATTTTTCATTATTATATCCTTTTCTTAATTATATCAGATTAATTTGATTTAACAAATTTTTTTAAATAAAAAAAGTTACTAATTCAAAATTTTAGTAACCTTTTTATTTTTTTATAAAACTTTAATTATGTTAAATCTATCAAAATCATAACACTTCAAGATTTTTGTTAAATGCTTTTTTAAATTCAGGTGCAGAAAGCATTGCGCATTTGATTTCAAGATATGGATTTCCTTCAACAATAGTTTTCATAATAACACTATCACCTAAAATATCACAACTAATATCTTTAATTATACCATAGCCCGTGATATCTAAAGATTCAGCAATTTTTAAGATGCAAGCTAATTTTTTAACTGCAACCAAGTCTGCTTCTGTTACAAGTTCTTTGTATTTAACCCATTCAGACAAATTCAAATTATCAGAATCCCTTAATTTACTAACAAATGATGCTAAGATAATTTCGGTGTGACTAACGCCATAAAGATCGCTATTTTCAATTATCGAGAAACCTGATTTTTCTTTATCTTTATAATTAACTCTTAAACCACAATTATACATACTACTTGCGATTCTCAAAACCCTAATATATGGCCTTCCAAGTTTGTGTAGAACTTTAAGTTGTTTAAATAAAAGCATAGCTAAGTCATAAATTTGAGCAATATTATTTGGCTTCTTATCGTAAAAATCATTAATTACTTGCAAACTAAACCCTAAAGAATCACTTATTGGTTTTTCTGTTGTTAAAGGAATTATAGATTTAAATAACATCCCCACTTCTTTATCGGTTTTGCTAACAGCGATTGACTTGATATCCATAGCTTTTATAATCCCATCAATAATCGCTAATCCATAACCAATACTTAATGATTCACTAACAGTTAATCCTTTAATTTTACTATTTTTGGTGCTATCAACAGGCTTGATAACCGAGTATACTTTTGCAAAGTCTTCCGTACTTATATCATAATTATGTTCAATATCTAGCGGATATTTTTTTGCCCTTCTAGATAATCCACCTAAGTTTCTAAATATTGTGCCAGTACCAATATATTCGAATTCTTCAGTTATTTCACCAAGCCACTCAAACTTAGAAACTTCAGATTTTATTTTTTCAGAAATAGCATTACATCTTTCTTCAATTGTTGGCAAACTTTCAAATTCAAGACCTAAATTTATTGCGCCATATGGAAGTATCGATGTGAAAAGGATGTTTCTTCTATTATACATTAAAACTTCAGTGGCATAATCGCCAACATTGATAATAATGCCTTTTGGTTTATTAAATGTGTTTATAACAGCAGAATATAAATCTTGAATTTCATCTTCTGGGTTTAGAATCTCAAATCTGAAACCAGAAGCACTAAGAATTTCATTCAAAAAACTATTTGCATTCTTAGCATTTTTTAAAATTTCTGTTGCAAAACAAATTGTTTCAGTAATATTCTCACGCTCTAAAATTGTTTTAAAAATCGTTAATATATTTGAAACTTCTTTCAATACAGTTGGCTTAATAAAACATTCAGGATAAAAATCCTTAGTTAAATTAATTGGCATAACAAGTTGATCTGTGATGCAAAACGATTTATTTCTAATCACATCAACTTGTTGCATCTTGATATAATTTGTGTTTAATTCAATAACAGCAATTTTTTCCAAAGTTTGTTCCTCTCATTTTAAACATAATTCCACCATTCTATGCAAAGATTATAGCATAGAAAATTAAATTTGTACACAGGTAAACTTAATTTTTTTTGAAATTTTTAAAAATATGAAACTTTAACAATCACAAATAATATGTTACTTAATAAACCTCATTATTTCAAACACAACCCTTATTTAAATTTTACTAAAATCTTATTGAATTGTATTTTACTAAAAACTATAAAAAAAAGCAGATTATATTGCGTTACCGCAAACTATCTACTTTCTGTTTATTAATCTAATTTGATTGCTCCAACTGGACAAATGCCCTCGCAAGTTCCACATTTTATGCATTTATCTTTATCAACTTCAGCATAACCTTTATCTAAAGAAATTGCTTCAACTGGGCAAGCACTAGCACAAGCACCACAACCAATGCAAACATCTTTATCAACCATATTATCTCTCCTTTGTTTATTAAACAATTATATGCCAAAACAAAAAATAAATTTAACACATAATTTATGATATTTTATCAAATTTTTTTAATAATAACAAGAGAATTCATTAAATAACTATCGTTTATTTTTGTTTGACTATGCAAACATGAAGGTAACGCATCTTCAAAAACATGTAATTACACCGCACAAAATTATACTCTTAACACAATCACATTCTTTATTCACTTGAAGCATCGCTCCAAGATTATCATTCAATGTTTGAATACTTAATAGAGTAATATTTTAAAACATCATTTTTGTTTTTATTGATCTTCATAAGGTAAATTGAATGAATAATATGCAACAATTGAAAAAAGCCTATAAATAGCAAAAAAATTGAAAAAAGAGTCCTTAGAAGTCCATTTGAAATATAGTTTGCGAGAATAGCGCCACCTATTGAAAAAACAACACCAAAGATAATTAATTGTAAACCTGATTTAACATCAACAAGTTTATTTTTAAAGTGAATAATAAGTGCAACGATTGCCATAGGAATAAATGCAAGTAAGTTAACACCTTGCGCTGTTTTTTGAGCAATCCCATAAAAAATTGTAAGTATTGGGATCAGTAATGTTCCTCCACCCATTCCCATTCCAGCAATTATTCCACTGATCACACCAGCAAGTATATATAATAAAAACATAAGAACTCCTATATAAGCATTCTAATTCCACAAGCAAAGATAACCAAACAAAAGATGATTTCAACCCAAACACTTTTCATAATTTTAAGAAGCAATGCCCCAACTATGCCACCAATAATAAAGCCAATTGTTATGAAAATTGATAAATTTAAGTCAATGCTTTTCCCAAAACAATAAACAATAAAACTCACAATGCTTATCGGTAACATAACAAAAAGAGCTGTTGCATGCGCAACTTTATCTTTTTTAGCACAACAAAAAGTTAACGCAGGAACGCAAATCATTCCACCCCCGCCACCCCAAAATCCGTTGATAAATCCTATTAACGCCCCTAGCATAAGTTTTAAAAAACATTCACTTTTTTTATTGTTACACTTTTGTGTTTTAATTTTTATTAAATTAGTTTTTTTAATTAATATTTTGTTACTATTTGTCATTTAAAATTATTTTGTGTAGAAAGTAAACAATTATTATTTAAATTAGCAAATATTATTATTTTTATACAAACAAAATAAATTTGACTAAATCGTAAACACCTATATTATTATTTTAATTCACTAATTTGCTTTTTTTATTTGATATTTAAGTTTATATAATATATAATAATTTGGTACTTTACTATAATGATTTAAAATCATTCTTAATAATGAACAATCATTAAACTCAAAAATAGATTAAAAGGTGATGAATATGCTTAACAACAAAAAATTAAAAACTTTAAATAAAATTGGCATAATTATTAGTTTATGTTTGTGCTTTATGTTTGCTTTCTTTATTCCAAGTTTTAGTTATTCAACTCTAACTTTATTTGCAAGCGAAGCAAAATCAGGTTTTGATGATGATGTTACATCTAAACTATTCAACAACTATAATTTTAACCATAATAGCAGCACACGCGTTTATAGCCCTAATAGTTGGAGCAAAATTGCTATCGATGGGGACACAAACTCTGGCGATTACCTTGCGGGAGTTGTCAACTTTAATAAAATGAGCAGTTATAAAAGTGATGTGGAATTATCAAAATTTTGGGATGTTTATGGAATCACATCTATTCCTATCAATTCTGAATTGGTTAAAGAAGGTTCAAATACTGAGTTTGCTTTAATGATTAATGCTAAGAATTTCAACGGAAGAATGGGATACAAGCCATCTAAAAATTTGGAATTAGAAGCAAATAGCTATTATAAAATATCGCTAAATGCTATGAGCAATAAACAAACAGCAAATGAAGATGAAACTGAATCAATTAATACTGACTCAAAATTTAGTATTTATTTAAGTGGCTTTTCAAATAGTGACATAGATGATAAGGCTAAGTTTGAAACAGAAAGTTCTGAATCTGCATTTTCAACTTATACTTTCTACATTGCAACTGGTTCAACTAAAGAATCGTTAAAGCTAGAATTTTGGCTTGGTGGAAACAAAAAGAACTTAAAATCAAATGGTGCCGTTTTCTTAAGTGATGTTTCAGTTAAAAAATATTCTGAAAATGTATACTCTCCTGTTGAAAATGATAAAAACATTAAAATCACTCTAAACGAAAGAGATAACTACACACCACTTACTAACCTATCTTTCGAAAACAACCTTGAAGGCTGGACTATTTTAGATAATTCAAGTAGTATTAAATCATTTGCAGGATCAGTTAATTTAAACAGTAACACCGCATACCCTAAAGATGGCGACAACACAGTTTCTTATGTTGCTGGATCAAACTTTAGTAACACATCAAAACAAAATGGTTTGCTATTGAGCAAATATGGCAAAGGAATTATAGGCGTTCAAAGTGATGCAATAACAATTGACCGTTTTGGTTTATACGAGCTTAACGTATGGTCTAAAACAGACAATGCAAATGCAAGTGATATATCTATTGAATTGCTTGACTTGACTGAAGATTCTAATGTTAACAATGCTTCGATCAAATTATCTAGCACCCTAACTTCAAATAACTATACAAACAATTGGACTAAAAACACATTTAGAATTAAAGGTGATCCCCATCAAAATCGTGAAATTGCTATCAAAATATCTATAAATAGTTCATCAGACAATCTAAAATACGCATTCTTTGATGATGTTACAATGTACAAAATCAACGCAACCACATATTCAAACTTATCAAATTCATCAACAGAATTTTCTCTTGATGAAACAAAGTCAATTTATCTTGCACCAAATTACTCATTCAACTATATTGAAAATGAAAATACAAATATAACTTTCCCTTTGAAACCTGCAAGTTGGACCGAAACTTCAACAATTTCTCAACTTTCAAATTCAGGTATTGTTAACAGCAATTATGCAAAATCAAATGCAGGAAACTTACCTGAACAAATCAGTTCAAGCAAAGATTTTAACAACTTCTTGATGATTGACAATCTTGGTTCAACAAACACAATCACTTTCAAATCAACATCAATCTCACTTGAATCAGATTCATATTACAAGATATCATTCTATGCTAAAACTTCAACAACTGGTGGTAACGTTAAATTCAAGTTATACACATCATCAAACACTCTTTACTCACAAGAAAACATTTTAGCAACTGAAAATTGGAAAAAATATACTGGTTATATTAAAACCAGTTCTTCAAGTGAAACAGCCTATATTGATTTAACATCTGATAAAGCCCAAGGCGAAGTTTATTTTGATGAAATAATTATTTCCAAAATAAGTGCTGATGCAATCGGTAAATCAGAACAAATTATTGACTATTCTAAAGACTCTTTTGAGTATGTTGAAAATGGCGAAATTTACTCAAATGGTAAATATCAACAACCTTACACATGGACTGCTTCAAGCAAAAATGACAACTTCAATTTGAGTGATTATGGAGTTGTTGACACAAACAAAACTTCTAACATATCAATAATCCCTACTGCAAAGGATGGTTCAGGATTATTATATATTAAAAATAATGATGAGAATTATTTATACTACAAAAGAAATTCTTCATTCACTTTAAGCGCAGACACATATTATAAGTTCTCAGTTTGGGTTAAAACATATGAAATTGAGAACGAAAATGATGGTGCTTCAGTTATATTAACTTATGGCGATGAAAAACAAGAATTTTTAAAAATCAACACTAATAATGTTGATGGCGTAAGCGAATTCAGAGAAGTAATTTTCTATATTAAAGCAACCGAGTCAACGAATCTTAATGTTTTACTTGGCTTAGGAGATGAAAATAATTTATGCACTGGAATTGCTTTCTTTGATAATCTTACTTTAACTAAATTAGATTCATATGAGGAATATGAAAAAGATTACAATGCGAATAAAGATTCAAAACTAACTGCAACAGTTGTTAGCTCAGCCGATAACTCAAGTGATAATAGTGAAGACAATAAAGATGATAACACAGAAGATACAACAGCTGGAGGAATCGACTGGTTATTAATTCCTAGCATCATCACTGCCCTAGCCATCTTAATTGCTATTGTTGGGTTCGCGATTAGAAAAATAAACTTTAAACATCACACCAAAGTTAAAACATCATATGATAGAAAACAAACTTTAATTAAAGAATTAGATAAAGCAGAAAGAATCAGAGTTAGAGAAGAATTATTAAATGACTTAAATAACGATTTGGCTATAACTATTGCAGATATAGAAAAATTTGATAAAGAATCTTCAGCTCACATTGAATCAATAGAATCAAGACATTCTTATGAAATTAAATCATTAAAAGATGATTTAAAAGAATTAAACAAAGAAAAACAAGCTAAATTAGATGAGAAAAACAAATTACTATCAATTGATAAAATCAATGTGGATAAAGCAGTTGAATCTAACTTAAACTTAGAAATATCTAAAATTAGTAAGAATATATCTAATCTAGAAAGCAAATTAAATAAAGTAACATCAAAAATCGATAAAGTTAAGTCTTCAATTAACGAACACAAAAACAATCTTCTAGAACAAAAAGAAACTATTGAAGAAGAGATTAAGAAAACCGAAAAAGAAATAAAAAACATTTCTTCAGAAGGTAAAACTTACGAAACTAGCAGAACTAAAAAAGGCTTAACTAGAAATGTTAAATCAAATAAAACAGCCAAATCAAAACAAAAAGAAGTTGAAATTTCAGAAGCTGATGCAAACGAAATTTCTGATGATAATATTGAAGTAACTGAAGAAGAAATAACTAAGCCAGATGACAATACTGAAAGTAATTAATTTTATGATGCCAATCAACATAATCATTTGTTCAACAAAAAAAACTAGGAAAATTCCTAGTTTTTTTTGTTACATATACACTTAATTATCAAACAATCACTTAGATTTTTTCTAAATTTCTTCTATATAGCATCTTCTTCTTTTATGATTAACGCCATTAAACTCTTCGAATTGATTTTGAATTGCAATATTATTTTCTAATTGTAACATTGTTTCAGCGTATTCAACACCCATTTCACGCATATTAGTTTGTATGTAGTTAAATATAAAAGCCGTAACACCCTTTGTTCTATAATCTGGTCTAACGGCGATTAAAGCCATATCAATTTCCTTTGGATGCAATAAAGCATGAATTAGTTTATATGTTTTCAAACAAAAGATTCTTCCTTTTGTGGCTCTCATTGCCTCAGACATACTAGGGAACACAAGCCCAAAACCAACCAACTCTTTCTTTTCATTCTGAACTAAACAAACAAGTTTTTTGCTTATAATTAATTTAAACTGAGCGGCAAACTGATCTTCTAACTTCTTAGTTATAGGAACAACGCCATATAATGGCCCATAGCATTCATTTAGTAATGCAAATATTTGATCTCTATACTCTTTAATTAACTTGCTTTTGCTTTTTATTGGAACAATACTTAATTTATATCTTTTTTCCAATAATTGAGCTAATCTTTCCGCTCTTTCATTTTTTTCTTTTGGAACTTTAATTCTAAATTCTAACCAATCAACATCCTTTTTGTATCCTAATGAGTCTATTATATCTTTATAATAAGAATAGTAATAATTTTCCTCAAAACAGCTCATTTGATCAAACCCTTCAATTAATAAACCTTCACGTTCAAGATCATTAAATCCAAGTGGTCCATGGACATGATCCATTCCCTTTTCTTTTGCCCATTTTTCAACCGCATCAAAAAGTGCCTTAGCGACTTCCCTATCATTAATAAAATCAACACGAGAAAATCTTGCATATTTTTGGTTCATTTTTTTATTGCTAGCACCTTGAATAATTCCAGCAATTCTACCAACTATCTTATCATCTTTATATGCTAAATAATAAACAGTTTCACAATCTTCATAGTTCGCATTTTTTTTAGGGCTAAACATACTAAGTTCATCAGAAATAATAGGTGGAACAAAATAAGGACAATCTTTATATAATTTTAATTGAAACATAACAAATTGCTTTTGTTGTTTCCTAGTTTTAACTTCAACGATTTTAACCATAGTAACACTCATCTCCAAACAATATCATATCAATTATACAAGCATATTCTATTTAAGTCAAATCATTAAGGTAAGTAAATCGCTAATAATTGATAATGTAAAGAAATATAAATAAACTAATGTGTTAAGTTATAGCCACAAACATTGACCAATGAAAAGTTTTTCACTTTTTAAACCATTACTTGCTATTATCTCATCTTTTTCAATATCATATTTTTTAGATATTGATTTGAGATTTTCTAAAGGCGCAACAATATGCTTTTTGCCAATTTTGCTAGTAATCATAACATAATCACCAATTTTATAAGTAGAAGGTATAATATCATAATTACTTTGCTTTAAACTATCTAAATCATTCTTATTGAACAAATATTTAATTTGTCTATGATTAAAATTTTGTAAATATATTATATCTTTAGAACCTTCTCCAAAAACTAAAGCTTTATAATTTAGAATTGAGTATTCATGCTCTTTAACTTGAGATTTATCTATATTTAAAGTTTTTAATATTTTTTCATTATTTTCATTTTTATATTTAATAAATGCTTTTAACATAACATACCTCACTAAAATTTATGTATTAAATATATTAAATAGCACAAAAAAACAAGAATAATCAAAAACGAATTAAAATATTAATATAAAAAAGAGGTGATATTATTAAATCGTTATTTAAAACAGTTGCTATTTTATCAATATTTAGCATAGCCACAAGATTTCTTGGCTTCATTTTCAAAATATACTTGTCTAGAGCTTTATCAACATCAATGCTTGGTGTCTACACAATCGCCTTGAGCATTTTTATGGTTTTCACAACACTTGTTGCAAGTGGAATGCCAAATAGTATTTCGAAATACACACCAACTATAAAACAAAAAGAGCAAAATAAACTTGTTTCTGCAGGACTTTATATTTCATTAGTTATAACCGCATTAAGCATTATAATAATTTTGGCATGCAAAGACTTGTTCAACATATTCGCCATGGACAACCTAGCATACACAATGCTTCTTATAATGATTCCAGCATTAATTGCAACTGGCTTTTATTCCCCTATAAGAGGTTATTTTTGGGGAAAAGAAATGTTTTTCCAATCAAGCTTGGTAGAGTTTATTGAACAGGTTATAAGAATTATTATTTGTTTTATTTTATTTGCAACAATTGGTGATAACTTAAAATATATAACTCCATCTATCAGTATAAGCATAGCTTGTGTTTTAAGTTCAATAATTGGTTTTGTTATATTTAAAAAGCAAAAAGGTAAAATCAGTTCAGGCAAAGGATTCTATAAACCACTGATCAAAAGTAGCACACCTATAACCGCAGTTCGTTTCTTAGGAAGTTTCATCCAACCGTTAATTACCATAATCCTTCCCCTTAAACTTATTGAAATCGGATTTACAAGCGAGCAAGCATTATCAGAACTTGGAATAACTATGGGAATGACTATGCCACTTTTATCCATTCCATTCACACTAATTGGGGCACTTTCCATGGCATTAATTCCTAAAGTATCATTTATGAAATCTAACGACAATTATAATGACTTAAAGAAACAAATAAACTCATCAATAACATTTTCATTGATTGCAATTTTTTCAATTGTTCCAGCATTCATAAGTCTTGGTGAAGAAATATGTGTTGTTATATTCTCGAATGCACTAGCAGGCAAATACCTAAGTTACGCAACATTTTTAATGATTCCTATGGGTATCTCACAACTAACTACCACAATACTAAATGCGATGGGGTTTGAGTCAAAAACATTTGTGTATTATGCAGTAGGTAGCGTGTTTCTGTTAGCAAGTATATGGTTTTTGCCAAAATACCTAGGAATTATGTGTGTGCTATTTGGGTTAGGAATTAGCAGTTTTATAACAACTATATTAAACTTACATAAAATAAATAAAATAACTCACCTAAATAAGTACTATATAAAAGAGATACTTATTTATTCTCTTATCGCAATTCCTTGCATACTATTAACAAAATTTATTTACAATCTAATTATAAGAGTACTACCAATGTTTATAAGCGTTGTACTGAGTTGTGGAATTTCTTTTGTCGCCATCATGCTTCTATTCATTTGTTTTAAGATTATTAACTATGAGGTTATAGCAAATAAAATAAAAAAAATAAAAACAAAGAAAAAACCCGCATAATTTTAACCAACCAGAAAAAACTATTAATATGGCATACACATTAATAGTTAGAAGTATAATAATATACGCAATAGTTTTATTCTTAATGAGAATGATGGGTAAAAGACAACTTGGCGAAATGCAACCATACGAGCTAGTCATAACCTTAGTTGTTGCAGATTTAGCAACAATACCAATGGCCGACATTGCCCTGCCCTTAATCCATGGAGTGATACCTCTATTAACTCTTGGGTGCATTCACTATGTTTTAGCTTTACTAGAGCGCAAAAGTTTATTCTTTAGAAAAGTTATAAATGGCAAACCAGTAATTCTCATAAATCCTAATGGTATTGATTATAGAAACTTAAAAAAATGCAACATGAATTTTAACGACCTTCAAGAAGCATTAAGAACTAATGGTAACTTCGCAATTGAAGAAGTACTATATGCCGTTATGCAAACAAACGGCACATTATCAATTTTACCTAGAGCCCCTTATGCACCATTGAACGCAAACACAATGAATATTGATGTTGATGAAGCAAGTCTACCTATAATTGTTTTAGCCGAAGGAAAACTAATAAAAGAAAACGCAAAACTAGCAAAAATTGACGAAAACTTTATATTAGAAGAAACAAAATCCCTAGGTTATAAATCGCTAAATGAATTATTAATTGTAACACTTTCCAACACTGGAACACTTTATGTTCAAGGAAAATCAGGCAAATTCCAAACAAAAGACACTGATTTTCAAGGTGACTGGTAATGAAAAGATTGATATGTGTTTTATTAACGCTAGCATTTATAATTGGAATTTCAACATACGAAGTTATAAGCATCAAAAATGTAACAACTAAGCTAGATACAGAAATCACAAATTTAGTTGAAGTTTACGATAATAACAGAAGCGATATAACTGGACTATATGATGACGTTAAAAGTGTTAAAGATTGGTGGGAAAGCATTGAGGATGCAGTGTGTTTAATGTTTAATCATAAAGATTTGAATTATATTTCCGATTCCCTAACAAAACTTACAACATACACAAAGGAAAATGATTTTGACAATGCTTTTGCAGAAATAAATTTACTTAAAGAATATACCAACAAATGTCAACATTTTATGGGATTCAACATACACAATGTTTTATAAAAAAAGATAGTTATAAGTGCTTAATCTTAAGTACAAATAACTATCTTTTTTCTACATAGTTTTATCACTACAATTACTATTGAAAGTTTCATTAGCATCTAATGCTGCCTCTTTTGAATTGTCAGGTTCGCAACTAAAACTAGAATCATCTAAATCTAGTTCAACAAACTCATTTTTATTTTCACCATCTTTAGATGACAAATCCCTATTGGAAGATAACATTTCTTCCGAAGAAATTTTTAGATTGATTTCTGCAATAGAACTTAAATATTTTCTATAACTTTCATTATCATTAACCACTTGCCTTAAAGATATTTTTATATCACCATTTTTACAAACATTAGAAAACTCTTGTTCTGTTTTTGATATAGGCTCAACACCAGCTGGCTTCGTAACTGAATCGTAATCCTTTTCCATTTTTATGATTCTCATAAGTCGACTTCTTAAATAACCTTTAGACTTATCTAAATCTCTATCATTTAATTTCTCTACAATTTTTTGACCAATTGCACCAAGCAATCCTGTTACAGCACCAACCTCCAAAAGAGGAGTTGATAACTCAGCTAATGTTAACGCAATTTGTGAATTATATTCTTTTAATCCAAAAGCCGTGTTCATAGCTAATAGAGAGCCACCTAGAAGCACGAACCCATATTTTTTTAAAAAATTAGATATATTCCAAATTTGGCCTCTATCCTCAATTCCTTTAAATAAAGACTGAACATTCATAACATATTGCGGATTTTTATCTTTGATATAATTATAAATCAAAGCATCATAGCCCCTAAGAGAATAATCATTTTGTGCTTTATTCATTCTCCTATAGTGATCATAATTAAATGGTTCAGACTCATCAACGAAGTATTTTGTTTTCATATCCAACCTCCCAAATATCCACTTAAATATTAGGTCAATTTAACTATCTAATATCAAGCAATCAAAAACCGAGCACAACAATTAAAAATTATAATATTCATTATCATCTAAAGAGCCAACATCTTCATTAGGCATATTAATTACATTACCCTCAAGATCACATGAAAATTTGCGAATACAACTATCTTCAGCAATATCCAAAAGCAAGTTCTCATCTTTAATTTCTTCCCTTAACTCTGCAGAAGCAACTGCAACTTTTTCCAATGGCTCTAACTCAGAAACTGCATTTTGTTTTTTACCACACGAGCAATTATTCTTCGCATTTTCATCAAACTTCTTTACCAAATCAACCCTTGCACTAACTCTACTTATATAATCAGACAATTCTTGATTTGTTAAATCAATCCCATTTAAAGCCTTAATCGTTTTAGCACATTCATAAGCCATTAGTCCAGAAACAGCAACTAAGCCACTAAGTGCTATAGTTCCAAGGTATTGATTAGCTGGCTCAGCATTAAAAATTGGTTGTAAATTTACCAAGTCAAATACATAATTACTTATTCTTGGTAATACACCAATTGCACCTAAAATGAATGATTTTTTTAAAAGGCTACTTTTCTTTACATCACTTTCTATTTTATCAATTTGAAACATAGCATTTGCAGAAGCAGCTTTAATAAATTCATTTTTCTCATGATTATTTAAATATTTACCATAAACATCATCATTTTCATTCATGTTAGATTTGGCAACATTAACAATTGATTGATATTCTAACTCTTTTTCTTTTTTACTAACCATATTTTCCACCCATTTAATTTAATCTATAATATAATATCATAAAACATAAAAAAATACAATACTATATTTAATATTGTATTTTTATTTGTTTTTGTTAATAATTATTCACAATAATGTAGTTGTATTATTAGTATCAATTATTAAAAATGGTACATTGCTATTATGAAAAAATACGGCTAGCAACTAAAATTATTTATTATTCACAATTGTATTTTTATGCTATATTATGGATTTTTATACTCAAACAATTTTCATATTAGTTTTATTTATTCATAAATGTGTATAATTATAAAAGCAAAATACATCATTTCAAGTAGTCTTTTAAATATTTTGCTGTGTAACCCACACCATTTTTAACAAGTTCTTCCGGAGTACCCTCAGCTATAATCGTTCCACCGCCAGAACCACCTTCCATTCCTAAATCAATAATATAATCTGCACATTTTATAACATCAAGATTGTGTTCAATAATCACTATAGAATTTCCATTATCCACCAACCTAAACAATATTTTGTTTAACTTTTCAACATCATATAAATGCAGACCAGTTGTTGGCTCATCTAAAATATATAAAGATTTACCAGTTGCACGTTTACTCAACTCGGTTGCAAGTTTAACCCTCTGCGCTTCACCACCGCTAAGTTCTGTTGCAGGTTGACCTAGCTTAATATAGCCTAATCCAACATCAACCATCGTTTGCATTTTATTCTTTATTTTAGGCACATTTTCGAAAAACTCATTAGCTTCTTCGAATGTCATTTCGAGCACATCATAAATATTCTTACCCTTATACTTAACTTCCAAAGTCTCTCTATTATATCGCTTTGAGCCGCAACAATCACATGGAACATAAACATCAGGCAAAAAGAACATTTCTATCTTTTTAATACCAGCACCACCGCAGCATTCACACCGACCACCAGCAACATTAAAACTAAATCTGCCACTATTATAACCGCGCTCTTTAGCATCTGGTGTTTTGGCAAACAAATCACGAATATCATTAAACACACCACAATAAGTGGCAGGATTACTTCTTGGTGTTTTGCCAATCGGACTTTGGTCAATATTAATTACTTTATCGATATATTCTAGCCCATCAATCTTCTTATAGTTCCCCTCAGGCAAATTGCTATTATTCACTTTATTATAAACTGCCGGGTATAAAATTTCATTGATCAAACTACTCTTTCCGCTTCCACTAACACCTGTTATGGCGGTAATAATTTTTAATGGTATTTTAACATCTATATTTTTTAAATTATTTTGCTTTGCACCATGAATGCATAAATATTCATTACCAACTTCCCTCCTTTTACTTGGCAACGATATTTCATACTCTCCACTTAAATATTTTCCAGTCAAACTATTCGGATTATGCATAATTTCTTGTGGTGTTCCTTCAGCCATAACTTGCCCACCATGCACACCAGCAAGCGGACCAATATCCACAATATAATCAGAAGCTTTCATCGTATCTAAATCGTGTTCAACAACTAAAACCGTGTTACCCAAATCTCTTAAATTTAAAAGCGTTTTAATTAATTTATCATTATCTCTTTGATGCAAACCAATACTCGGTTCATCTAGAATATAAATAACCCCTGTTAACCCGCTTCCAATTTGAGTTGCTAATCTTATTCTTTGTGCTTCACCACCGCTTAAAGTGCCTGCTTTTCGTAATAAAGTTAAATAACCCAAACCAACATTCCTTAAAAAAGATAATCTTGCTTTAATTTCTTTCAAAATTGGCTCAGCAATAATTTCTTTAGATTTTGATAATTTTAAATTTTCGAAAAACACATAACAATCATCAACAGACAAATCGCAAACATCAACAATGTTTTTTCTATTTATTTTAACATTTAATGCGTTTTGATTTAATCTATCACCATGGCAAACTGGACATTCTTTTTCCATCAAGTATTTTGCATACTCTTGTTTCATAAACTCACTTGTTGTTTCTTTTGCTTTTCGCTCCAAATTAGGAATAACCCCTTCAAATTGAGCCATTTTTTCGCCACCTAGCCAAGGCAGAAATGCTTTAATTTTTTCCCCCTTAGTTCCATACATTATCATATCTTTACATTTACTTGATAATTTCCCGTATGGTAAATTAATATCTTCACCAAAATGGTTTGTTACAGCAGTATAAAAAGCTTTTGCCATCATACTATCACAAGACCAACCCATACAAGAAATAGCACCTTCAAGTAAACTTAATTTAGGAGATTTTACTATTTTATTAACATCATAAATTTGTTTAAAGCCTAAGCCAGAACATTCAGAACATGCACCAAAAGGACTATTAAAACTGAAAATTCTTGGGCTAATTTCACCTAGAGAATAGCCACATGTTGCACAAGCATGGTTAGTGCTATAAAGCGATTTACCATCTTTAGTGCTCACAACAACAACTCCATTTGTTAATTTTAAAGCTGTTTCAACACTTTCAGTTAATCTACGTTCTATACCATCTTTAATAATTAGTCTATCAACAACAATACTAATATCGTGTTTTATGTTTTTTTCTAGTGATATATCATCAGTTAAATCAATAATTTCACCATCAATTTCCGCTCTCGCAAAACCATCTTTCATATACTCGCGTATTTCTTTGTTAAACGTGCCTTTTTTACCAGTAAAAACTGGTGCTAAAATAATTATTTTAGTACTTGGCTCAATTTCCATTATTCTATCTATAATAGAATCTACTGTTTGCGTTGATATCTCTTTATTGCAATTTGGACAATAAGGTATACCAATATGAGCAAAAAGCAACCTTAAATAATCGTATATTTCAGTAACGGTTCCCACTGTGCTTCTAGGGTTGTTTGATGTTGTTTTTTGGTCAATTGCTATGGCTGGCGATAAACCATCAATGCTATCAACATCTGGTTTACTCATTTGACCTAAAAACATTCTAGCATAACTGCTTAAACTTTCCATATATCTCCTTTGCCCCTCGGCAAAGATAGTGTCGAAAGCAAGCGTGCTTTTCCCACTTCCACTAACACCAGTTAAAACAACCAGTTTATTCCTAGGAATTGTTAGCGAAATATTTTTTAAATTATTCTCTCGTGCACCTTTAATAACGATATTTTCTAACATATTTGTTTCCTTTCAATTTACAAAGGGGCTTATTTCCCCTTACTTAATTGCTTTTTCAAATTATTGATTTCATCTCTAAGCTTAATAGCTTCTTCAAAATTTAAATTATCTGCACACATTTTCATTGTTTGCTCTAATTCATCAATATTTTGTTTTATTTCATTTCTATTTTGTTTTTTAGATTTGACCTTTTTGGTTATTTCAAGGGTGTTTTTTATAGGTTTGATAATTGTTTTAGGAACTATTCCATATTTTTCATTATAAGCAATTTGAATTTGCCTTCTGCGGTTTGTTTCTGTAACTGCTTTATCTATACTTTTAGTAATAACATTAGCATACAATATTACTTTACTTTCACTATTTCTACTAGCCCTTCCAATAGTTTGAATTAATGCCCACTCACTTCTTAAGAATCCTTCTTTATCCGCATCAAGAATAGCAACCAGTTTAACTTCTGGAATATCTAAACCTTCCCTTAGTAAGTTAATTCCAATCAGCACATCAAATTCTTTAAGCCTTAGTGCGTTTATTATATCTATACGCTCCAACGTGTCGATGTCACTATGAAGATATCTAACTTTTATTCCACGCTCAACAAGGTAGTCTGTTAAGTTTTCAGCCATTTTTTTAGTTAAGGTTGTTACTAAAACACGACCATCATTCTCAATTGTATTATTTATCTCACCAATCAAATCATCTATCTGTCCATCAACCTTCCTTATTTCAACAAGCGGATCTAAAAGTCCTGTTGGTCTTATAATTTGTTCAGCTATATTTGATGAATGCTCCATTTCGAATGGCCCTGGTGTTGCAGAAACAAAAACAGCTTGATTAATTCTGCTTTCAAATTCTTCAAAATTTAAAGGTCTATTATCATATGCCGATGGCAACCTAAACCCATAATCAACCAATGATTTTTTTCTTGCAAAATCACCAGCAAACATTCCTCTTATTTGTGGCAAAGTTATATGACTTTCATCAACAAACAGTAACATATCTTTTGGGAAATAGTCCATAAGAGTGTATGGTGCTTCACCCGGTTTTCTTCCATCAAAGTATCTCGAGTAGTTCTCAATCCCTGAACAATAGCCAACCTCTTTAATCATTTCTAAATCATAAAAAACTCTTTCTTTTATTCTTTGTGCCTCAATGAGTTTATTTTCACTTTCAAATTCTTTTACCCTAACTAAACAATCATGCCTTATTTCATCTAAAATTGCATCTAAATCCTTATTTCCAACAACATAGTGGGTTGCAGGCAACAAAAACAAATGGTCAAGCGTGTTAATTTTTTTACCAGTTAAAACTTCAATTTCAGAAATTGATTCTATTTCATCACCAAAAAATTCAATACGAATTCCAACATCACTCTTATTTGCTGGAATTATATCCAAAACATCGCCTTTACTTCTAAATGTTCCGCGCTTAAAATCAATTTCGTTTCTTTGATATTGTAATTCTATTAGCTTTTTTATTATCGCATTTTTTTCGATTTCATCACCAGACCTTAAAGAAATACACATACTTGAGTAGTTTTCAGGCGCACCTAATCCATATATACAAGAGACACTTGCAACAACTATAACATCTCTTCTTTCAAATAATGAACAAGTTGCCGAATGCCTTAATTTATCAATCTCATCATTTATACTCATATCTTTCTCAATATAAGTGTCTGATGATGCAATATAGGCTTCTGGTTGATAATAATCGTAATAACTTACAAAGTATTCAACTCTATTATCAGGAAAAAACTCACGAAACTCATTACAAAGTTGCGCTGCAAGTGTTTTATTATGCGCAATCACTAACGTAGGCCTATTTAATTTATTAATTATATTTGCCATCGTGAAAGTTTTGCCAGAACCTGTTACACCCAACAGTGTTTGATAACGCAAGCCATCTTCCAAACCCTCAACAATAGAAGCAATTGCTTGAGGCTGGTCTCCTGTTGGCTGATATTTACTTATTAAATTGAATTTCACTTGTTCATCATTCATATTCTTAATATATTTTTCCTTATTTTTGCAAAAAATATTTACAATTAAAAAAAGTTAAAACCTAATATGTTTTAACCTCTATATTATATTTTATATATATATAATTGTCAAGTTTTATTTTAAATTTTTTCGAACATATTTTCGAATAATTTATTTTTGCCACAACTACACTTTACTCATTTTATACAATAAAACATACTTAAACTACTAATACATTTTTCATATCAATTATCGCTATTTTATTATAGCTTTCAAAATAATCCCCACAACAAATGATATACAAGCTAAAATAATTGTTCTTGTTATAGCAACAACCCAAGACTTTTTCTTGTTTTGTTTTTCACGCAAAAAAGCCTCACCCTTTTCTTTTAACGAGATACGAAATGTTTTCTTTTTATTTTTTTCTGTTATGATCAATGAAATATACTCTTCTAATACTAAATTTTCAAGTATTTCTTGAACTTCCTTTTCATTAATTTCCATCGGGTAAATTGTGTTAATTAACTCATCGCACGAAACAAGACAAGTGCCTTTTTGACTGCACTTATCGTATATTATTTTCATAATTTTATTTTCACGCCTACTTAACATAAATATCACCTTACTTCATAATTAGAAAAGCTAAAAATCCACCTAGAAATGCCGAAACAGCAGAACAAATAGAAGATATAACCGCAAGTTTCATATATGCTAATTTTTCTTTTTTTACTTGCTTAACCTCTTCATCGTGAATTCTAGCTTTAGACAACAAAGCCAAGCACACATCTTTTTCATCAATATATTTTATATCAATATAATCCCGTTCAGCTAAATATTCAAGATTTTTGATCATATTTACCGCATCAACTTTATATTTTTTACCTAATTTAGTAATTATATCACTTAAACTAAATATTTTATAGGTAGATGAATTATCGCTTATTTCGTTTAACACAGTAATTATTTTCTGGCTTAACTTATCTAACATATCTAATCCTTAAACAAAAATATTTTTTAATTTAGTACTATAATTATTTTACCACAATACATAATAATTTAGCAATTATCTTAATGTTTTAAATGAAAATATTGCATTATATTTCAATATTCTTTATAGTTTTAAACTGCTAAAATATAGGTTATTCACTTAAATCATATATATTTTAATCGCAAGCAAATAAAAAACTCTAAGAGATTGTCTTAGAGTTTTCTATTCTTATAGTTCAGTTTTATCAATTTTTTTAACTGATTTTTTAGATTTTGATTTTTTATTAGTTAAAACAAAGTAAATAACAACAGCACCTAAAGCCAAAATTGAAACAATAATAAGGATAGTACCAACTGCAGTTGAGATTTTTGTTCTTTCTTTAACTTCTTTTTCTGCAACATTAATTTTAAATGTTGAAGTTTTAGCACCAGTTACACCATCATTTAATGTGATAATTAATTGATATTCACCAGTTTCCTCAAATTTCCAAGAATAAGAATCAGATGAGATTGAATCAATTGTTTTACCATTTGGTCCTTTTAATGTTATTGTTTTTGTGATTTCTTCATCATCGCCATCTTGATCTTCAATTAAAACGAATTCAGGATCTAAAGATAATGTGAAAGAATCACCAACATTCAATTTTTCAGGAATTTTATAATCGCCAACAAATTTAATAGTTGGTTGATAGCAATTACCAACAGCCACTTCTTTAGAAACTGTTGAAGTATTTCCTTCATAATCAGTTGCTGTGTATTTAATTGTGTAGATACCTTGTTTTGTTGCTTCAAAATATCTTCTTCCATCAACTTCGATTAATTCTTGTTTTTCACCTTTTGCATTAGTTACAGAAACTTCAGCAAGAGTAATTAAGTTCCCATTTTTATCAACTGGATATTTTGCATCTGTGAATGAAACATATGGAACTTCTACCTCAACCTTTTCTGCTTCTTTATCCCAACCCACTGTTTTACTAACAAGGTTTAATTGAGATTGATTTAGAACTGGATCAATTGTATCTTGAACAGTGATTGTGTACTTTCTTGGTTCAGATTTATTTCCAGCGGCATCATAACCGTAGTATGTGAATGTGAATGTTCCAGTTTCTTCTGGAGTGAATTTATAAGTGTCAAAATCAAAATATTTAATTCCGTTTGAAGATACTTCAACATCAGTATATGCAACATCATCTAATTTAACAACTTCACCATCATCTAAAAGACCTGCTTTTGGTAGAGTAATTGTGTTACCCAATTGGATTGTTGTATTAAGATTTGTTTCATCAACAAACACAATTGTTGGAGCTTCAGTGTCTTTAACAACAAGCGCATAAGAAATTGTTGTTATATTGTTACCAGCATCTGTTACAGTGTAAGTTAATGTGTATACACCAGAATAGTTTGCAACAAATGAAGCATCTGTTAAGTTATATTTGAATCCAGAGCTAGTTGTTCTATCTTTAACATAATTATAAACAACAGGAACATTATTTCCGGCTTTATCAGTGATTGTTAAATCAAATGTTAAGCTTCCACTTTCATTATCTGAAATAACAAAGTCAGGCAATTTAATTGTTTGTTTTTGTTTGAAAACTTCTTTATCAGAAGCATCAAGACCATTACTTTGAATTGTGTTTGGTGTGATACCATTTTTAGTTTCAAGTTGAAGAATAAATGATGAACCTGGAGCAGTTAATTCAATAGTTGCAGGGTTTTCATCACTAACATCAATAACCTTAACAACTCTTTCTTCTATTGAGAAATCAGTGTTATAGTCATTTTTAGATGTTGCTGAGATTTTTAATTCACTAAAATTATCGCCTTGAGATAATGTTTTTGCAAATCCATTAACATCAATAACATATTTGTTATCTTTTGTTGATACAAATTTTGCATCAACATCTTTGTTTACTCCATTAACTGTTGCAACAACTTTAACTTCATTGTTTAATCTTTCATCGTACTCATCTTTTGCAGTGAATGTAAACTCAATAGAACCATCACTTTTAACTGAACTAGGAAGTTCACTCATTGTGATTTTTGGTTTTATTGTGCTATAGTCACTTGTAAAAGTTGAAGTTGAAATAGCTTTAACTGGGAATGTTTTTTGAATAGTGTTTCCAGCTTTATCTTCTGCTGTGAATCTAAAATAATATGTTCCTTCACTTGTTATAACATAATCAGCAGTTTCAAAATATTTATACTCACCTTTAGCATTTCCAGCTTCAGATTTATATCTGCTTGGAGCAAATGTTAGAACTTCATAACTACCACTTGGAATTCTTACTTCACGAGTTAATTTTATATCTTTAAATTCAGTCAAATTGTCTGTTGCAAATAATGCAGGGATTGAAATTAATGCAATATTTTTGTTGCCAATAGTATCATTTAATAAATCTTGTTGATCAGCTGTTAAATCAGTTTTTGTTTTGTTTAGAACAACAATTGAAGGAATTGTGTTAACTTCATTTCCTAATAATTCATTCAATTGTTCCTCTTTTGTTGAATCAGTGATATCAGTTGAACCAACTTTAGTGATTTTACCATCTTCAACTGTGTAGCCCTTAACATATCTTAATTCTGGATCAACATTATCTTTAACATCTTTGATTGTGTAACTATCAATTTCACTAACAACATCTTCTAAACTTGAATTAATTGTGCTATAAGGAATAATTGCTTGATAGGTTACATAAAAGTTTCCAAGAGCATTTGCTTTGAATTTATAACCTTTTAAAACTTGATTCGTTACATCAATATATTTATCATTCTCAACATCATAGTATTTAACTACTATCTTAGTGTAAGCATTTAGAACATCATCACTATGAGAATTAGAATCTGTTACTTTAATTGTTGGGAGAGTTGTTTCAACTCCAGCAACAGCAGTTGTTGGCATAGATGAATTTAATTCAAAACTTAATTTGATATCTTTATTAAATTTATCTTTAGAAACACACTCAAATTGTTTACTTTCCTTAGCAACAATGACTGAATCTTTTGAATATTCATAAACAACTTCGTAATTACCAGTTTCAGCTGAATCTGTTAACTCTAAAGCATAATACTTTCCATCTTCACTTAAAGTAAGAGACTTTTCAGTGCTTGATTTTGCAGATTTAACTTTAACATTTAAAGAATAACCAGTTAAATCAATTTCATTTGGATTAACGACTTCAACAGCTGGAATTTTTAAAGTTGAGCCTTGAGGCACTTTATTTGGAATAACGAATTCTGAATTTTCAGGATATGCAATTTTAATTTCAGAATCCACAACTTTAATTTTTAAATTTTTGATTGTTGAATCAACAACTCCATCTTCGTGAGAAATAATAGATAAAGTATATACCCCACCACTCAAATTAGCATAGAAGCCATATTTGCCATCTTTCTCAACGATTGGAACATCTTTACCAATTGGTGAAACTACTTTATAAAAAGATTTATTTGCTTCACTATAAGCTTTATCAACTCCATCTAGAGTGAAACTAGGCAAAGTATAGAACCCACCAAGAGCCACTTCATTCACAAATTTCTTTAATTTTATAGTTTTTCCATTAACATTTGTTAAGTTGCTTCCAGTTCCAGCAAAAACCTTACCAACACATTTAACTATGGCAGTGAAAGGTGTGATAAGAAATGCAAGAATTAAAAGCAATGTTACGAAAATATTTTTATTACTTCTAGTTTTTAATTTGCCTTTCATAGTGCAGTTTTCTCCTTAATACATACATTTGTAATTGTAACAAGTCAATTTTATACTTTATAAATTTTATTGTCAACTGTTTAATCGAAATAAAGAAAAAAGATAAATTTTATAACCATAAATTATCATCAACTATTATTGTTACAATCTTAATATATATAATTCGGAACAATTTATTTAACAAAATTATGATTTCACATATACATTCATCAATATTCAACAAAATATTTGGTGATTTAACATTATATTTAGTTTTGCGTTGTTTTTCGATTATAATGTAGTGCCTTTAAAAGTTTATATGTGTTTATAAAATATTCACAATATGTTAATTTATGGAGTGTGGGGTAAGTTTTAAAGCTTTGCTTTAAACGCACATTTCCAATGCGCGTGGTGCAAGTGCACTTGCACCAAACTTACCCCACCCCACTCTTGCATTCAAACTAAATCCAAAAACATACAATTCATCAAAAAAAGAGTTGAGTAAAGATTTACTCAACTCTTTTATAATACAGCTAATTATAATGCCCACTTACTAATAACTTTATCTAGAGCATCAGAATAATTATGTTTTTTCAAGTCTTCTCTTATTTCAACAGGTATTTCAGCTAAAACAGTTCCATTTTGAGTTACTATAATTCTACCAATAATTGTGCCACTTGTTAAAGGCGCTTTTATACTTTCAGGGATTTCATAATTTAATTCAACATCAATGCTTTCACCATTTTTGCATATTGCGTAGTAATTTTCAGTTGAATACACTTGAGCTGTTTCAACTTTACCTCCCTTAACTTTAATAGAACCTAGAGGATTATTTGTGAACAATACTTGTTCGTTTTTATAATTAGCAAATCCATAAGAATATAACTTAACCGATTCTTCAAATCTATCTTGTGGCTTATCGCAACCAAGTACCACAGCAATTAATTTCATATCATCTTTCAAAGCAGTGCTAGCCAAACAATAACCAGCCTCATCAACATACCCAGTTTTTCCATTTAAACAATAGTTATAGTATCTAACAAGTCTATTTGTGTTAACAAGTTCTGTTTCTCTTCCAGATGGGTGAACTAATTTATCCATCCAAATATGGCAATCTTCGTTATATATATCATATTTACTAACTGCTTCTAAAACCTTAATTGTGTCCTCTGCGGTACTATGCTGACCAGATGTAAACAACCCTGTAGCATTTTCATATATAGTATTATGCATACCTAATTCTTTGGCTTTATCATTCATTTTTTGAACAAATAAATGTTCACTACCAGATATAGCTTCAGCTAAAACAATCGCACTATCATTAGCCGATGCAACGATCACACTTTTTAACAAATCTCTAATTGAATATTCACTTCCAGCATCTAGGAATGCTTGACTACCCTCAGCCATACAAGCGTATTCAGATGCAACAACTTTATCATCAAGATTAATTGTTCCATTTTCAATATTCTCTAATACAATTAAAGATGTCATTAACTTACAAATACTTGCAACAGGCGTTTTTTCATCTGCATTATAAGATGCTAACACTTTTTTACTTTCTGGATGATAGAGAATATAACTTTTAGCATTAATTCTAATATCCTCATTCACTGAATCGGCATTAACAATACCAACACCCCCACACATAGCAAATATCGCACAAATAATTAAACATAAATAAGAAATTACTTTTTTCATAATATTCCCCTTTTCTTATAGTTTGAGAAATATAATTTAAAAATATTCATATTAGATTAATTAATAGTAAAGTTTTATATACACTTAACAAAAATCTTAAAAAACACTATTGACAACATTCCCTACTTATAATAAAATATATCTATAAAAAGAGGTGGAAAATATGAAATTTATAAAAAAACCAGAAGATTACTCTGATTTTGATAAACTTAAAAAATCAATTAAAAGAACTGAGAGCTTATCAGAGACTGCTTGGAATACATTTGGCGTTTTTGGTAGTATGGGAGTTATTACGGCTCCTATAGCAATTGCTTCGTTCGGTCTTTCTTTACTTGAGAAAAACAATTTAATTGAATTGCCAGCAAATATGACGAATCCTGTTGGTAGCACTTTAGCTTTAACTAATATTGGATTGTTTATTGGAGCTGGAGCTATGAACTTAGGTATTAAACTTGATGAAAGATTAGATGCTTTACAAACCAGAAAACAAGAATTATTTCAACAAATGGTTAATGAGGCAAACGAATTTGATGACATAAATCTTGAAAATTCGAATAATGATTCTATGAAAAGATAATAAAAAAACTTAACAAATTTTGTTAAGTTTTTTTATTTACCAACCTAATATACTAAAATCTAAGTCCAAATAGAAAAGTACATAAAATAAATTGGGACTGGTGAAATTGCAATATTTTTAGAATTATAATATTCAAAGTTTATTTGAACATAATTTGACTTTGCATTAAATACCGCATTCACACCTTGAGTTGCCTCACCATTAATGTTTGTTTTTTGGACAAGACTAAATAAATTATTATCAACTTTAAGCAACGCATCTTTATCTTTTTTATAAAAGTAATCTTCATTTAGTTTATTATCTTTAAATATTTCAACACCATTGTAATTCTTAATTTTCAACTTTTTATTATATTTGTTCTTAATAGCGCTAGATAGATCAAATGATGCTAAATCCTTTTCATTGTTATATTTGCCTTTTGATAATATGAATGTTGTTTCATCTTCAAAGCAGTTTGAAGAATTGTTGTCTTTCTCGTATGCTGAATTATTAACATAATCATTTAAAACGGTATACTTTCCTACACCCAATTCTTTTTGTGCTTCTTCACTTTCAATTGATACATTAAATTTTAACTTAACCTTCACATCATCAGAATCAGCATTTTTTAATGCTATGTTATAACTTCCAACTTCAAACTGATCACAAGCATATGAATTTGCAACTTCACTTCCATACTTTTCGCTCAAATAAGATTTAAAATCACTTATAACTTCTTTATCTAACTTTGGCAACAAAATTAAAGAAACAAACTTTTCCGGAGTTTCAATAACAGCTTCCTTTAAATTATCTTCGCCCCCAATAATACTATTTAAATTTTTTGTTATATCCGACACTTTTTCAACAGTAACATTTACTCTAGGCATCATCGGAAACAATTTATAATACTCTTTATTTTTAGATTTTGACTCAGCAAAATTTCCATCTGAATCAATATGTTGTTTTGCATCAGTTGCCGTTGTTAGTGCTGTGCTAATAATTGTTGCAACATTTAAAGTGTATGCCCTATAATAATGCATATCAGCTCTACTAAACATATCTTTATTTGCTTCAGTTGTTAATAAACTAGAAACGGTAAAAGATGTGAATCTATCTTTTAATTCGTTATCAAAAGATACATTTGATGCACCAATAATCTCTTGCAAAATATAACTAGCAATAGCACTTGCTTCTATTGTTGTGAACCCCAAATGGTCAATATTTTCGAGGTTAGAATCATAAGTTGAAGCTGTTCCTGAAGATATCATAAATGCACTTATTTCATTTTTAAGATTTTCTACCGTTAGTTTTCCAGGGTTTGCCCATTTTCTTGAGGTATTCACTTCAGATGAAAAACTGCCACCTTTCGAAGGATCACTTTCATCAACCAATTTAAATAGATATCCACCATTAATTGCATTATCATATTTTAACTGTGTTGTTCCTGTTGTGTTATTTATTTTTGAAATATAAGCTTGCCCTTCTGGTGTGTTAACATACGCACCCGTATTTGGTGAAACTGCACTCTCACCTAAAACTTGATTTGCTAGTATATTTATATCATATGCACTCAAAGTAGTTTGAGCACCACCAATATTCCCATAAACAGATTGAATTCCAAATACTAGATATTCGCAAAAAGATGTTATTTGCCTATCTAACAATTCTTTAAATGTTTTAACAGATTTAGAATAATCATCATAAAATTTCCCACTTGGGGTTGCATCGGTTAATATTGCAACTCCTTCATAATAATCATCAATACTGATTTGAGCGTAATCAGTTCTTCTAGGATTCCCATAATCAACCTCTGTTTCACTACTAGAACCACCTGAGCCACCGCCACTTGAACTGCCACCACTTGATCCCCCTGATGTACCACCCGAACTACCGCCGCTTGTTGTTCCACTAGAAGAGCTAGAATCATCACCAAAAAAACAACCCGAAAAAGAGAACATACAGAAAAACAACATTATAACACATACTATTTTATTTAATATTGTTTTTTTCATATGTTCTCTCCTCTATTTTTTTTAGCTAGATTTTTTATTGAAGTTGACATTCCTCTTATTCTTATATTACTTTGCTTCACATATTTTTTTCAAAAATTCAACTAATATTAGTTTTAGTTTTTCTTTGTTATTTATGCTTGAGTTTAAAACATCTTTATGGTTTAATTTCTCATCAGAAAGACCAGTAGCTTTATTCGTTATGCAAGATATTCCTAACACTCTCATTCCATAATACCTTGCTTTAATTACTTCCATAACAGTGCTCATTCCAACCATATCTGCACCCATAGTTTTAAATGCTTTAATTTCTGCGCTTGTTTCATAATTAGGGCCTAACACTTGCATATACACACCTTCATGACATTTAGCTTTCATAGAAACACAAATCTTTTTCACAATGGTTCTATATTCTTTATCGTAAGGCTCACTCATATCTATAAAAACAGGATACGTTTCATTAGGAATAACTTCACATAATGGATTTCTTGATGTTAAATTAATGTGATTAGATATTAATGCCACATCGCCAACGTTGTAGTTATCATTAATTCCCCCTGAAGCGTTTGTTACAACTATTTTTTCCACTCCAAGTTCGTGCATAACATCAATTGGAAGCGTTACCATTTGAGGAGTGTAACCTTCATACATATGAAATCTTCCTTGCATAATGCAAACATATTCACCACCAACATAACCAAACACAAAATTACCTGCATGACCACGAACAGTGCACTTTGGCATTCCCTTTAGCGTTGAATAAGGTATAACTATGGGATTTTGAATTATTTGTGCCACTTCATTCCAACCACTTCCCAAAATCATAAAAACATCTATTTGTTCCACCACTTGTTTTCTTATTGCTTCAGCAATCTTTATCGCTAAGTTTTTTTTCATACATTTTCCCTTTACTTTATTTCAAAGATTCATTTAGTTATCTTATTTAATTTTGACTTTAACCGTTATTACTTAATTAATTTTTTTAAGAATGAGTTACTATTCTCTTCTATTTTGTAATAATCTAATAAACTTACACAAACACAATTAAAACCATTCAATATTCCTAAGTTAACACCATTTTTTAAATTTTTGCCATATATCAAAAGTGGAACAAATTCCCTACTATGATCTGTGCTTGGAGTTGTTGGATCACAACCGTGATCGGCCGTGATTATAAGCAAATCATCATTTTCTAAAGTGTTAATAATTTCTGGAATTTTCAAATCAATTCTTTCAATTGCACCAGCATAACCTTTAACGTCGTTTCTATGACCATAAAGCATATCAGTATCAATTAGGTTTATAAACATCAATCCGTTAAACCCGCGTTTAGCAATTTCAATTGACTTTTCTAGCGATTCTTGATTGTTATGCGTGTGATATGATTCAGTGATTCCTTGGAATGCAAAAATATCTTCAATTTTACCAATTGCAACTGAATCGAATCCTGCATTTTTCATTTTATCTAAAAGGGTTGCTTTAGGTGGCACCAGTGAAAAATCTTTCCTATCTGGAGTTCTATAAAACTTACCAACTTCTCCAGCAAAAGGCCTAGCTATAACTCTTCCAACAGCGAACTTACCTTTCATTATCTTTCTTGCTTTTTCACAAATTTCATATAATTTTTCTAATGGTATCACATCTATATGACTTGCAATTTGCAAAACAGAATCAGCAGATGTGTATAAAATAGGCTTCTTTGTTTTAAAACTTTCCTCACCAAACCTTTCAATTAAGTCTGTTCCACTTCCAACACCATTAAACAAAAACTCATATCCAGTTTCTTTTTCAAGTTCATTAACAATTTCTTTTGGAAAACCATTTGGGAATGTTGGGAAAGGTGTTTCAGAAATTATGCCAGAGATTTCCCAATGCCCAGTGGTTGTATCTTTCCCAGAACTAAGCTCTCTCATTTTTCCATAATTACCTAAAACTTTGCCTTCAACATCTAAATTAAGCCCATCAATACTTTTTAAACCTAAAGTTGTTAGATTAGGAATTTGCATTCCAACTTGAGTTAGTGTGTTCTTAAATGTATTGCTTCCTTCATCGTGATATTTGCACGAATCTTCACATTCACCAACACCAAACCCATCTATAACATAAAGTAATGTTTTCATAATATCTCCTTAAACTACTTATATAATAGCACATAAAATATTTTAATAACAAATATTTAAAGCCACATTGCATATTAAAAATTTATATTTGAGTAGTAAATTTTTCATATTCAATTATAACTTTTGCCAAATTTGAATAATTAAGTTCTATTTTGTTGAATTTTGACATATTTATTACTAAATGAAATCTGGATCTTATTATCAAAATCAATACTATTGCAATTCACGTTTAAAGGACTTCTTTAAGGTTTATAAAATTCCTATTATCCTATTTACAGCCATATTTTTATTTGGATTATTGCTTGGAATTTTTCTCTGTGCTGGCAAAACTGGAGATTTAGAACTTGAAGATTTTTTTAATGACACTTTTATAAATTATTTATGTGGTGAAGCTAGCAACTGGAGCGTATTTTTTAATCAAGTTTTATATATTTCGATTTTTTCATTAATAGCGATCATATTTAATAATAATATATTCTTTGTTATAGTTAACATTTCATTAGTTGCAATTCGTGGCTACGTTTTAGGATTTGATATTGTTTGCATAGTAACGCTATTCCCTGTTTTAGGTTTAGTGCTAAGCTTGATTATATATGCTATTTTCTTACTTATTGCAAATATTACTTACGCATTGATCTGTGCCATTGCTTTTAAAAAGTATCGTATATTTAAAAAATATGGTTGTGTGTGTTCAAAAGAAAAAAGTAAAGCCATAACTAAATGTATGATTTTACTTTTACTTTTAATAATTATAATCCTACTAATTCAATGCCTACTTTTGATAATCATTAAAGCCACTGTTGTATTTTAAACGATACTTAAACAATAAAGGTTGAATGTTTTAAATGTTTGGATAGCACACTGACTTATTCTTTGCTTGTTATTTCAAAATGAATTTCACTTTGCAAACATCATTATTGGAATCAACAACATTTCCAAACTTCTTTAGTACTTTTAAATTTTTAACATTATTTTTGCTAGTAGATTGAATTAATTCAGAATAATTCATTTTAACACATTCTTTCAATAGATTTTCAAATAGATAATTTCCATAAAGTTTGCCACGGTATTTTTTTGCGATTGCATATTCAATAACATCTTCAACTTGGCTTTGGCCATCTTTGATTACAATTCTTCCAACACCAACTGCAACATCATTTATTCTAAGAATATATGTTTTAATATTATTACGCACGCTTTCATTGAGATAATTATTTAATTGCAACAAATATTCTTCTTTATTTAAGCCATAAAAATGGTTAATAAAGCCATTTTCTTCTTTTTCTATATCTTGAAACATATAATAAATATTTTCATCAAAACTAGAAGTTAGTTCACTTAACACAACTTTTTCATTAATTCTTTCATCAATTTCATTTAGCAAATTCTGCATCTTCTCATCAAAATTAGAATCCATAAATTTATTAATATCAGTTGCTTGGAACACATAATTGTTGATCCAATAAAACTTCATAGGCCTTGCCCAACCATTTGCACAAGGAATAACCGTGTCCGTTGTGATTTTTGTGTCTAACCCACCAACAAATATGAAAAACAACTTTTTCCCTCTAAGTAGCCTTTTATGATAAAGAGGAGATGTTCTATCAAAAAATGTTTTTGTTAGCCCCGTAACATTTTGAAAATAATTAGGAGAAGCAACAATTAACATATCGCATTCAAGTAACTTAGGCAACAATTCATTAATACCATCATTTTGAGAACATTTTCCAGTGAACTCACAATATTTATGGCAACCATTACAATAATTTAGTTTTAATTTTCTTAGTTCAATAGTTTCAACGCTTATTTCTTCACCATTAAATTTTTCTTCTATCTTTTTTAAAATAATTGAACAATTCCCTTTTCTTGGGCTACCATTGATAAGCAAAATTTTTTTCATATTTAACTCCTACAAATCAAATCTAGAATATAGAAATTATTTTAAAAAGTCAAATAAAAAAAGCCACTTCATCTTGTGGCCTTATTTAAACTAATTGTTGCACCCTTCCATCAAATATATATGAAATTAATTTTTGGGTATCACTAGAAACATTTCCGCAATAAAACTTAATTTTTAATGGTGCAAGCATTATTAAATCAGTTACTAAGCTAATTTCATCTTTATAAACTTTGCTTGCTTCATTACAAACAATTCGTTTGCCATTTTCATCTAACAACACGTAATAATTGTCTTTGAAGTAAACATTTATTTCTTTAAAAGTGGGTTTTATACTTTCAATTAGAAATTTCAAAAATTCTAAAAAAATTTCATAGTTATTTAAATACATTGAATCGTAACTAGTTGCATTAATTAGGTCATTCCATTTATTCCTTAATTTACCCAACCTAAATTTATAGAACGCTTCTAAATTTATATTTGAATTAATATTGAGTTCATTGAACACAATGTTAACATCATTTTCAAAATCGAAGCACATCAAAGCCTTAATAAAAGCAGATTTGCAAGTTTCACTTACATTTTCCATTATTATCTTTTGATTTAAAAATTCTTCTTTAAATATCAAAACGATTCTTTCAGCAAGAACTTCTCTTAAATAACTTTGAGCTTCTTGAATCTTACTAGAGCACGCGACACTTAAAATATGATTATCGTTTATTTTTTCACAAACACAAAGCAATCCAGAATTTTTAAATTTTGCACTTAAATTTTTCTTTATATTAAATAGATAATGTCTATTTTTTGATGATGATATAATAGATATTTCCCACATAAATTGTCCCTTAGTAACTATTGTATGCTATTTAAAAAATATTATTTTATTTTTCACAACATTTTTAAAATTATTTTATCACTTTTCCTTTATAATTTTGAAAATTTTCAGCACTATCTAAGCAATCTACGATATAAATATCCATAATGTTATTAGGATCATATTTTTTATCACGCGTGCAAGATTAAATACTATTCAACAATTAAAAAATCCCATTTTTTTGGGATTTTTTTTACATATACTCAGGAATTTCTATTCCAATGATTCCAAGCCCTATTGTTAAAGACTTTAAAACCAACAAACATAAACTCAAATAATTTGATTTTTCATTATCATCAAGTTTTAAAATCTTAACATCGTTATATAAAGTTGAAAACGCACTTGCCAAATCAAACGCAGATTGACAAATAGAATTCAAGGTATTTTCTTTATAAGCAGTATAAAAACTATCATAGAATTTAAGGAGAGATATTGCAACATTTCTTATATATCCATTGCAAACATTTATCCCTTTAAACTTTTCAAAATTAGATTTATTTAATAACGACTTGATTCTAACAGCGGTGTATTGAAGATATGGCCCAGTTTTACCATCAAACGAGCAAAATTTATCCAAATCAAACACATAATCTTTTCCTATAACATTAATCATATCACCAAATAAAAGTGCTGCCACCCCTATTTTTTGAGCAAGTTCATTATTTTCTTCCAAGCCATTTGCTTTTAATTTTTCTAAAGCTTTATTTCTTACCATTTCAACAACATCATCAAGCTTAACTGTTCCACCATCTCTAGTTTTGAAAGGCTTGCCATCAGTTCCATTGACAGTACCAAAAGCTATATGCTTTAATTCTAAATCATCTGGGCAAAGTTGAGCTTTTCTAACAACTCTAAAAACTTGTTTAAAATGCAACGCTTGGCGATTATCTGCAACATACAAAATTTCATTTAAGTTATTATTTTCTTCATATCTTTGTGCAATAGTTGCAACATCAGTAACTATATACATTTGCGCACCATTGTGTTTTTGAATGATTGCTGGAGGCATAGGTTCTTTATCATCATCTTTGGCCACATCCATAATATATGCACCATCACTTTCATAAATCAATTTTTTATTTTTAAAATCTGCAATCATTTGATTTGCATAATCATTAACAGTGCTTTCTCCATTCCATAAATCAAAAGTAACCCCAAAGTTTGCATATGAATTTTTCACCATATCAACGCTAACTTCTCTAAATTCTTTCCATATATCAAAATAGCCTTTTTTCTTTTGTTGAAGCCATAATGTTATATTGCTAGCTCGCTCTAAAAACTCAGGATCTTCCTTTTTTCTTGCAGATGCTTTAGGATATGCCTCATCAAGCATTGGAATTGTTATTTCAACTTTAGGCTTATTCTCACCAAAATAATATCCCATATCATAGTCATCCATAAGCTGTGCAATTGTTAACCCCATTTGCAAGCCCCAATCGCCTAAGTGAACATCACCAACAACATTATTACCCATAAATTTGTTAAGTCTATATAGTGCTTGACCTATTATTGCTGAACGCATATGACCAATATGAAGAGGTTTTGCAACATTTGCCCCACCATAATCAATAATAATATTTTTAGGTTTATTTTCATTTGGAAGATTCAATCTTTCACTATTATAAGCATCGTTTAAAACCTTAGACAAAAATTCATCTTTAATCTTAAAATTTATAAATCCATTTACCACAGAACACTCAAAATCATTGCAACTCTTCTCAAATTCATTAACGATTTTACTAGCCATATCAATCGGTGACATATGTTCCATTTTTGCAAGTTGAAAAGCCGAGTTGCATTGCAAATCAACACCACCTTTATCGGAAAAAGCAACCCTAACCAGCTCACGGTCAATGTTTAACATATCAAAAACATTTTTTAGTTTATTATCTAAATAATTTTTTATATTCATAATTTTATCCTTATTAATTTGTGTAAGTATAACATAACTATTTCAAACATTCAATTAAATATAACTTTTTACGCAACTTTTGCCCATTTTTGAGGCATTATTCTATTAGCTTTAAACCAGTCGGTATCTTTCAAAAAAGTTGAATTATTTGAAAAATAAATTTCTATTTTGACCTTAGATTCAGATTCACTTGCACATATTACAATATTTCCATTCATTGAAGTAAATTTCCCGTTGGTATAATCCACACACAAACTTGTTACATACACCTTTTCAGTATGCTCAGAAATTCTATTTATAAACTCTTGTGTTGGAAACTGATTAGCGTTTGTTTTGGTATATTCAGGGCTTCCCGCACAACAGCAAACACAAACAGTTTTAGGTTTTATAACAGATAGTAGTTTAGCTGAAGAACTAGTTTTTGAACCATGGTGACCAGCCTTATATAACTCAACCTCACCTAAAAGCCCTTCATTTTCATTAACGAGAGATTCTTCTCCATCTTTTTCCAAATCGCCGGTGAAAAGATATCTTTTTTCTTGCGAGCCAACCTTTTGAACAAGTTGAAAACAAACTGAATAATTATTCTCTGTTGTGGCACTTTCTTCATAATATTTTTGATACAAAAATTGCAACGTAACATTATTTCCTAGGTTGATATTTCTTTCAGTTTCCCCAACATAATCGGTAACTTTTTTAATACTGCAAGTTTTTCCTAAACCCTCCATTTTTGTTTCTAATTCTTGTTTTTCATTTAAATAGTTTGAATAAAGTGTTGAAGTTGGTTTTTGATTAGTTTTTGCAAATTCTATAACATTCAAAATTTCAAATTTATCGAATAGACTATTTGCCGTTGCAAATCCAGCATAATGGTCTTGATGAGCGTGGGTTACTATAACATAATCAAGTTCACCTTCAATATATGGATTTATGTAGTCATAAATCGTTTGAATTGAGTTAGCTCTTGAACCAGCATCAACTAAAATTTCAACATTTCCAATTTTGATAAATGTGCAATCACCAGTATATTTATTACCCAACTCCAAAAAGTGGATTGATAAATCATTACTCTTAATAGTTTCAATATTTATATCGCCCTCATGGGTGGTGTTTGATGAAGCAGAAACGGTTGCTGGAATTAAATATGAGCCTGGTGTTGAAATATATAATTTAAAGAAACCACCGCCAACAACTCCAATAATAAAGCAAATTATAGAACAGATAATAATTTTTGTTAACGATACTTTTTTTGGTCTTGCCATATTACGCCTCCTTATTTAAAACAAATATATTTCTAATTAATGTAACCGACTTATATCTTGGGTGGTTAATAGTATAAATAGCATAATAAACACCCTCTTTTGAGGTGTCCACATTGCTAACATCAACTGCTTCGTGGGAAATATCTATTCTATATTTATAAGTTATTTTAATATCTCTCGATATATCTTTACCAAATACAACACACTTTGCACCAATCTCATTGTATTCGTTAATTCCATTTTCATCATTTATGTAAACATCGGTTTCATTATTTAAATATGTGTTCATTTCAAATTTATCATTTCTTGTGACAAACGCAATAGTGAAATAACCCAAAACAGCACCAACACATAAAAAAATAATAATAGAAATCACCAAAGGAAGATTCGTTTTCTTTTTTATTTCTTTTGAAATAACCTTATCAACATTTTTACCTGCAGTTGATTTTTCTCTTGCCTTTCTTGCAGCTGTTTGATTACTCGAGTTAAGTGTTGTTTTTTCAGAAACAGTACTATTAGATTTGCTTCCACTTTTTCTTGCATTAGCCCAAGGAATAAAATCTCTATTTGATGATTTTGTTGCCCTTGCATTATTAACATTCTTTTTATCAGCCATTTCCAACTCCCTCGATTTAAACTATAATAATTTATTGTAGCACATTATAAGATTTATAAAAAATAAAATTTCAATATTCAATTTAAATTATAAAAATAATCTAATATGATACCAAATAGCAAAAAATAGTATGATGGTTAGTGTTAATATGAAGAATAACCGAAAAGAAAAAATCTGCACACATATAGTACAGATTTTTTGTTTGGTGCTGGAGACCGGAATCGAACCGGTACGATATCGCTATCGCAGGATTTTAAGTCCTGTGCGTCTACCTATTCCGCCACTTCAGCATATTGTGGAGGCACCACCCAGATTTGAACTGGGGAATGAAGGTTTTGCAGACCTTTGCCTTACCGCTTGGCTATGGTGCCACACTATATATTTAATTATATTCAATAGGGCAAGGATTTGACAATAATCTTTAATTTACCTTTTTAAAAAAATGGAGCGGAAGACGAGATTCGAACTCGCGACATTCGCCTTGGCAAGGCGACGCTCTACCACTGAGCCACTCCCGCATATAAATTTTTTAAATGCCTGTTTAAAAAACATTAAACAGGCACTTTAATTTTGGTGGGAGTTATAGGGCTCGAACCTATGACCTCCTGCTTGTAAGGCAGATGCTCTCCCAACTGAGCTAAACTCCCGTACCGAAATACTTTAATAATATACCATGAGTTTTATTAAATTGCAAGAGATTTTACTAAAAAATTTAAAAAATTTCAAAAAATTTTCTTTTGCATATTATTAAGGTATTTCAACACATTATTAATTCATATAACTAATATTACTTAATTTACTTCATTTACTATGCTATCAACTTCTTCTTTGCTATCAACCTCAATATTTTCATCACCTAACTCATTTATAAGTATTGCTCTTTCGGCGCTATCACCAACCCATATGTTATCAAATTGAGATAATAGCTCTCCGCCTAAGTTTTCACCTATGAATTTTCTCACACCTTGAATGCTATCTTCTCCAACGTTTCTTAGTGATAACATTAAGGTATATTTTTGGTCAAACTTTGTTGGAAGGTCTTCTTGGGTATAGTTTCCTAGCAAAACATCTGTTGCTGATATTGGTGGGTTTTTGGCAAATGCTATAAAGTTTGTGGCAATATCTTCACCAAATTTGTTTGATATTAATTCTTTTCTGATAACATTGTTGTTTGCATAGATGATGTTTGATAGTTGTTCTAAGCCTCTTGGATCTATTGCATATTTTGGTGGATCTTCTGGATCATATTTTGAATAGAACACTTTATCACCATATGTTCCAACGAATGCTGAAACTAATGGGTGAATGTTTGTTCTTGATGGGTTATCTTTTTGAGGTCTTGAGCCCCATTCTAACCAATCTTGAATGTTTGGTTCTAGGTATATATGAGCTCCAAATCTGCGGAATAGTGGTTCTGGCATGTTGTATACTGATTCACTTTCTTCTTTGCTATTTCCTGCTGCGATAACTACTGCGTTATCTGGAAGTTTTCCAACATTTGGTCCTATTGATTTATTTAATATTAGGTGAAATACTAAACTTTGTTCACAAGGTTTAACATTTGTTATTTCATCGATAAAAAGAGCGTGTTGCTTGTTTGGCTCTTCGGCACATTTTTTAACTAGTTTTGAATACCAATTTGGAGCAATCCACTCACCTGAGTTTCTTGCAATATTCATATCCAGTTCCTTCAATATTTCTTCAGTGCTTTCACCTTTATTTATTTTCTTAACTATTTCATCATACCAATCTGGGTTTCCAACTATTCCATCGGCATACCTAGTTTTTCCTATTATTTCTTCTGGCAATATTCCGTTTCTTAAGGTTATGCTTTCTAAATTTTCATCAAGTTGTTTAACTCTATCACTTTTACCAACACCACTTGGACCATGAAGCATAAAGGATATACCGTTTTGAAAATAGAAGTTTAGTTGTTCTTCTGTGGTCATTGGGGTTTCATCGATTGAAACTCCATAGCTTTTTTGTTTTTGGATAGCCTTATTTTTATCTCTTTCTAAGTCTTCTTTTGATTTTATTGAAACAATTTCACTAAATGCTTGATTTAAAAATCCAATTTGTGAAAAATCATAAGATTTCTTCTGTATTCTTAGGCCGTTTGCATTATTACCAGCATAAACGTTATCGGAGTTCATATCATATCCATTTAAAAAGCCCCTAACACAACTATTGCACCAAAAATTAAGTTTAAATTTTTCAGTCATAACAACATCTAAGTTCTGAAACGGAACCCCAGCGACTATTGCTTGCTCTGATATCAAACTCATCACACCAGTTTGACCAGTACCTTTAGAATTAATTGCTTTAGGTAATGAGTCCCAGTTTAGTATTTTCCATACAATTGGTTCTAGTTTAACCCAATTATAGATACCCGTTTCATTTTTTAGCGTATCTCCGTTTGCCATTGTTATATTTGCGCCAATGCTTGATTCATTCGTGCAAACTCGAACATATGTGTTGCCATCGTTAACATAGAAAAATGATGGGTTTTCACTTATTTTAAATTGCTCTTTATCTTTTGGTTGATCCCACTCTAAAATTGAAGGATAAGCCTTATCAAGTTTTTGAAGAGCTAAACTAGATTCTTTATATAATTTTTCAAGTTTACTATTTAACTCATTACCAACATACGACTTTGGATACATCCCAAAATTAATTGTTCGATACTTTATATTACCATTTTCATCGCAAACAGTTTTAATTTCACAGTCCCTCAAGTTATCCCAAACACTTGCAAGTTTATTCGCATCAAGATCGATCATAGGTTGCAATGCAATTTCTGTTTCTTGGCAAGTTGATTCAGAATAATATCCATTGAAATCAGTACACCATATATTATTCTTGTTGTAATGATCAAAAAAATTTAACCAAACTCTAGTTGTTCTATTATTTTTATCATACGGATTTAATAATGCACCAGTTAATATTGCATAATCTGTTGGCTTTACCGCCATCTTTTTTGGTAGCTGATCTGCCGTAAAAATAATAACCTTATCGTTATTTTCAATACACTTAGGCTTATTAATGTCATCATCATAAACCTTTTGAGGCACAATAAAGTCAGAAAAAGTTAAAGGTGAATGATTATCAACTTTAACTTTTTCACTTGATATTGCATTTGATTTAATATTTTCAATTACATTTTTTATTTGATTATTTGCCATTTCCCACCACCTAACAAATAAATTCTATTTCTTATATATTATATATTAACATACCATAATATATAAAGTCAATACCCAATTATTTCACAAGTTTTAGACTAAAATAATATTTTATCAAATAATTTACAACCTTCATTCATGTAATCAAGTAAAAACAACAAATCTAAGACACAAAAAAAGTGGCATTAAAGCCACTTTTTTAGGTTTAACTATGGTTAAAACTATTTAGAACGCTTACTAGCTTTTCTAGTGTTAGCTGATTTAGCACTATCACTTCCGCATTCCATTTTACTTGAACATGCTCTAGTGCTTGATTTAGTTGATCTAGAGTTAGTTCTAGTATTTTTAGATTCTGCTTGTCTTGCCATAATTTACCTCCTATATATTATGAGGTTTCATTCCCCACATTTATATGTTTTGCAGTTTTCGATATTTTATTACAAATTTCTACATTTTTTTAAAAAACTTAAAACTAATCAAGAATATAAGCTATATTTTTTGTAACATAAAAAACTGAAATTGCTTCAAATTCATTCTATCACCTTTATAAAATAAACATATAATCAAGTCATTGCAAAATTTTCTTTTATCTGATTTATTGCATTTTTTTCTAGTCTGCTCACTTGTGCCTGGCTAATTCCTATTTCATCTGAAACTTCCATTTGTGTTTTACCTATAAAATACCTAAGTTGCAATATTTTTTTCTCACGTGGTGATAATTTTTTAAACGCATCTTTTAGATTTATTTTTTCTAACCAATCATCTTCTGAATTTTTTTCATCTTTTAGTTGATCCATTAAATATATCGTGTCATCACCATCATTATAAACCGGTTCACATAACGAAACAGGATCACTAATCGCCTCCATAGCAAGCGCAACATCACGGATTGGAATATCAAGGTATTCTGATATGTTATCGATTGATGGTTCACTTGAATTAACTTTTATAAGGTGTTCCCTTGCTTTCAGAACTTGAAAAGCGATATCGCGCAAACTCCTACTCACCTTTATCGAGTTGTTATCTCTCAAAAATCTTCTTATTTCACCTATTATCATAGGAACTGCATATGTGCTGAATTTAACATTTAATTCTGTGTTGAAATTATCAATTGCTTTCATAAGTCCCACACAACCAACTTGAAAAACATCATCATAGCTCTCAATTCTAAATTTGAATTTTTGGACAACGGAAAGAACCAACCTCATATTGCAAATCGCAAATTGTTCTCTTGCAACTAAATCTCCTTGTTTTATTTTTTTCATTAATTCAAATTGTTCCGCCCCGCTAAGTTTTGGCAGTTCAGATGTGTTTATTCCAGTGATTTCAACTTTGTTAACCATATAAAAACCAACCTTTATTGTTTTTATTAGGTTTTCCATTTCATATCAAATTATTCAATATTGTTTTTCTATTAAAAACACAATAAACTTAAGCAAACACTATCGTTTTTTATGATTGCATAGTTTTAAAAATGATAAAAAAAATGTCGAAACCTATGCAAGTTTCAACATTTCCTTTTTTATCTGTTTTATTATTTTTTTCTCAAGCCTACTTATATAACTTTGAGATATTCCTAGATCATCTGCAACTTCTTTTTGCGTTTTTTCTATATTCCCATCAAGTCCAAAGCGCATAACCATTATCTCTTTTTCTCGCGAATTTAATCTATTTAATATATTCCATAAAATATTTTTCTCAGTTTCCTTCTCAACATCAACTTCGGGAATATCAGAATCAATAGAAACCAAGTCTGTCAACAATAATTCATTACCTTCGGAATCAATATTAAGCGGATCATCTATGCTAACAAAATTTTTTTGTTTGCTTATTTTCCTTAAATACATCAATATCTCATTTTGTATACACCTGCTTGCATAAGTTGCAATTTTAATGTTTTTATCACCATTAAATGAATTAATTGCCTTGATAAGTCCTATACTACCTATGCTTATTAAATCTTCTATTTCAACAAGCGAGTTTTCAAACTTTTTTGCAATATACACAACCAATCTTAAATTATGCTCAATAAGTTTTTTCTTGGCTAATTCATCTTGTTCTCCTCCAAGCATATTTATGTATTCTTTCTCTTCTTCATCTGTTAACGCTTTTGGTAAAGCTTCACCAGATGAAATATAATGCATAACATTTCTATATGTGAAAAACTCAAATGAACTTAACTTTTTAACAAGCAATTTTATAAAATTTATGAACTTAAACATAATAAATCTCCTTAAAAATTAACACCATAATTTAAAAAATCTTTGTGAAGTATACAATCAAAATCCGTAAATTTTGTTTTTGAAACACCAACAATCACATTTTCGTTTTTATAAATTTTTTTATTTGCATATATCTTTAATGAATCAATTTCAAAAGCAAAAATTTTATCCTTTGAACTCACAGTTTCAACATTTATAAAATGTGGATTCCTAAATTCATCTACAAATATTTGTTTCATAGTTTTTTTTATATTAAAATTTTCAATAATTTTTTTATAAAATTCAAACGAAACAATTAAAACTGGTTTTTTCATATTATTATCATATACCATATTCCCAGTATCAAAATATCCAACCAATGAATATGATTTATTATTAATTTGCACTATAACATCGTAATTAAGCCCGTTATTTATATTTTTATTTTTTAAATAATTTATCAATTTACACAACACATAGCAATAAAAAGCAAGAACTAAAACTATCAGCCCCATAGGAAATTCAAATCCAAACATTAAAATTCCATTTAAAGTTGTTTTTAGCCCTAACATCATAATTAATCCGAAACAAACCCCACCAAATAACATTGTTATTGTTAAAAACACTATGTATGTGATAATTAGTCTACCAAACTTTTGTTTTTTCATTATTAATGTTATAAAAAAACCAATTATTAGTTTTATTGCAACAATTAACCATGAATTTAAAAAAATCATTATGTATGGAAAAACAAAAGCGAAACATGTTGAAATAATTGAAACTAATATAATTTTTTTAAACTTTAGTTTTAATTGAAGCAATTTACTTGTTAGAAAAATGATTAGTGCGTTAATTATAAGATTATCGATTAAAAGATATTCAATATATATTTCCATACTATTATAATATAATATTTATAATTTATAA
>JBNMHL010000003.1:0-50928 GCA_050872745.1 Clostridiales bacterium | reverse complement strand
GTACCTAATGTGTATCTAGCATATAAAGTTGTGATCGAACCATCTTCAAGTCCCTTGAATATATCTCCTTCAATAATAGTTGAAATTGTTACTTCGTTTGCAAATGTGTCATCAGCCCAGTTATCAACTGTTCCTTTATTGCTATATGATGTGTACCAACCAGCAAATGAAGCAGATGCAGGAAGATTAATTGAAGAATAAATATTATTTCTGCCTAATGCTTCGCCTATTGTTTTTCCATAAATAACTTCAATCTCTGTTGGCTCACCTGAACCACCACGATATGAGAAATCCAAAGTTAAAGTGTATTTATTTGGATTTACTTTTTCAATTGCGATATTAATATCTTCTTTGATATTTGATAACGCAAGAGAGTATGTGTTTCCAACTTTGGTTAAAGCATAACTAAATTTGCCAGCAATTTCACCATTTGTTGAATCTTTAGTTAATGTTAATTCAGTTTCATTTATAACGATATTAAATGTGTTGTCACTTTGAGTGTAACCTTTAAGCAAATCAAATGTTAAACTTGCACCTTCCCCATAAACAATATCAGTTAATGAGTCTGTTGATTTTAACTCATATCCAATTTGTTTTGAAGATTCTGGAATTATGATTGAATATGTGTTTTCAGTTAACGCACCAAATGTCACTTCAATATTGCGCTTAATATTAGAAATTGTTAAAGTGTAAACCCCTGTGGTGTCATTTAATTCTGAAACTGCTGAATAAACAAGTTCGTTTACATACTCTAAAACTTCATTGCCATTTTTCTTGTCAACTGAAGCAAGCACTGAACCATTTACATTGTTTTTATTAAGAACTAATTCTGTGCCGTTGATATTGATAACCACATCTTCAACTCTTTGAGAGAATTCTTGAGAAAGTGAGAATGTGATTACTTTTTCAGCATTATGGCTAACCTTTTCGTTCGCAATAGCAGTAACTGCGTAGCCAGTTTGCGAAACCACACTAAAGTTATATGATTTGCTTGGGCTATATTCAGCGATAACTTTTAAGTTTCCATATGAACCTTTATTAACACTAGCAATGTCGCCACTTGTTAAGCCATTAACTTTTCCGTCGGTAGATTTGATTGTGTATTTATTGAAATCATAACCAAATTTAGCTGACAATGGAAGGTTTATGGTTTCTGATTCAATTGTGAATGTTGTTTTTCCAGTAGTGTCTTCAACAAAATATGGAACATTTATTAAATCACTATTGAATGCACTTGCAATCTTACCATTTTCAGAATAATAGTATTCAATTGTGTATGTTATAATTTCCCATTTAGCATAGAAAGTAATATTATCTGCACTGCTTGGAGTAAATTCTGTAACTTTAACACCACTTTCATCGTTTGCTGTGAACCAACCTAAGAAGGTGTAACCAGTTTTTGAAATTTCTGATGCTGTTGGAAGAGCAACATCTTTGCTTTCAACTGTGAACTTTTCTGGTTTTGTGTAGTCAGTTGCAAAAGCACCACCATTTAGCTCATATGAAATTGTGTATTCAATAGGAGTCCATTTTGCAGAAAGTTTGATATTTCCGAATGTTCCATTGAATATTGTTTCAATTTTTTCACCAACTGAGTAATTTTTGCCATTTACGTTTGAAATGTTGTTTTCAGCAACATACCAGCCTTCAAATGTGTAACCAGTTCTTGCTGCACTTTTAAGAGTGATATCTTCACTATCAACTTTAAATGAATTAATTGTGTTTTGATTTGTTGCTCGATAATTTGCGTTATCATTTAAAACATAGTCGATTGAGTAATCATCAGTTGTGTAAGTTGCAGTTAATGTGATGTTTCCATATGTTCCAGCATCAATATTTGAGATGTGGTCTGTTGTTTTTAATAATTGATTTAAAGAAATTTCATCACCACCACTTATAACTTTTCCAGCGATTGATGTTACTTTCCAACCTGCAAATGTGTAACCTGATTTTGTAGCTTCATATAAATTGATATTCTTTGTGATATCGAATTCGTATTTAGCGCCATTATCATCAGTATAGTTAGTGTTTCCTGAATTATTAATTCCACCATCTAAAACGAATGAAATGTAGTATTTAACAATAGTCCATTTTGCATAGAATGATTTATCTCCAGTTGTGTTGTTTGAAAATTTTTCAACTTTTTCACCTGATAAATCACTGCTTGCATACCAACCTGCGAACGTGTAACCATTTTTAGTTACTGTGGTATCTAGAACTGTTTCACCTGTTGCTGATTTTGAGTATGAATCAGTTTTGATAAGAGTTGTGTTATCATAGTAGTAAATGTTATAAAATTCAGGCTCAAAAATAGCTTTTAACTCAATATTTCCATAAGAGCCTTTCTTTATTTCTGTAATAGCTGTTCCGTTTGAAATTGTTGTTCCATCAATGTTTTTGATTTCGCCAACAACTTGCCATTTAGAGAACGTGAAACCTGAAACTGATGGTTCGCTTAATGTTATATTTTCAGTCACAACATTGAATGTTGTTGGGTTATTATTTGAATCAAATGCAAATCCAATATCATTTGAATATGTGATTGCGTATGTGATTAATTCAAATTGTGCTTCAAGTGAAATTTCACCATATGAACCAATTGATAAAGAAGTGATAACATCGCCAACCTTTAATAATTCATCATCATTTGCTTCATAAGTGTTTCCAAGTTTTCTTCCTAAATATTTAGAATCAGCATCACTTAATGAAATAATCTTCCAGCCTTTGAATTCATATCCATCTTTACTTGCTTGAGCTAGAGCAATTCCACTAGTGATTGTGTATGTTTTACTATTTGTGTTTGTGAATGTTTCACCAGTTAAGTTTGAAGAATATGTGATGTTGTATTTATTTATAGTCCATTGAGCTTCTAAAGAAATTGAACCATACGAACCTTTGATAATAGATTTAATAATATCATCAACAGCAACTTTCTTTTGGCTTCCGCCAACAAGCCCATTGATATAAGTTTCTGAATAGCCAGAAACTCCAGATACACTAGTTACCTTCCAACCAGCAAAAGTGTAACCTACTCTTGTTGCATCAAGAATTTCAATATCGTTTGATTCAATTGTGTATGAAACTAAAGTGTTTGGGTTCGTTGCTTTGAAACTTGAATCATCATCGTTTAATGAGTATGCGATTTCATAATCTAAAGCAACCCATTTTGCATAGTAAGTTTTATCTTCAGTTGCATTTGCAGGAATTGAAACCACACTATCGCCATTAAAATTATCATTTAAGTACCAACCATCAAATTGATAGCCATTCACATAAACATTTGTGTTTGCTTCAACTTCGGCTTTTGTTGGAAGATTATATGATTTTTCAGCACTAAATTCATAAGTTTTTGGAGTTAAGAACTCTCTAACATTAACGCCATTTGAATAGTAGTTAATTGTGTATTCCCTAACATCATATTTAGCTTTCAAACTAATATTTCCATATGAACCAGTTTTTATAGAATAATCAACGCCTAAAACAGCATTAGTAACTAACTTTGCCCCATTAATTAAGTTAATTTCATCAATTGAAACAACTTCCCAACCCAAGAATTCATAACCAATTCTTGTTGCTTTTTGTAAGTTGAAATCATTTGATTCAATTGTGAAAGTTTGATTTGAAATATCTTCACCACCATTAACATCATAAGTGATTTGATATTCAATAGCAGACCACTCTGCATTTAATGTTACTGAAGAACCATCCTCACCAAGATATGGCATTGTTGTGTAAGCAACTCTCTCATTTCCGTTTAGCCAACCCATAAATTTATAAGCTATTCTAGAAATTTGACTTTCATTAGGAAGAGTAATTGCTTCGCCAAATTTCTTTGTGATTGATGTTTCAACACCTTCAGCAAATTCACCACCATTTTTATTTAAGTTTATAGTATATGTTCTTGCGGTTAATTTTGCATATAGTTTAATGTTTGAATAAGTTCCAATAGAAATTTCTTCAACCTTATTGTCGTTTTCATCAAACCAACCAATAAAATCATAACCATTTAAAGCATAATTTGGGAACTCATCACTAGAAACTTCTTTTGTTACGGTGAATGATATTGTTTTTAAAACATCATAACCGCTAGCAATAATTCCGTTGTTCGTTTTTGGAATATTGAATTCAACATTGTAATTTGATTCAACAACACCTTTGATAACAATAGTTGTGTTTGCAACGATATTAGAAATCGTTACATTTCCAAGGTTATCAGAAACATTTTCAAACCCAGTTTCAATGCTGAAATCAGCAGATTTTTCATAGCCACCTAATAAAGTATATGTGAAAGTAAAATTCTTTCCATATTCAATACTATAAATATTGTTTTGTGAAGTTGCATTTTCATTTGAGATTGTTAAACCAACAGGATATTGCAATTTAACTTGATATGTGTTGATAGAAAGATCATCAATAGAAACATCAACTCTTTGTTTGATATTTTTAATAGTAACTTTATAAACTAAGTCGCTTACTTTAGCTACTTCTATAACCACACCACCATTATTTGTGTATGTGATTCCAGTTGTTTTAATAGTTGCGATTGTGATGGTTTCGTTAGCGCTATTTTTGTTTATAATAGCTTTTAATTGAACTCCACTTGTTAGGTTTTGAGAGTAACTATCAGCAATTGTTAAATAGAATTCATAGTTAGAATTGTATTCAACACTATTTTCTAATTTAACTAAGGTTGAACCTTCTTCATCAGATGTAAATTTATATCCATCTTTGCTTGATAATCCAAACATAACAGCGTTTGTGTTTATAGTGAAAGAAGCTTTTAGTGAAATGTTTCCATATGCATTTGAAATGAAAGAAATGATTGTTCCAGCGCTAATAGATTCTTCATTTTTATTAACAAAATGATTAATGTCGTTAACTAAAATCCAACCATCAAACGTGTAACCTTCTTTACTTGCACTTTCCAAATTGATTGTGTCTTCAATTGTAAAAGTAGTTGGGTTATTATTTGAGTTTGAACCATCGCTTAAGTCATATGTGATAGTGTATTCAATAGCATTCCATTTAGCGGTAAATGTTTTATTGCCATATGAACCAGATGGAACAACAGTATGTTTGTTGTCTGATTCATCAAACCAACCTAAGAATGTGTAACCAGTTCTTGTTGCAGTTGGAAGAGTTATTTTCTCACTTTCAACTGTGAATGTTATATCATCAATTGGAGTTGCACCCACATATTTTGCATCATCTAAATCGAATGAAATTGTGTAGTTTATTAATGTTGTTTGGATTTCAATTTCAACATCACCAGTAATGTTTGTTAGTAAAACTATATCGTTTTCTAAAGTTGCATTTTCAACATTTGGGATTGTTCCACCAATTTCAACACCATTAACCAAAACTTTATATGCGTTGTAACCATTTGTGTTTAGGTTGATTTTAAATGAAACACTTTCCCCATGAGTAACTTTGTTTCCAGCCACACCAGTTAAGTTTGCAATTGTGTATTTACTTGATGTTTGATCAAGTACAAAATTGTATGCGTTTTTAGCAACATTTTTAATTGTTAACGTGATAGATTCTGTAACATTTTTAACAACGATCACATATTCACCTGGAATAACATTGCCATCATCATCAAGTTTCTTTGAAACCTCAACATCAGAAGAACCATTTATTTCAATATTTGATTCATCAAATTCACCTTGAGCATAACTTTCATCAAGTTTAAGATCAAATGTGGCATCTGAACCATAATCAACTGTTTGGCTATTTGGAGTGATTGTGTAACCTTCACCATTCTCAGCGTTGATTGTTAGGGTATTAACATTAAACACGGCAACAAGTGTGATTGAGCCATAAGAATTTTCACTAATTTCACTAACAATATCACCAACGGCAAGCTCTTTCTTTACGCCATTAACAATTCCATAAATTTTAGCACTTTCGCCAGGAACTTGCTCTGTGATAGCATTTACTTTCCAACCAGCAAACACAAATCCAGATTTTCTAATCTTAACAACATCACTTGTTGGAAGAGTTGTGTTAGCTAAAATTGTGAATGTGTTAGCAACAGTTGAACCATAGATAAAGTAAATATTTTCAGTATCGTTCATAGATATAATGTTATTATTACTATCCACATATATAATATTGTAATTTGTTGCAACAAGATAAGCATAAAGTTTAATGTCTGCAGTTGCAGTTGCATTGTTATCAACTTTATCGCCAGCACCATTAGCTTCAGTGAACCAACCTTTTAATGTGTAGCCAGTTTCACTAACAGCTGGTTTTGAATAAACAGCGCCATGAGTAATCTCTCTAGTTTCGATTAAAGTTGTTGAACCATTGATACTCTTATAATATTCAACCGTGTATTTATTTTGACCAATTCCACTTATAGAAACATTAACATTTGCTTTGATATTTGAAATTGTGATTTCAAAGATGCCATCAACTACTCTAGTGTTAACACTGAATGTTGAACCAACAAATCCAGTGTAACCATTTAAATCTGCTTTCGAAATTTCAACATTATCAGTGTCGTTAGAGAATGAAATTTTAAAATCACTCTTGCTAAATTCATCTTTTAAGTTGAATGAGAAAACATAACTTGAGCCGAATGACACAATGTTTGAGCCTGGCTTAACTTGATATGTTATTTCTGTGTTTGTTGGAATTGAAACCTCATATTGTTTATCAGTCCAGTTTGCAACTAATTCAATATCTCCATATGAGCCAGTTTGAATCGTGCTAGAATCATTTGAATAGAATCCTTTTGCAATTGCGCAAATAATTGCATCAACTTGAACCCAACTGGCATTTCCTTTAGTTATTTCACCAGTAACAGAATCAACATTTAATTTGTGAGCATATAACTTTGTTAATCTTCTAACTTTCCAACCAGCAAACACTTTTCCTTCTTGTGTTGGATTGTACTTTGTGTTGTCACCAGTTGTGAAATCAAATCCATCAATGATGTTGTATTTTAATCCAGTTACATCAACACCAGCTCCAACTGAACCACCATTTAAATCTAGCACAATGTTGTATTCAATAGGATTATATTTTCCATAGAATTTTAAATCTTCAACAACTTTAAGTGATTTGATAGAATCATCATCAAAACTACTTTCTAATCTAACGCCACCAGTTGCATTCTCATCAGCCACGCCAACGCACCAGTTTGAGAATTCATAGCCTGAAACTAATGCAACTTTTGTGTCGCCTCTGCTTATTAAAGTTGCAATTGTTGTTTTTCCATCAGACTTAATATTAGAAATAGTTTTATATAAGCTATACGAACTTGTTCTAGCATTATATAAATACAATTCAACTTTTGCATTTTCTTTGAAGTATGCATATAAAGTTGTGGTTTGTGTTATTTTCTTACTGAAATCGTAAGGAATATATTCCTTGCTTGTTCCATTATCAACTAATTCATACCAACCGATGAATGAATAAATATCCCCATTTTCCTTTGCAATCAAGTTTCTAGTGCTTAAATCTGAAATTGATTGATTGTATGTTATTTTATTGATTGATAATTTTTTAGATACTCCGCCAACCATCTCAAACACATCATTTGAAATAGTACTAGCATCGTATGTTAAACTATGAATCTCTTTGAATAAAACATCGTAAGAGTTAACAACCCATTGAATATCTTCTTTTATTTTAATAGTGAAGTCACTTCTAATTCCAGTGAATTCCAAAATGCAAGAAGACTCAGCATCGTTCATTGTTGCTTTGATTGAGAAATAAACTCTTTCATTTTTAACTAAAGTAACATTTGTGTAATTATTGCTTTCACCACCAGTGATTGTGAATCCATTAGAGTTCTCTAGTGTGATAACTCTTCTAGTTTCTCCACTTGCCAAATCTGTTGGATCAGAAATGCTTAATGTGAACTCACCCTCGTTTGTAACGATTGTGATAACTTTTCTAAACATTTGAGAATAAGTGTTTTCAATTTGCAATTTAAACGCTTTACTTTCTCCGGCTTCAAATATAAATCTATTTGATGTTAGATTAGTAAAGTTATATGAGCCACCATTTTCCAACACACCTTCTTTGAATGAATAATATTCGTTTCCATTATTCACAACATCAATTGTGTATGTTTTAATTTTCCATTGAGCAGAAATTGAAACATTTCCATAATACATCAAATCTTTATTAAACACATATGAAATAGAATCACCATTTTCAACTTTATCGATTAATGAGTTTAAAATAATGTTTGTTCCATTCTCATCGATTGCTGTAACTTTCCAACCATCAAACTCATAGTCATCAATAAATGTGTTTCCACTATTTTTAATAATTCTTCTAATCTCAGCTTCTGTTGGAAGAGTGTAAGAAGTTTCAATTGTGTATGGAATTTTTGCGATTGTTGCATTATAGAAATCGTTTCCTTTTGAATCTTTTCCATAATCCAATTGAACTTCATAAACAATTGTTTCGGTTTTCATCTCAGCAATAATGATTGGATCTTTAGGATTTCCACTTGCATCTGTTTGATAACGATTCTCAGCATTTGGTTTGAAAATATAATAATAAGAATTATCATTTATTTGAACTTTCTCAAATATATCATTTCCGAAAGAATCAACCCATTTAACGAATTTATAACCGCTTTTGACAATAACACCATTGTTTGTGACAGAAAATGCATATTCTCCGTTTTCAACAAGCTTTTTGATGTCAGATTGAGTTAAATTAGCAGATTCTTGAGCGCCATAAGAAATTTTAATGGTTTTACTTGTTTCTGCACCATCTTCATATCTAAACACAACATCAAATTCTATTGGCTCAAACATTGCATATAGGTCTGCAGCAACATAATACTTTTTGTCACCAACAACAATTTGATCTTTTCCTGTGCTATCTGATTTAAATGGATATTGTGTTTCAACGAGCTTAGGATTTTCTTTACTTAAAGACCAACCTTTAAATCTATAACCATACTTTGTTAAGAAATTTTTATTAGGATCAAGGTCAGATAAATTTTCAAAATACTTAACGCCATAATAATTAGTAACAGCACCTATTGTTGTTTCGGTATTTATTATAGGAGTGTTTTTATCATAGTTAGTTGCATAGAAAATTGAAGCATCATCATCTAAAGAGTTATGCAACACAACCGCTCTTTCTTCACCTTTGAATTGTGCATATAAATCTAAGTTCTTAGTTTTATCGCAGTCTGGCATTTTTATAACATCAGCAACACTTGTGTTTTCATAATCTATTGTGTATGAAATTCCAGTTCCATCATCTTTGGTATTCCATGCATATAAAATTTTGTAACCTAATTCTTTTGTGAAATCTGCAAAACGATCGCAATATTTATCTTTATCGTATCTTCCTTGTGGACTAGTGAAATATGCTAAACCTTTTTGACTTGTAATTTTATTTGGAGCAATTAACACAACATCTGAGTTATATCTGAATTTTGCTCCTGCATTGTTTTCATTTATATTATCATTTGGGGCGTGATAAATAATTTCATAACTTTTTTGTTCGCCACGAGAACTTGTGGTGAAATGGTATGTAATTGTGTAGTAAATAGGATTGAACTTAGCATATAGAATTGTGTCCCTTTCAATCATATAATTTTCATCAGCAGGCAATTCCAAATCTTCATCTAAATACCAACCTTCAAACTCCCAACCAGTTTGGCGAGGAATCTTGATAGACTTAATCAAAGTTCCACTAAGCACAAGTTGCCTATCTTGATCACCAGAAACAGTTTCTTCTTGAAGATAGCGAACTGTTAACCAATGCTTAGCTGCCCTCTTTGGCATAAAAGTAAGTATAGCAATAACAGCCCCTGTTAGTAAGAATATAAACAGTGGAATTAAAAGAAGCAAACGTTTTTTCTTTTTTTCGTTTTCTTCTGTGTTAACTTTTATTCCTTTATCGGCAAGCCTTTTTAAAGCATCATCTCGCTTTTGCGCTTGGAACTCATCATAACTAAAACCGCCAGTATCACTAGCGTTATTACCATTCTTTTTATTTTTGTTCTCTTGATTGTTATGAAAATTTTTACTATCCATAATTAAACCCCATTTGCATACTTTATTTTTTATAAAACCATTTATTCATATACACTTTTAGTTAAAATTAATTAAATAAATATTAATTAAATATATAGAATTTTTTAACTCTGAAATTTAACTAAAGCCAACAAATAAATGATTAAAATATTATGCTTTTAATTGAACTAGAAATTTTCAATTAAAATTGTTAAAATATGGCTATATTAAGCCCCATTTTAACTATACTATATTATAAAATATTTGTCAAAAAATGTCAATAAATAAACGCACTTTTTGTAAATTTTGAGTATAAAAAAACGGCTTTATTTAGCCATTTTTTAAGTGTTATTTAAGAAATTTTATCCCTATTTTTGAATCATTTCCAAAAAGCTTTTTATAGCATATAAACTTACCATTTCTCCAAAGATTAATTATCACATTTAGCCCTTAAACTCAATGATTAACCTATTAAAAACTAATAACATCAAATAATTCAATTTAAATTTAAATTTTAACTTAGAATTCAACAAAAAAAAGGCTCTTTTTTTTACTAAAAGAACCTTTTTTAAGCAAACAATTTAATTTTGAATGAAATTAACCTAGTTTAGATTGAAGAATAGATAAAATTGCTTTCAAATCGCCACGATCTCTCTTTTCTGTTGAAGATGAACCTTGCCAATGAGACATAGTTTCTTGAAATCCCATAATTCCAGCAGCTTTTTTCTGTTCGCTGTTCAATCCTGAAGTAATAGCTCTAACCAATCCATCATAACTTTCTTTTCTATCGGTCATCTTAACTTGAAGTTTCATATTATCAAACACTTCTTTAACTCTTGCAGTGAATTCAGTTGCATCAACTTTGATTCTTTCATCATTATTTAAAGTAATATTTCCGTTATTTACATTAACACCTTTATTATCACCATTTAACAATTTTTCTAAAAAACCCTTATCATCAAGCCCAGCAAAATCAACATCTCCTTTATTAGTAACCACACTATCAATTTTACCCGCACTCAAATATGCTTCTTTAAAACCAACAGTTTTTAATGTTTCAACTAATTCGCTAAGAATCTCTTTCATTTCATTAGAATTCCTATTTTGGCTTGCTACATTAAAAGAATTCACCAAACTGTTTATATTTTGCCCTGCAACATCTGCAGTAAATTTTTTACTTTCACCACCAAAAACGTGGTCACTAACCATTCTTTCATTATAAGATGTTATAGCCGCATAGTAAGCATCACCCATAGCATCTTCAGCAGCAATTTGTTTTGCATTTTTCTTTTGTTTTTTAAGCATTGCAATTGTGCCTTCATCTAGATCTGATTTACCGGCAATTGCTCCATCCCATTGCTCAACACCTTTTCCACCTAATGCCTTAAACGCTCCACCTGTCATATCGTTAAGCATTTTTCCAACGCCAGAGCCAGCAATCAACGATGTTGCCAAATTTCCAGCTAGCATTTTTCCTCTTTGAGAAGCTCTTCGTGCTTTCGCAGCCCTTGTTTCCCATTTATTAATTTTAGCTAGCTGTTCTTTTTGCCCTGCATTGCTTGGAGCACTAGTTGATCCAGCAGTTACTTTAGCACCATCATCGCCACCTTCAGTTTTAGCACCTGCTTGATCCTTTGCAGCACCCACAGCAGATTGATCAGCTGAACCAGCTTTAATGTTTGCACTTACTTTATCTTTTTTATCTTTACTTCCATCTGCAGAACTTGAGCCACCAGCTCCGCTATCAGCCCCAGAGCCAACAACGCCTTCGCCTTTTCCACCTTTACCCTTTCCAAATTTTTCACCAAGTTTGGTGCTAATACTCAAAGAAGAATGTATTTTACCTCTAGCCTTTGCTAATCTACCCATGCCTTCTCTATTTGCTTTTTTATCTTCTATAACCGACTCATCAGTTCCACCCATACCTTTAATAACGCCAGCAGAAAATTTTGCAAACCCTGCAGCACCAACTCCAGTGGCAAGTGCAGCACCAGCAACGGCAACTTTTCCAATTTTTGCAGCATTTTCAGCAACTTGCTTGCTCATTCCAGCACCAGCTTCCATCGCATCTTCAGCTCCAATAATTGAACCTATCATTTTTGAAATATCTTTTATCATCAAGCAACCAACCAACACAAACAATAATTGTGTTAATCGATTATAAAAACCATTATTTATATTCATTAATTCATGCCCAGGACTTGCCTTTGGGTTAAATAAATTAATGCTTTGCACAATTGGCACTATTTGGAAAAATAAATTTAATCCAGCTATCGTTCCATAAGCAGAAATAGTTGAACCTATAAACTTTTGCCGCCAATTTTTATATGCATTTCCACCATCGAGAGGCATCAACGCCGCTATTGGTGGAGAAATTATGAATAGCACCACTAAATTATACAAACGCATAATCATTCCCATGCTCGCATTAAATAAAGATGTTAGCGCAATAAATATTGCAATCCACATATAAAGAAAATTCATCTTAGTTTGATGATAGTAGTGCATAACCAAGAAATAATTTAAATAACTAACCTCTTCACCAATGCCGACCTCAGCAACATCATCAAAAGCATAATCGAATTCCAACTTTCCTCCAGTAACATGAGATCTGGAAGCAAAAATATCATCAATAGCATCAGCCAAATCATTATATGATAAATCACCCGAAACATTAATCGCTTTTATATCATCCGCGTTCGATAATCTTCCACCAACAACTTTCGCTGTTGTTGATTTAGATTCACTCCCTGAGCCCATTTGTTTTTTCAACCATTTCACTGACTCATTTTCACTTCCATCAGACATCTTTTCGGAGGATCTGGGGACAACATTAGCATCATAAGCCCCAAGTTTAAATATCAAACCTGAAATTGTTACTGAATTTCCACCAGCAGTAACTCCATCCACCATTTTCAAAACAAAATTTGATAGCAAAACACCAAACACACAAGTTATCGGAACAATAAAGAATAACGTTAAAGATTTTAATGCACTTGTTATAATTGGCCATTTTGAATTTTTAGCACCATCTTCAGTGTACTCCACGCGTGCCATTTGAATAAATGTTGCAATAAATAGCAACACAACCGCTAAAATAACCATTCCAAAAAGTGCATTTTGAACAACTTTTTGCTTGAATAAATAAACTACTAAATCTCCACCAGCATCGTATGTATCATCACCCGCCGAAGTTCCTAACGCATTGCCGGCAGAATCATAAATCGTGCCTAAACCAGCCAATTTTCTAAATAAATCCTGAACAAAATCTAGCAATTTAAAGAAAGAAATAGTTATTCTCAAAAAAACATTAGCAAATAATGTTTTAATTAAATAAATCACAACTGAAATCACAGAGACAACAATTTTAATTAATATATTAAATAACGCATCAAGCAAAACTATTTTCCTCCTTTTTCCATTCTATTTTTATTCCGCATATTATAATATTATAGCAACCAATTCAAATCTAAACTAAAGCTTAAATCTAAACTTTTCCATTAATTTTGTTCAAGAAATTAATTTTACGCACAAACTAAAATTATTAATATTTTCCCTATATATTATATAATTATACAATATTATACAATTATCATAAAATAATAGCAAATATTTTAATATAAGTTTTTAAATTGTGGTCAAATTTAAATCAAATTTGAAACCAATTTATAGCAAAATCAAAGCTGCTCATTTCTTAGCATTTTAAAACTATCAACTTTCAAACTTAAAACCATAAAAACGCTTATCATCAACATTTCCACCATTCCAAAGTGCCGATCATGATCATAAATCATTAAACAACAAATTTCCCACGCCTTTAATTTTTGCTCACTATCAAAACTTAATAAATTCACCATTCATCCCATCAAATTTGGTCATTTTTAATTCAAATAAAATTTTAAAATTATTTCCACTATATAATGTAAAAAATCAATTTTGTCGCTCAAAAACCTTCAAAAAAACCTAAAAAAAGCCTAAATTACCCAATTTTTATAAATTAACAAAAAACAACCTATGAGATATATTTTATCCCATAGATTGCTAAATTCCATTTATATTTTAAAATTATATTATTTTTTTGTTAAGTTATCAGCCCATTCTCTAACGCCAGCAATGTTACTTACAAATACTTTTAAGATAACTATTAATGCTAGCATAACAACAACACCAACAACAGCATTTATAATTCTCTTTTTAGCTTCTTCTTTTTTATCTGATGTTTCAGCCTTAGCGTAGTTAACACCTAGAACGATTGCATAAACAATACCTAAAGTTGCAATAATAGCAAAAGCTGGCCACAAAATATCATCTATAACCTTCCAAACAATAGCAAAAGTTTGCACCAACCAACTAGGAGAATCACTTAACGCATCTGATGGAGCACTACCAGAACCTAAAAATCCTATCATTGCACTCATTAATTTATTAAACATTTTTCCCTCCGAATCGCATTAAAATACAATTTAATTAACATTAATATATCACATTTTTTTTTCACAACCAAACAAAATAGGCTATATTTTTAATTTTTTTTAAATATTATGCCAATTCCAATATATTTTAAACCATCATAACAAAATTGAATAATCATAACTAATATTTTAAGGTTATATTTTTAAACTTTAACCTTTTATTTTGTTGCACCATCTTTAGTAGTGCTTAATCTGGTTAAAAAACAAATAAACCCTCATATCCAAACACACCCTATCTTTTAAATTATCTTTACCATTCTTAATACTTTTTAAACCATTTATTTAAGCAAATTAATTTGCTCAGCATCGCAAAACCCACACTTTTTAATCTATTGATTGATCACTATTATAAACCAATCACTGCTCAAAATCGTTAAGTAAAACAAATATTCGAATATTATTTGACTAAAAAATATAATAAAGTTAAAATATATTAATATATTAGATTTAATAACTCTAAATACTGAATAAATCTATTTTATACAACTAATCAATTCGAGCAAATTAAAATATTAAATCTAAGTAAAGTATAATGAAAAAAGGAAAATTATATGGCAAAGGATAAAAAAGATAAAGAATCCACCTATTCCACCAAAATAACTGGATTCTTTCTAAAGGCATTCATACTTGCAATAGGTTTAGCTATTGCCGCCTACATCATTTCATCATTTATTTCATTTGGGAAATTCGTATTTTCTGTGGATGTTTTTTCAAACTCATTGTTTTATTTTTCATTCGTTATGATGTTTGGATTAGCATTGGTTTTTATGCTTATAAACTTAAGCGATAAATCAAAAGATGGAAAAGCAAGCGTTAAGGCAAAAGGAAAACTTTCAAAATTTTACGACACCGATTGGCTAAGCCGTTCAGCCCTTTTAAAAGATCCTAAATATATGTTCCACACCTACGACCAACTTTCAAAAAGTACTAAAATTGGTGTTCCTATTAGAGCGGAAGTTGTGGGAAGGCAGTTGGAAATTAACATGTATAAAAGCATACACACTCTAGTTATTGGTTCAACTGGCTCTGGTAAAACAACTCAATTTGTTAACCCTACTATTCAAATTTTAGGTGAAAGCAAAGCAGCACCTTGCATGGTTATAACCGATCCAAAAGGCGAGCTATATGATTTGCATAGTGAAAAATTAAGGCTAAAAGGCTATAACATCATGGTTTTCGACCTTAAAGAACCATTCCAAAGCACATGCTGGAATCCTATGGATAGAGCATACGAAATGAACTATAGAGCAAATCATTTGAGCAGTGAAATCAAAGTGCATAAAGGTGAAGATCCGCGAGATTTAGGGCTAAAATGCGTTAATAAAATTTACTACAACGAATGGTATGAATTCGATGGATGTGCTTTTGCAGATGAGCAAAGCCTTCGCCTTCAAATGATCGGATTGAAGCAAAAACTTAAAAACGATGCCTTTGAAGATTTAAAAGATATCGCAACAGCACTTTGCCCAATTCAAAGCAACAACGATCCTATTTGGGAGCGTGGTGCAAAAGACTTGGTTTTAGGAACAATGCTTGCAATGCTAGAAGATAGCGGAAATCCCGATTTAGGAATGACGCGTGAACGTTACAATTTCTATAACCTATCAAAAATTTTGAACCTAAAAGATAATGATGCTTATAACCCAATTCGAAGCATCACCGAATACTTCCAAGGCAGAGATAAACTAAGCCTTGCAACTCAGCTTGCGAACCAAGTTGTAACCAACGCGGAAAAAACCGCAAAATCATATATGGGTATCGTTACCGACCGTATGGGATTATTCTCAGACTCAGGTATATGCTACGCCACTAGCCACAACGAAATGAACTTAACAAATTTTGCCGATCAACCAACCGCATTATTTATTAAAATCCCAGATGAAAAAACAACGCGTCACCCAATTGCAACACTTTTCATCTCTCAATTATATAAAGTGTTAGTTGATGTGGCAAATAAACGAGGCGGGGAACTCCCTAGAAATGTTTACTTCATTCTAGATGAATTTGCAAATATGCCAAAAATTGAAAACCTTGAAACAATTATCACTGTTGCCAGATCAAGAAGAATTTTCTTCACTCTTATTTTGCAATCATACTCACAGTTAACAATCAAATATGGTCAAGATGTTTCATCAACCATAAAAGATAACTGCAACATTCACGTTTTTATTGCATCAAACGACCAAACCACTTTGGAAGAGTTTAGTAAACGATGCGGGAACACCAGCGTTGAAACTGAAAGTATTTCATCAAACCAAGGCAAAAAAGATGAGCAAGCCACAACTTCAACATCTATAAGCCTAGACCAAAGACCGCTTATTTACCCTGCAGAGCTTGCAACTCTTGGTTCTGGCGAATGCATAATTTCAATATTGAAAGAGCCTCCAATTAGGTCAACTTTCACACCAAGTTATAAGGCAACTCAATTCTACTATATGAAAAAACCTAACGACTCTTATAAGATGCCAAAGCCTCTAGATGAAGAATCTCTTTACTATGATATCCGCCTAAGAAACCAAAAAATCCTTCGTGGCGGACAAAATGGCCAACCTGGCTTGAAAATTTAATAACTTTAAATTTGTTGTTATCATAAAAAGCAACTTCCTAAGATCAAGGAGGTTGCTTTTTATGATAAACCGCTTCAAATGTTTGTTACCTTTAAACATGTTTATTTTAAATAAAACTCTCCATTGGTTCGAAATGTTTATAAGTTTCATCACTTCGGCTACCTTTTTCACATTTTTTATATATTCTAACCCAATTCAGTCCGATTGCATATAAATAAGTTTATTGTTTAAAATATATTATATATATAATAAATATAGTTCAAATATTTTGACTTTTTATGCTAGTGTGATAAAATTTATTTAGTATTATCAAGAATTATGTTGAAAATTGGAAATTTAACGTGATAAATATAATGCTATAAGTTTTACGGTTGAATGAATGGGAGTAGTTTAATATGGAAAAAGTTAAAAGAAGAATTAGTGTTTCTAATATTGTTTTAATCGCATTTAGCATACTTTTTAGTTTTATGCTATCTTTTTCTTTACTATTTAGAAGCAAGGCAAGTGCGGAAAGCGATTTGGCTCAAGGAATAAATTTCATCTCTGCCACCACAAACTTGCGTGAGGTTGAGCCAACTTTTGAAAATAGTGAATTTATTGATGCTTACAACTCAAACACAAGTATCACTTCTCGCTTGCAAAATCAAAATGGCAGTTATTATAGCTTCCTAGCAGACTCAGAGTCTGACTATTTGTTTATCTCAAACGATATTTATTGGAACACTGATAAACAAGACTATTCTAAAGAAAGTCCAACTGATTTTATTAACATTATTGATAAATATGGAACGAATCAAAAATCAGATGGAACCCGCTATAAGAGAATTGATTTGCGAAATTGCTCTATTGTTAAAATAGATAACAACGAATACATCTACGATGGAACCAATTTCTATTATTTTGATAAGCCAACCGATATTGAAGCTGATCCAAAGCCTTCAAGATACTATTGTTCTGCTAATAACGAGTTTTCTGCCACTGCCACCGATTACTACTACATCTCATACAAATTTAATGACACTTCAAATATAATTGACCTTATAGAGGAAAAAGACAATCGTTATAATATTTCTCTTCCATACGGCTATAACTATAAAACTTTTGAAAACTATAATTTAATATCATCTTTCGATATTTTAAACGACTTATTCACTATCGTTAGCAACGCTAGTCCAATGCTTGGAACAAATATTTATTACATAAAAGACACTGATAACAACTATTATCCAATTTCAGCTGACCAAACTGACTTCTACAAATTAGAAGGAACCGAATATAAAAAGGAAGACTCTGCGCCGGAAAGTTTGAGCAGTTCATTATATATCAAAATTGACAGCTCAACCTATCTTCAAATTAAAACATACACCGAAGCTAATCAGGGCAATGTTTATTCAATTAATCCAAACCTTTACTATAATTCTGCCCTAGGTTATCAACAAATCAATGAAAAAACAATATTTAAAAATGAATCTGAAACAGAAACATATTCACTTATCCCTGATAAATCTGCGTCAACTCCGGTTAAAGTTAACCCAAGCGACTTTAAATATATAAAAATTTCTGATATTTGCAAAACTTTTATTGAAAACAACATTTTTTCAAAAGTAGATGATGATAAATACTATTATGAGTTGTATAAGAAAAATGGCGATAATTATAGTAATTACGATGCATATAAAAACGTTAAATCACTAAAAATTAACAACAACCAAACATCAATCTATACTTTCCTTGATGAAAACGTTTTTGATGTTGATGAAAAAGGAAAGTTAAAAAATGAAGACTATAATTTATACTATAAAGTTGGAACTGAATATAAAAATATTTTCAATAAAATTTACTACGACAATTTAAAAGGCAAAAAAGACCAAAATCAATATATTCAATTAGATAACCACCAAACAAAAACCGCATTGGAATCCGGTGTTAGCGTTCACGAAAACATTGAGAATTATTACATCGCGTTTGGCGACATTTATAACCCAACTCTTTCATCAGTTGGTTCAAAAGCATTTATAACCGCGCTTAGCGTTAGTGCAAAATTAAACAACAAATACTACAAAAATGCTAATATCGTTCTAAATGATGTTATAACTCAAACTGGTTCAAGTTTTTCAAGTGGTAGTGATTATCACAATAACTACTGGTATCAATATATAGACCTAGAAAATGTCTGGGCTTATCAAAACAACCAAACAAGCAAAAAACTAATTAGCAATGCTGAAGGTTTATACACATTCACATTTAACTACACATATCTTGAAAAAGATGCAAACGGAAACTATAAACCTCAATCTAGTTCATTTGAATATAGCGTTTATCTTTACAACACCAACTCTTATAGTGAATATCCAACACTAAACACTGAAATCCTTTATGAGGGAAACACCGCTTTTGATGAAACAAACACAAACAAAAACTATTTAAGTTATTATTATAACTATTCAACTAGCGAATATCCAACCTACACTTTCAACCCTGCAAACTATTCTGTTGAATATTCTCACGACTATAACGGAGTTAAAACAACTTACAAAACTGGCTTCCAAACAACATCTAGACTAACTCCTAACACAACGGTTTTAGGCACAACATATGTTAATAGGGTTTCGGAAACAAGTTTTATAACTATTAAAGATATCACAAACAACTCAAACCTTTCAAAAATCAAAATTGAGGCAAACATATATGAGTCTTTATCTCCAAACAAATCTGCCTTAAAAGAATATATCTACACATTTAGATTCTACACAAAAACAAATCCAAACTCAACATCTCTTTCCGACTACACATTCTCTCACAAAACAACTGATGTTTGCCATATTTATAACATAACCGAAACCTCAGCAGAAACTGAGATTTACGCATTTGAGTCATACAAAACATTAGAAAGTAAATATGAAAATGATATTGAAAGCATAGGTGACTTCACTTCTGGCAAATATATTAAAATTGAAAAATCATTTAACACTCAAGAAACTGTTGTAACAAAAACAACAAGAAGCACGGTATATTTACTAATTAATAACTCTAATGAGGATTACTCATCTACCCTAACTGAAGATACTTACACATCAATTTCATCAACAACCGCGGAATTAAAAATTACTTTTTATGAAGACACTAAAAAATATATTAGCGAAACTTTAAAGTCTGAATCAGCCACCTATTTATCAAATGGTGAATCAAAGACCAACACATCAGATGAGTCAAAAATAATCAACAACTTCCCTAAAGTTGATGATTATAAAAATAGCAAATTGATTTGCGGTTATAAATATGCACTTGAATTTAAAGAATTGGGCGTTTATCATTTTGAAAACAAATATTTAATCAGCACACAAAGTATTAACGATGAATATGTTATTTTGGAAAACGCTCCAACTCAAAACTTTAATAGCACATTCTTAAATAGAGAAATAGAGAATGTTAACCAAAATGGTTATAACCTTGAAATATTTGGAATTAGGTCATACTTCAATAAAAATGGCGAAACAGAATTAAAATATGATGTTGATAAAATTTATTCAAACCAAACATTCGCTTTAGATAGCTCGATCATTATTGCAAGCAATTCTAATAATCCTCTTTCGAATCACAATAATGTGGTTAATGGCTTGTTTAATAATGGCACATCTAAAAATTCGCTACCAGTAACAAATATGCCACCTATCACTTTCAAAACCAATTGCAATTATGCATATAATGGCATTGTTTCGAAGTCTATGTTATATAAGTTTGATTTAAATAGCGTAAGTCTTGGCTCTGATAATAAAGTTACTTTAAAACCTGAACTACTTACCGATGGCAATGTAAATCTTTCAAAAGCATCAGAATTTTATTTCTCTAAAAACTCTTATCCTTCTGCTGATGGTTTATATATTATTGTTGCTGAATATAACAATATCAACTATGCCGAAGATAAACCATTAACTCACTTCTCAAGTGAAAAAGGTAAATTCTATAAAAATGAGAAAGAATCAAACAATAAATTCTATCAAGTTTTCGCATTTGTTATAGATAACTCATCACCAAATGTTAAAATTGAAAAAGAGACATTCAAAGCAAAAAGTTCAAGTGAATTAACTGGAAGTTACATTTCTCTAAACACGAATTCATTCACTAATCAAAATGTTAGATTAACCTACGACTACCCAACATACTTCCAATATGATAAAAATATCCAATTGCAAAAAGCAAACTTTAATGGAATAACAAGTAAATATGGAAGTAGTGCAACAAATGGATTTGTTTCATATCCAGCATCAATAGAAAAAAATGAGAAACTAACATTCTCTTATATTGATGATGAAGGAAATACCCAAACTTTCGAGTTGAAAGATTCAAAAAACGACTCACTATATCAAACAGTTTATTCAAACAATTTAGTTAAAACACCTTTATTTGAATTATTTGACTCTTCAAATAATCAAATAGAACTCAACGGAAAATCTCAATTCTATATTTCAGATATAAATTTACTATCAAATAGCGAAAAGAAGGATTTAGCTAAAAAAATAGACCATTGCAAAATCATTAAAGAGTCATATCAAATGACAGTATTCGCCAAAGGCTCAGATAATTCTGGTTCATATTGGGGTTCTGGAAACTATTCTATTAAAATCTCATATGGAAGTAGCAATAGTTCATATGTTGTTTATAACTTCACTATCGATACCCTTCCAATATCAAACACCAAACTAAACAAAGTTATTAAAAATGAAGATGGCAGTTATTCAATTTCTAAAAACACAACTTTTGCAAATCAAAACACTTCAAATTTAATTAATGAAATGTTCACTCTAACATATAGTGCAAAAGAAAGTGGTTCACCAATCACAACCAAATATAGAAAAATCACATTTGATTTTAATAGCACGCTTGGTTCTAAAATAATTGAAGGACTTGATTTCGAAGGAATTTCAATAAGTAACTTCATAAATGCTGATTCTTCAACAGCAAGCATTGAATATGATTATTTATATAACCCTGAGTTCGATTTAGAAGGCAAAGTTTACGCAAACAACGCATTTAACCCATCATCTAGCACAATATACGAATTCACAATCACCGACTCGGCCGGCAATAGTGAATATTTCGTTGTTATATTCGATGCAACAACACCAGAATATAACCTAACATTCACCAATCCCGACAAACCTTACTACAACACTGGCTCAATTAAAATAATTGATGATTCAACTGAAGTTTATTGGGGAAATTATAAAGCAATAAAACTTGAGGCTGAGTCAATTGATGAAGAATATGTTTTCAACAACGGCATCAACCACAAAGCAACTTTAAATGATAAATTATTAAAAGATATTTATTTAAATCCAAATAAATTCTGGGGAACAAACTTAAAAAGATTCTGGGAAGTTAAAAAAGGCACATCAAGTGCAATTAAAGAAGTTGAATTGAATGAAGATGGTAGTTTAAAATACACAACTGATTTCAAAGACTCTAATGGTTGGGAAATCACAACAACAACCAAAGATAGTTATACAAAACCAATTATTTCATATTACTTGCTAGTTCCTCTAGGTGATGTGTCGTTCCGCGTGGAGAGCACATCTAACACCACAAACACTCAGTATAAAATTTATAACCCAATTTCAAGTGGAATAAGAAGTGTGCTTTTAGATGTTTCCGCAACAGCTCTTGCTGAAAACTATGTTGAAAAGTATTATCCAACTTTATCTTCAAATTCTGATAAATATAAAGCATTAATATCTAAAATTAAGTCTGAAGTGTTAGCAAATCCAGTAAACAATAACTATGGTTTCATTGGTGAAAACAAATATATTTTCAATATAACCGATATATTGAGAAACACAGCTGGCGATTCTCTTTGGATGAACTTTGATAAAACTTTAGCATATGTGGAAGGAACATTCGAAGAAAAATCTATAATACTAACTAAAAACACATCTGGAAGTTTCGTTAACCAATCTAATCGTGATAATAGTTTATTAAAAGCTTTAACTCCTGAGTCAACCTACTCTGCTGGTCAATTATATTTATCTTTTGAAACAAACGAAACTATTCCAGCATACACTTTAGACTACAAATTCTACGATTTTGATCTTGACTTTTTCAACACATACAACTTAACAGATTACAAATCCTTAGATGAATCAAACGAAAGTTATGTGTTTGAGTTTGAGGATTCAACCAACAACAAAGTTTATAAATACACCGAAGAAAACAATAACAAACACATCGTTAATGCAGACAACACATCATTAATTCGCCAAGAGCCAGTGAGCAATTATCCATTCTCTATCGCTCCAAGCGGAAATTATATCACAAACATAGATTTAAATGCAGACAAAAATATTTTAATTAACAATTTAAAATCTCAAAACAATAAATGGAATTTAATTTACTCTTCAAAAGCAACTAATAATTCAATTAACGACTACACTCAAATAAACACAACAAATAGCGTTAGAAGATACTCAAACATTCTTAACTATCAAATGAAAAATAATTATATCAATTCTAAACAAGGATTATATGTGTTTAGAAGAATCTACACCGATTGCGTGGATTCATCAACTGGAATCGTTAAATCAGAGGAAGTAACAGGAATTTCTTTAGGAAATGACTACGCTATTAGATATTATGTTTATTATATTGATAGAAACAGAATAATTGATCTATCTTCAGCCATAGGTAATGAAATTGCTATGATTTTAGGTTATGGGGTAAATGAAAATAACTATAAAGAAACCTTTGATTATAGTTCTATTGAATCTATTCGTTCAAATTTGGTTGATTCAAGTTCTAGTTCAACAAACCCTACTTTCTCTCAACTAACAATGAATAGTGATAGCAATTTAATTGAAACAAATAAAATGCTATTTAAGTTAAACTATGTTCACGATAAATATAATGTTTGCAATGAATATAACAAACAAATAGTTAACAATTCTTCAACGTCAAATTATTTATCTAAACTGAATGCAAAACTTAAAGCTGAAACTGATGCAACAAAACAAACTGAAATTCAAAATGAAATTTCTATATTTAAAAATGTTGCTAAATCTTATGTGTTTAACACAAGCACCGATAAGTTCAACCTAAACTTCTCTTTATCAGAAAAAACTAACGCTTCAAATCCAAGTTATAGTTTCGTTGGAACAAGAAATCAAATGAATAACATAATAAATCCAAATAATAATTCTAGCAATAAGAATCTTGGGCTTGTTAGTTTTAATGAATTAAACGGCACGGCTTCAACATCTTCTGATAACAGCGGATTTAAAAGTTTGTATCAAAGCACAACTGACTACACAAATCCTATTAACAATCCAATTTCGATTATCTTAAGAAATCCAATGAAATATAACTTAGTTATCACAGATAATGCAGGAATTTCTGATGCCGATAACAACAAAAATAATGCTCAAGCAAATAGTTATCAAGTTTATTATGAAGTTAAAACAAAGCACCCAGAAGGTTCTTATTGGGGAAAGAACTCAACATCTAACTATAAATCAAATGAAGATTCGAGTTCTGATAACTATAAAACAAATTTATTTGAAGAATTTTCAAAACTATTAGATATTTCAACTGCAACTCCTGACGACACAGCAGATAAATTATATGGTTACTCAAATAATAACTCATTATTCTTCTACTACAAACAAACAACAAGTAAGTTTGATGCTGAAATTGAGCCATATAAGGTTGTTGTAACAAAAATTGATGAGGTTAACTATAGATCATCTATTATATTTGAAGTTAATAGAACATCTGATGGTAGTTTTGAAATTCCTTCTAGATATAATAGTAATGCTTTCATTCAAAACAAAGAAGAAAATCCAAACGAGTGGATTATAGTTGTGTTTGATAACAACACAGCTACAAAAGAATTCAAAAATATTTTAGCCGATCCTAAGGATAACGCTGAGTATAGAATAACAATTAATTATAGAGGTGATAGTTCTCTATACTTAGATTCAAATAATGAGAATTCATCTTATAGTTCAACTAATATATTAATAGTTGATAAAGTTAAACCTTTATATAACTTAATTAAATTGATGGAAAACGATAAAACATATTCTCATTCAAACCTAACTAACCTACCATCGGGCTATAATTTTGATATAGAAAACTACTACTACTCTTTACTAAAATCTGGAATGAGCGAAATTCAAATTCAATATAGATTCAAACAAATCTACGACTCATTCACTTCGAATATATACGGCGAATTCCTAAACACTAAAGCGGATTCAACCACAACTCTTGCCAAAGAACCATATTTTTTTGCACTAAATGATATAACTAAAATCAAAAACATTTTCACATATCTTTACAACAATAATGGTGAACTAGAACCGTCTGGCCTAGCCAATAATTTAGATAGTTACTCATATTTCTTCTTTAAAAAAATTGAAGCCCCATCTAATTATTACTACTCGCTAACAAGTGATGATTACACATCTAATAACGGGTTAAACAACCCATTCTTCACAGAGTCTAAAGCAACAGAAACGCCAGATATCATTTCACCTAATAGTTATTATAAATTCAATTTCAGTGATTTAGAATATAAAAAAGATTTATTTGAATCAAACTCATACTATGAAATTATTGAAAGAGATGCTGCTGGAAACTATATGGTCTACGCAATTTATTTAACAAGTGAAAACACCTACACACTAGATTACTCAAGTGCCACACTTACAAATGAAACTGCTAAAGCAGGCTTAATTGGTGATGAGTTTAAGAACTCAATTGCAGTTAATGGTAAAGATTTGGAAATCACATCAAATGGAAATGATAAATACTTAAAAGCTTATATAACCTACACCTTCACAAATAACGAAGGAGATGGTTCTGAGAAAATTTATTCAAACATACCTAACCCAATCATATTAACTCACACTCCAACATCTGGATTAATTAAAATTGATTTAAATGGTTGCGATTTAATAGAATATACTTCTTTAGAACTTAACACTGAAGATGCTTCTGAGGATTTTTATAATCTAATTTCAACTAATTTAACAAAAGATATCTCACACAACGGAATCCTTGATAAGATTATTCAAAAATATGGCTCAACAGCCAACGATTTCATCTTCAAGATAACATTAGTTGATAGAATCGGTGGACTTATTGATATTGAATATAAATATCCTGGCAAATTATTAAATGTTATATTTGAAGAATTATCCGATAGATTAAAAGTCACTATTCCAGAAGACAAAACTACTATCGCAACATATATCAAAAACTTTGAAATTATGGTTTATAAAGATGGAAAACTAAGTGATGAAATAATGTCTTTAGGTGATATGCTTAAAAACCCTGTTATCCCAAATAACAAAGGTAAAAGTTTGGGTGGTGCAACTTATTATCTTGGAAGTGGTTCTTATGTTATAACAACTATCGATAATTTCGATAGAAAAAATGTTCAAAATTATGCATTTAATGTTGGAAAAGTGATTCAAAATGTTAATTTCACTGGTGCTACTGTTTATAAAGACCTAATAAAACATACTGCTAAGCCAGTTGAAGTAACAGTTGATAAGTCATTCTACAAGCTTTATATCTCATATGAGGCTTCTCAAGAAAGCAATCAAATAACTTATGAATGGATTAATAATTTAGATGAACTTAATCCATTGGAACCAATCACCATAAAAAACAAATCGGATTTAGAATTATTTACAATTTCTTATTTGCCTGTTGGAGAAACTGGTGCAAAATATACTATTACTCCAATAGATAATAGAGTAACTAACATCATAGTTCAATTCCAACTACTTAAAGACACTTCAACACCAAGAGTTTCTGGAATCATAACTGATGAAATATTAATCGAAAACAACACTGATTATGAAATTTTCACATTATTCACTAAAATACCTGATTTAAAGGTAACAAACTTGAGCAACCGCAGGTTGCAAGTTGTGAATAACCAATCTTTCATCGAAGACATTAATCTATCAATCGATGGCGATATAACTGAAGACTACAACGCTAATTATTTCAATCCTATCTTAGTTATAAAATTCAAAGCCAAAGATAGTAACACAATCGACACGCTTTCAGTTATATCATACACAACCTCAACCCCAGGAATTTATGAAGTATGTGTAACCAACGATTTAGGTTATTTAAACAACACTTTCACTTTCACACGCGAAGCAGAAAATATTTCGTTATATTCAGTGTTCGCAGTTAATAAAACATCTGGAATCACAACTAAATTATCACCTTCAACAATTTACACAACAACTCAAAAAGTTGATTCTGCAACTTACCTTGTTTACCATTACTACGCTTTAAGCAACTTTGGTAACTATACTAAAACAACTGTTGATGGAAAAGTCAGTTATTCTCCAGATGAAAGCAATAATTCTGGTTATATAAAAGTTATCTCAAACACAAACAACAATATAACAACTGTTATTGATAGTGCCACATCAGACACTGGAACAATTACAGATGGCAAATTTAATGCTAGAAGTGTTACATATAAAGTGGTCGTTGGAAACACCGAATCAACAAAGATTGTTAACTACTTTAAAATTCATTTTGTTAGCACAAGTTCAAGTTTCACTTCATTTAAAATTGATGGAACTGATATTAATACAAATAAAATAAATAGTTCAAAAAATGAAATAACCCTTTCACTAAAAAACAGCTATAACTCAAACAACACAACTGATGCTGAATATTCAGGCAATTCAATTTACTTTGAATATTTCTATAATGGAGAAAGCATCGAAAGTGTGAGCCCAAGTTCAATAACAACTCCAGCAACACTAAAATTATCAGATACTGGCGTTTATAGGGTTTATGTTAAAGACCTTGCTGGAAACACTTTAACATTCTCTGGAAAAGATTACATTGATATATATTTAATTAATCAAGTTGTTTATACAATTAACGAAAATGATGCGAACGAACCTAAAGTTCCAATTAAAAACTATATCACTAACAAAAGCGTTGTTCTTAAACTTTACGACACACTTAACGGTGAAAAACTATACACATTAAACACCGATTCAATCGAAATATATAGAAATGGAACACAATTAACCGATATGGCTCAATCTGCTCCAAACACATATACCTTCACAACCGCTGGTTCATATAAAGTAGTTGTTAAAGTTGTTGTTGGAAGTGAGCCTATCACAACAGAAATTCAGTTTACTATCGTTAATGCAAACTATGCAATTCCATCTTTCAACATCTCAACAACTAAAAACTTTGAAGTTGTTAGAGTTAGAAAATACCCATTAGTTAGCGATGACACAAGATACACGGAAATTGTGGCATTAAGAGGCAAAACATCTCTATGGCTATCAACAATAAGCGATGATGTTAAAAATGAAAATGAAACAGGAAATGGGCTTTATTCAGTAACATTAAGATGGTATCATCTAGGAAGCAAACAGTTCTATGAATTCACTTTTGATGTTAGAATAAACGATGAAACTCCAACATTAACAGCAAACATAGATTTCGGAACTTCAACTAAAAAACCTATCGTTATATCATATAACCCTGGCAAAATTTACGAGCAAGTTGGCGAAGCATTCCTAGTTGTTAATGGAAACACAATTGCAAATATCGACTCTAATTCAATCAATGGATTAGCCACCTACACAATCACAGCAACCGGCACTTATTGGATTTCTATAACTGATCCTGAAGGAAATGTGCTATCTTCATATAAAGTTATAAAGAAAACTCCTCTAAACACAACCGCAAAGATACTTATCGTTGTTGCTGTTGTTGTCGCTGTGGGATTAACAGTTGTATTTATAATTATTAGAAGAAAGATTAGATTCAAATAATAATCATTTTAATAGCTAATATTTGATTACAAAACTTTCAATACTAATTAAAAGAAAAAGTTTCTCTTATTTAAGAGAAACTTTTTTTATAGCCCTATCTTCTTATTATAATAAATTATATATCAATCTATTTTAAAATATAATCAGTGAATTTTGGAACAACATCAAACACTACTATATCTTTAATATATTGTGGTAAAAATAACGATTCCACCGCAATTAATGTTAACTTTCCATTAATAGAATTTTTAGCAGAATTAATCACTTTGTTAAACCACAACAACGTTTGCACCCCGATTTTATCATCGATAAACTCTTTTTTAGCCATATCAATAATTTTTATTAACTCACCAACATTCGCCATAACAACAACTAAATTTTCGCCCAATTCAACTCTTCGTTTGCAATTGGCTAAAATTGTGTTTGTTGCGTGAGCAATATATTTTTGTTCTATATCTATTGGCAAATTATAAACAATTAAGTTATCATCACATAAAAACTCATTGTTTTTATCTGAGTTTATATTTATAAACACAACCTTTTTTGTTTTTGCAATAGATTTTGCAAATTCATACGATTTCTCAGGAAGAAACTTCCTATTATCGTATTGCACAAAATAACTTCCACCTTCTTTAATTTCAAAGGGCAAATCAAAAATTGGCGCACACATTAAGGTTTCAGATAATTTATTATGTTCCATTTCTTCGAATCTTGGTCTATCTGGAATTGGAGGTTTAGCACCATTAACTTCTAGCACTTCTGAAATAAATATACCTCTATCACCAAAAGCCTTTCCAACGCACTTCACATAATCACCCGATCTTAGCCCATAAGTGTGAACTAAATATAATGGAATCTTGATATCACAATTTGTGCTTAAAACATTTCTATACACAACACCATATGCTTCAAAGTCTAAAGAAAAATAGCCCTCCAAAATTTCTTTTTGAGCGTTTGCGTTTTCGTAAGCATTAGGAGATGAAAAGATATAAAGCGAAGAATTTTGGTTTTTATCAACCAATAAATCTTTTATAACAATTGGATCATCATAAGCATTTGGATCAATCTTATATTGCATTGATCTATCTTCTAAACGAAGTGGTGGCCTACCCACCTTTGATCCATTCACATATGGTTCTTTCTTTCCTTGTGAAATTTCTGTTAATTCAGCTATTATTTGACTTTTAGTTAAGCTAGTTGGAGATTTTACTCCATAATTTCTAGCAATATCTCTAAGCTCATGGATTCTACAGTTATTAAGTTCGTTAAGTAAATCCTCATTAAAATATTTATCCATAATAACTTTCCTATCAATGTTTTAACATAGTAACCAGTTAAAGTCAATTTTTTTTTGAAAATAATCTTTTCATTTGGTATTCTTTAGCAATAGTTTTAGCCTCAAAATGCCAAATTTGTTTTCATATTATGTTTTCCCAACAAACAAAATAAATATTCATTTAATTATTATTCACTTCAAAAACAACAATATCACTAAACTTTTTTCAGCCATTTAACATTTAGCAATTAATAAAAATTGAATTTATAAATATTGTTTTAAAAATAAACTTGAAAAAGTTAGTTTAATATGATAAAATTCAAACTATGAATTACATGCAAAAAATATTGAGCACGGTTAGGCGTGCTTGCGATGAATATAACTTAATTAACGATGGCGATAGGATAGCAGTTGGGGTTTCTGGCGGAAAAGATAGTTTGGCGCTAGTGAAAGCACTGAAACTATATTCAAATTTTGCGCCCATTAAATTTGAAGTCGTTGCAATAACAATTGATATGTTCAACAAAGGCACCTTTGATGTGTTAAAACCTTTTTTCGAAGAAATTGGTGTTGAATATCATATTATGCCATCAAATATCTATGAAACAGTGTTTGAAATTAGAAAAGAAAAAAATCCTTGCTCGCTTTGCAGTAAACTTCGCCGTGGAATGCTTGTTTCTAAAGCTAAAGAACTTAATTGCAATAAATTAGCCTTGGGGCACACTTCTGATGATATCACCCACACCTTTCTCCTAAGTTTGTTATATGAGGGAAGGTTAAGCACAATTTCACCCAAGAGCTATTTAGATAGAAACGGAATGACTGTTATTCGCCCATTAATACTAACCGAAGAAGATATTATAATAAAAGAAATGGTGAACCTTCCAGTTATTAAAAGTTTATGCCCTGTTGATAAACATACAAAACGTGAGTATGTGAAAAAACTTCTAGACCGCATAAACGAAGAAGTGCCTATCGCTAAGGATAGAATATTCAGAGCTATTATTCATGATGAAAGTTATAACTTATTTAATAAATTTAGAGAACAAATGGCTGAAATTGATAAATTAAATAATAACAAAATAGATTAAATTAAATAAAAGTAGGCAAATTAACTTCTTAAACTGACATAACTATTGAACACAATGAGTATTACTAATTCCAATATTTTTTGATAACGAGCGGAAAATGCAAAAATGCAATTAGCATTATTATATTAAAACATATTAATTTAAAAAAGAATGAACAATTTAAATAATATGATTTTAAAAAATTCACTATTTGAAGTGAACCTTTATAGGGTAACATTTCATATAGTGAATTTTTTTAAATACTTATTTTTTGTTGCTTCTCCGCCACGTAGATGCTTTTCTTCAAAATTTTTATTTAATATTTCTTTAACTTCTTCATATAGTCCCAAATTAATTTTTTTTAATTTGTTTGAAACATCATTATGAACCAAACTTTTACTATATCCAAAAACTTTAGCAGTTGCTCTTATTGTGGATTTATTCTCAACAATATAACTTGCTAAAACTTCCGGTCGGGAGAAATCAACTCTCATACTCGCCTCCAATAACGACTTTTTTAAATAAATATGTCGAAAATTGGTAGAATATGATTAATTATGATGTTTTTAAGCAAATTGATTTAAAAGAAAACACCATATTAAGAAATGTCGATTTTTTAATAGAAATGCAAAACTCAATTCTAACAATAATAAAACTAAAGTTTAATTAAATAAAAAAACAACCGCTTAATTTGAATAAACTAAGTTCGGTTGCTTTAATTTGTTATTTTTTTGAATCCTCGATTATTTTTGCGATATCGCCAACAGTTTTAATTTTAACAGCATCTTCATCGCTAACAGAAACCCCAAATTCATCTTCCAATGTCATCAATAATTCAACAACATCTAATGAATCAGCTCCTAAATCATCAATAATTTTGCTTGATTCTGAAATTGTGTCTTCACTAATATTTAATTGCTCTGCTAATAATTTTTTAATTTTATCTATAGCCATTGTAAGCCCCCTTATTAGATTATGGGTATATTATATAGTAAATCTTAAAAATAGTAAAGCAATTTGCAATCACATTGAAAATTTAGGTAATCTCTAAAAAATATTTTATTTGCTTGTTAGTGTTAGATAATTCGATGGATCAACTTTTTTACCGCTTTTATCAAGCAAAGTTAAAGAGATATAATTGCCAATGTTTTGTTCGCGATTAGCCGTGTTTGAAGCAGTTCCTATTTTAGTCCCACTCTTCACAAGGTCACCCTTTTTAACAAGCACATCTTCAGATAAAGAACCAATTTTACTTGTTAACCCGTTATCATGCTCAATAACCACAACTGTACCTTCTAAATAGTTAGAGTAAATGTCTTTCACAACTCCATCATAAATTGCCATAGCACTAGTGTTGTTTGTTGCAATTAGATCCACACACATATGAGCTTCCCATTGCTTTAATGTTGAATTCCAAACTAAATTTTCGTTATTGAAATTCTTGTAGATTGTTGCATCCATAAGTGGATTTGCAAATTCCACGGTTGCGTTTACTGGGGTGTCTGGCTTTTTAATAACTTCTTTTTGTTTACCTGCAACACTTGCAATAATAATTAAAGTTGCAAAGAACAACACACAAAATCCAATTGCTAAATATAAGCCATATTTAGAAAAGAAATTTTTCACCCTTCCATGTTTAATATTTTGTTCTATCATAAATCCTCCTTAATTTTATTTAATTCTTGACAACTTGCAAGATTTTAAACATATTAAATTAAATTTTTAAAAACTATCTAAAATCAATGGATAACCAATTTTAATATTATTGCTAAGTTCGGCAATTTGAACATTAACTTTTTGAGCATTCAACCAAACAAATTTTGGTAAGCACCATAAGTAACAATCATATACCAAAATACCGCAAACATAATTACGCGAAACTATTTTTAGTTTGTTTTGGTTTATGAACTCTTTAGCCGACATGTTAGATACCACCAAAGATTCACCCAAATACTTTTCACTTAACATATGTAAATTATTCGATACGCTTTCCTTATCTATAATCTTTAAGTTACCGCACTCCAAATAGCTATCACTTTCAAACGAATCTAACGCATAAATTACTTCTTTTTCCTTGTCATTATTAATGTAAATTGCATTTATCAATGTTGTTGTGTTGATAAAAAAGCTTAAAGCAATAATTAACAATATAAATATAAATAAAATAATCTTTGTTTTCATAATTTGATTATTGACACAAATAAAAATTAAATACTTATAATTCAACCACAATTTAAGAATAAACTCGCAATAGTTCTAATACTTTAAAAAAGATAATAATTATATATAGATATACATTTATTTAAAGCAATCAAAACTTTGATGCACTTTCATATAGTCTATTAAAATTTATCTAAATTAAAACGAAGGAGTTTATATGCAAAAAATAACTATCAATGAATCACAAACAAACAACATTAACTCAACACTAACCCTAACAAATAGGAAAAACCTAGCCCTAACAGGTGTTAGTGAAATTATTAGCTCAAACGACCAAAATATCTTTTTAAAAATTGGCACAACTAAAATGATAATAACAGGCAAAGATATTAATATAACAAAGCTTGATGTCACAAACGGACTATTAGAAGCAGAGGGATTTTTCGATTGTATGAAATACGACAAAGGCGGAAGCACTAGCTTATTCAAAAGGATTTTTAAATAATGATTGTTTCAAGTCAATCGATTCTATTTTTAAAATTTGCTTGCGCGGGATTAATCTTTGCACTCGCAACCGAAATACTCAACATTTTTCTAACACTTTTAAACAAAAACAAAGTAATTCAATTTATTATTGATTTAATCTCTTGCATTTCTTTATCCTTTATTTATATCTATTTAATTAATACTCTTAATTATGGCGTTAGTCGAATTTATTTGCTTTCGGCTCTAGTTTTAGCAATTATACTTGAAAAAATAACTATTGGAAAATTGATTGCCAAATTTAATAATTGGTTGTATAATAAACTAAGAATTGGAAAAGAAAAATTTTTCAAAACAAAATTTGGAAAGTATTTAAGCAAATAAGGAGCGGTTATGAGCGAGAGGAAAGTTAAAATTATAACAGTTATAACAATTATCATTGCTTTTATTTTGGCCTGCATTTTAATTTTCCAATTTGCAAGGCTCGCCACTCTTAACACAAGAAAAAGAGCATTAGAAAAAAGCTATCAAAACTTGCAAGAAAGTATTGAAACATATTCAAACGAATTAAATTATTATAAAAATAGAGAGCAATATCTTCAAGACTACGCCCACGAAATTTTAAATTGGGCCAAAAATGGAGAAACTATATATAAAGCAAAATAAAAACTCTTAAATAAAAGCGAACTTTTAGGTCCACTTGAAACTTAAGAGTTTTTTATTTTATAATATCTTTATCTATCAACGCAAACACGATAAAACTAAATAAAGCCTTGGAATAATTTAGTGCAAATTTATAAGAAGCAAATCATAAAATTAAATTTAATAAATAACTTCTCACCCACTAACAATAAAAAATTTGAATTGATTTTAAATATAATTGTAATTTTTTAGAATATTTTAAAAAAAAATAATAAATATATCTTGACATACCGATTAAAATAGTGTATCATTCTTAAGTCGATTTAATAATTATGGCGGCGTAGCTTAGTTGGTTATAGCGTTCGGTTCATACCCGAAAGGTCATAGGTTCGAATCCCATCGCCGCTACCAATTTCTATGCCAAATCTAAATATGGTCCCATGGTCAAGTGGTTAAGACACTACCCTTTCACGGTGGCGACAGGGGTTCGAATCCCCTTGGGACTACCAATTTTACTATATATTGTGTTTTTAAAGCCAATGTAACACAATATATTGATTTGAAGTGCTAAAAAATTAGCACTTTTTTGTTTCTGAGTATAAAATGAGTATAATCTGAGTATAATATTTTTTATGTTTGTAGTCATTGTTATAATCATTCATAATTGAAAGTACTATTTAAATTTCTATCTGCCAGCAAAATTAGTTATTACTAAAAAAAATAAAAGAAGCCTTGGTTAAAAGACTTCTTTTTCTATTGGTAGCGGGGGTAGGACTTGAACCTACGGCCTTTGGGTTATGAGCCCAACGAGCTTCCATCTGCTCCACCCCGCGATATATTTTATATATTACCATATATTATATGAAAAAGTCAACCCTTTTATGATAAAAAAATCCACATAAAATTATTATTTTATATAAGATTTGAAAAAAAACACTAAAAAGGCTTTTAATCAATTTGTTAAGTTTAACTATTGTTTGCAAAATTAAAAAATATAATATATACTATGACTATTAAAATGTGTTTATTATCACAACACACTTTTGGAGGCGTTCATTGAATACCAAAACATTAAAGGGAATATTGCTTTATAGTTTAATAATCATACTTGTTGTTGCCGTTGTGTTTGTTCTTGTGGTTGCAATAATGTTCATTTTTCCAAACCTTAAACTATTTGGTTATGGAATGATCATAAGAAACGAAAAAATTGCAAACGACAATTTTGTTGCAATTTCCGATTCAAGTTTACCATACAACCTCGCAATAAATGTTGATAATTTTTCTCTAACCGTTAATGGTGTTGACACTGATAAAATTTCATATGTTATTCAAGATAGTGCATTTGGTGCTTCTAAAGTTTCAAACGCGAGTGTTGTTGGAGAAAAGGACACGAATTATTCAGCTATCACTTTAATTGAGCCTGTTGGGGTTGTGTCTTACAAAAACTGTGCAATTACTGTTAATGTCCCAAAAAACTTAACATATAATTTAAGCGTTAAAAGTTCTAACGCAAATATATCTATTAATGAGCTTAAGCTAAATGATTTAAATGTTACAACAACCAATGGCAACTTTTATATCTCCCAATCAGAAACTGATGAATTAAACCTTAATTCCCTATTTATCACAACATCAACAGGAAACTTTGATTTTAGATCTAAATATAATACTGTTAATGTTTCAAATGGAACACAAATAAATTCAAACAAAGGCAACTTCTTTTTCAACACACTAAATAGCGACATTAGCATAAATAGCAAAGATATTTACTTTGAGGCAAGTTACTTATACACAAAACAAAATGGTTTTGAAGCAAATGTTAAAAACATAGTTTTAAAAATCACTAAACTACTTGATAGTAACTCATCTCAAAATTCAATTTTAACATCATCGGCTTCAATTGAAATAGATGAAGTAAAAGGAACAACAAGCATAAAATCATCAAATGGAAAAATCAGGTTTGGTAAGATTCACGATAATTGCATTATCGATTCTCTTGAAGGCGATGTTTCAATCAATGAAGCACTTAAGTATATAAAAGTTAAAACGTCTAATGCAAACATTAATGTTAACTTATTTTATGGTATAGGAAACTTTGAAACAACAAAAAGTGGGAATATCACTTGCAATAGTGTTTCTAAAAATGCTAATGATTTCACAACTATCACAACCAACTCAGGCAATATCACATTCACAACTTCAATTGCACCTTTTAGAATCAAATCAACTAGCAATTCAAGCATAAGCGTAAGCTTAAAAGATTTATACTACGCTTCAAACGATGAGGATGTGAAAACTTATGAAATTGATGCTGAAAACTCGATATTAAGTGTTAACATAACAAATATGAAGCACTATATGTGTATGGCTAAAGGTGAAATTAATTCATCAAGCGGAGATATTAGGATAGCACCTTCAGAAACCCCTCAACTTTACCCTAAAACCGGCACTCCTAGTGTTCCTGAATCACGCCTTCCAATTTTAAAAGTTATTGGAAAAGAAATATTCTTTGCAACAATTAATGTTATCGCCTAAGTTTTCAATTTCAATTTAAAAGTTTACTTCATAATTTTAATATTAAACAAAAAAAATTCAGTTTATTTAACTGAATTTTTTTTGTTTAAACATTTATTATTCAAGGATATGTACTTTAAGCATATCGGTTTTTGTTGGTTTTCTGCTTCCTGAACCAAATAACACAACATCTCCAGGTTTTGCAATTTTATTATTTATTAATATCTGATTTGAAATATCAATCAAATCATCCGCCCTTCCAATTCCATTAACCAAAAATGGTTTAACATTCCAAACTAAAGACAATTGATTGTATGTTTCAAAACTTGGAGTTAATGCAATAATCGGAACATTTGGGCGAAGTCTACTAATAAAAAATGCTGTGTGTCCAGAATCAGTGTAAACAACAATTGCTTTAACATCTTTTATCATGAAACTTGCTTGAACACAAGCAATACTCATAACATCTTGAATAGCAGTTCCTTTATACTTAGCACTAAAAAAGTTATCTTTGTAATCCATTGATTTTTCAGCTTGAATAACTATCTTTGCCATAGTGCCAACCGCCTCTTCGGGATACTTTCCAACAGCAGACTCACCTGAAAGCATAACAGCACTTGCACCCTCATAAACCGCATTAGCCACATCGCTAGTTTCCGCACGAGTTGGTCTAATTGATTTTGTCATACTCTCAAGCATTTCAGTTGCAATTATAACAGTTTTACCCAACTCATTGCATTTTTGAATAATTTTCTTTTGATATCTTGGCACTTTTTCAAGCGGAATTTCAATTCCTAAATCACCTCTTGCAACCATAACACCATCAGAATATTCCACTATTTCATCTAGATTATCTAGAGCAATTTTATTTTCAACTTTAGATATTATTTTAACATTTGAATTTCTATCTTTTATTAACTTCGAAATTTTTAATATATCTTCCTTTGAACTTACAAAACTTGCAGCAATATAGTCAACTTCATTATCGATGGACCAAATCAAATCCGCTTTGTCTGTGTCGTTTAAATACTCCACACTTAGGTGAATATGAGGAAAACTCATCGATTTATGATCGCCAATTTCGCCCCCAGAAACCACTTTGCAAGTTAACGACTTATCATCTTTATCAACGCACTTAAAAGTAATTAAGCCATTGCATGCGGAAAATTTATTGCCAATTTTAACATCATCAAAGATTTCTTTTTGAGATATCGTGCACTTTGTTTCATCACCCACAATATTTTCTTTAAGGAATGTGAATGTTTGACCTTTTTTAAGTTTCGCTTTTCCGTTTTCAAACACGCCCGTTCTTATTTCAGGGCCCTTTGTGTCCACCATAATCGCTAAGTCGGTTTTCATTTCAGTTCTAACTTTCTTAACTAATTCAACCAATTTAATCAAACTATCTTTGTTAGAGTGGCTTAGATTTATTCTTGCAACATTCATCCCATTTAAAACCATTTGTTTTAAAGTCTTAACATTATCACATGCAGGACCTAAAGTTGCTATTATTTTTGTTTTTTTCATTTTTCTTTCCCCTTATTCTTTGGTTTAAAAAATATCTTCTATATCACTTCCAACTTCTTCTGCCATAACTTCTTCAGCACCATTATCTCCAGCCCTATCAGTTGGTGCAGTTTTTTCCAAACTTTGTTTTTCAGCATCAGAATTAAAGTTAACAAACGATGTGGTGTTTCCAACCCATTTTAAGTAAATTGTGTCCGTTGGACCATTTCTGTGCTTTGCCACAATAAGTTCTGCTGGAGCATTCTTGTCCTTGCTGTCGTTATACATATCTGGTCTATAAACAAACATAACAATATCGGCATCTTGCTCAATCGCACCAGACTCTCTCAAGTCTGATAGCATTGGGCGGTGGTCAGTTCTATTTTCTGTTCCACGAGAAAGCTGTGATAGAAGCAAAATTGGCACATTTAATTCCCTTGCTGCCATCTTCAAAGTTCTCGTAATTTGGCTAATTTCTTGTTGACGGTTTTCGCCAGCCTTTGTTCCTTGCATCAATTGCAAGTAGTCAATCATAACAAAGTCTAAGCCCTTTTCTCTTTTCAATCGCTTGCATTTACTAACAATATCGGCTGGGCTCTTAGAAAACCCTTCATCAACATAAATATGAGAATTAGCCAATTTTTCCTTCGCCGACCATATACTTTGCCAGTCTTTAACGCTAAGTTGACCGCTCAAAGCTTTTTGCATATCAACATATCCAACCGAACAAAGTGCTCTTTGCATAATTTGCTCTTTACTCATTTCAAGTGAAAACATTGCAACATTCTTCTTTTCTTCAATTGCTATATGAGTAACAAAGTTCATACCCAAACTGGTTTTACCACCACCTGGTCTTGCAGCAAGCAATATTAAATCAGAATTATGCAAGCCATTTGTTAGTTTATCTAGACCATAAATTCCCGTGCTAAGCCCTTGCAACGCACCTTTGTTTTTTTGAATTGTTTCAAACTTTGCAACAACATTATCTAGAGCATCTGCAACGTGAGATAAACCACCTCTATCTTCTTTTTCCGCAATACTAAATATGTTTTGTTCCGCAAACGCAATTGCATCTTCTTTTGTTGGACCATCAAACGAGTAGTTTATAATATCTTGGCTCGCAGAAATCAATTTTCTTAAAATTGAGTTTCTTTTAACCATATCTTCATAATGCTTGTAGTTACTTGCACTAGGAACAATGTTTGTTAATGTTGTTATGTAGTCAATTCCACCAATACTATCTAGCAAATTGACCTTTTCTAATTGATCGCAAAGGCTAACAAAATCCACTGGCTGATTAGCATTATAAACCTCTTTCATATTAGAAAATATTAACTTATGTGCTTCTATATAAAAGTCATCATCTTTTAAGTCGCCTAGGATATTAATACATGCATCTTGGTCAATAAGAACGCAACCAAGCACACATTGCTCACTTTCCGCGCTATGTGGCAAAACTCTGCCTTTAACTTTTTCCTTAGTCATCATTTTTTACCTTTCTATTTCTTCTTTTTCTTTTCTTTTTAGGTGTGATTTGTGGTTTCTCTTTAGTTTGATTTTGAATTGGTGCTGATTCAAGCTTTTCATCTTTTTCTCGCTTCTTCAACGCTTCAAGTTTATCTAATTTCTTTTGAGCCCTCTTGATTGCTATTTTATCATAAATTGTTCCAACACCCCAGATTAACAATAATCCAAGCAAAACATCAATTAATATCATAACCCAATCCGCTGTTAACCCAGCTAAAATATAATTAACCGCAATTAAGATTGGGAATATAATCACAAGCTCAATTAAAAACTTAATTAACTTTTTCTTTACAATTCGCTTATCAAAAATATATGTGTCAGCCATATTAATTCTCGCTATCCTCATCATTATCATCATAATAATCCAAAGTTAAGGCTTGATCAATCTCTTTAAGCATTTGAGTTCTTGATAGTAAATAAACTAACGCCACAACCGCAATCGAAACACCCAAACCCAAAATATACCACGCAGAACTTCTTGGAGCCTTAAAGAAAATCTCAACATTCGACTTACCATCAGCAACCATTTTATTTAAATCCCAATAATGATAATAAATTCCATCAGTGCTTCTTTCTCTTCCATCATTTGCATTACTAAACACTTTTTTCTCATCAGTGCCAAACACTTCTTTTAATTGAACATTTTCTAAAATGTTATCTTTATTGTATTTTTCACTATTTCCAAGTAGATTTAAATACTTATCTAAATATGTTTGCTCACCCTCAACAATCTCACCACTAGGCAACACTGATATAACTTTTTGATTCAAAATGAAACTATATATAGATTCACTAGCAAACCTTCCATACTTATATGAAAATGCAGAGATATTTTCTTTAGATAATGATTTTGTTTCAGTTAAAAATGGTCCGATATCTTTCAAAATAGTTTCAAAGGCTTGATTCTCATTCACGCCTTCTATTCCAGTTTGCCCATAAAATAAATAAAAATAACCATAAGAAGCAAAATATATTTCAAAATAGAACTTTCCTTCAGTTTCACCAGAATACCTTGGAACTATTGATTTTCTAATGTTTGCACTAAGTTCATATGATATTGTTTTGCCATCGGGTTCAAAATTATTTGTAATCCAAGAATTAACAGCACTTCTATATGCTTTAAAATCTTTATCCAACTCGTTAGATAATTTTTGATAATCTTCATTCGATAGTTTTGATTTATCTAACTCCACACAAAAAGCATCGCGAATTTGCCCATTAACAACTTCACGTGTGAATTGAATAGATGCACAGCTTGAAAGCACAACGCAACTAAAACATAATATCAAGCACAAAACAAATTTTTTAAATCTCATAATTTCACCTATTACTAATAATAGTATATAATATAAACAGATAAAATCCAATAGTTTTTTTAAAAGAACTTTCAATAAATTTAATTCAAAATAAATTAATTGAACTATTTTCAGTTTTAATCGACTTATTTTTTAAAAATGAATAAGTGTTTCAATAAAAGGAATAAAAAAAGTTTGCCAATAAATCTTTAATAATATATAATATTAAGTATGCTAGAAACGGGTAAGTTAACAAGTTATTTGGGTGGCAAATACATTCTTAGTAACATTAAAAAAGAGTTAATTGATGTAACCCAAAAGAGCCAAGTGCTAAAATATTTTAATAAAGAAAGCTTAGGTAAGGATAAATATCATAAAATTTATTATGACACTCCCGACTACCTTTTTCACCAAGTTGGAATCAATATTTGCCAAACCCTAGTTAAAGGCAAGAAGACAAGTGAAATTGTTGTGCGCTACGATAGCGAAAAAGAAAGAATCAGTTTTCTTCAATACATGCCAGACACCTACACCCTAACTGTTCCCGCAAAAGATTCTATAATGAGATACACCAACTTTGTTGCCGATGCAATTACTGAACTTATAACCAACGGACTTCAAACTGATATGCACGAACTTGTTAAAACAATGAAACCCATTATGATTGTTGATAAAAAACGCGAGCGCTTCCATTTTTCAAAAAGCACTGGGCTCAAAATGCTTATTTCTTTCGATAACGTTGTCTACACTAGCCCAATCGCCCATGAGAAAGAGAAAATGGATATTATGGAGATTATATGCAAAAGCGGAAAAGATACTGCTCAAGAATATCTTTCAACCGTGAAAGCATTAATCATCGAAAACCCAACAATTGTGGAAACGCGCCATAGTGATATTTTTATTGGGTTAGATTATGTTTTAAATATGAAATAATGTGGAATTTTACTCCACATTATTTTTTTATTTCAATTGATTTATTTATTATTTTTATCATCCATATTAAATACATCATAAATAAACCATTAATTATATTACAACTTAATAAAAACAATTAATTTGCATTTGCATTAATGCTTGCACTTGCATGAATAAGTCATCTTTAATTGCCATTAATTGCCTATTTAACCCCTCCGCTAAAATTAATTTATCAAGTTTTGTAACATATTTCAAAACAACATCTAACTTTTGCAAAATATATTTTATACCAAAACAAAAACTATTTGGAATATCACTTGGTTTTTCTATGTATTTATCAAACTTTTCTCCGCTTAGTTCTGAATAAACCGCCTGCATCGTTAAACTTAAAACACTTAAGTTGCTTTTCAAATTAAATATAGTTTCTTTAATAATTAAATCATTTGTTAAGTTTTCAAGAACCGAGTAATCATCAATAATTTCAATCATTTTTTCATACGCTAATCTTGCCAACTTAACACTCATATTCAACACACCATCAACCCCTTCATCTCGTTTTTGATAGCATTTTTCGTTCAAAACGGTACCATTTTCAAACAACAACTTATCGTTTGTTAATTTATTAACACAAACACCATATTTGCCGTTATTAACCCAATTTTCCTTTGATACATTTGTATCTATTGAATATGTGTATGTGTTGTTAAAATTCTTTTTATTTAAAAACCTAAAATTTCTCATATAATCACCTTAAAATATATATGCCATCTTCTTTTAAAAGGTGTACTTATCATTTCGAACACAAACTAAAATCCACGCTCAATATTTTCACATATGCTTAACTAGCTAAAAACAAAAAATGCTTTAACGAAGCAACCCAACCATGGTTTACATCATTAAAGCATATTTTTTAGCAATTTAACTTTTCTATTTTGTTTTTGTTATTTTAGAACTTTTGTTGCCTTTTTTATCCTTACTTTTATTCACTATTTCAACTTCTTCTATTAACGATTGTTCTTGATCATTTTTGGTCATTTCTTCACTTAATGTGTTAGTTTGCACTTTAAGTTGTTTCTTTTTCCTGGAGTCGCTCGCCCTTATCTCATTGTTTTGCAACACATCAACAAGAATTTTTCTCGTTTTTTCTTCGTTATATGGAATAGCGAAGGCAGAAAGTTCCATCCCAATAGAAACTAATATAAACACTGGCAACAACATATTGAATATCGCCCCAAATCCGTAAAGCAGAATATATGCACTCGAACACGCACTATTTCTTTGAAGAAGTGCAATATTGCTAATTCCTAATATTCTAGATTTTGTTAAATAACGTTGGAGAACATAAATTGAAAGCATTGGCATAAAAGTTCCTATCAAGAAGAACAATACTCCCAAAATAACGGGCACTTTAAACACAACAAGCAATATATTAACAAGCCCTAATGCTATACTTCCAAGAATTACCAGTTTAGTTGTATCTTTCTTTTCATCAATTTTACCAAAAATAAATCCGCCTAAGCCATACGATATTTCATAAATAGCAGCATAAATTCCAACTATTGCGTATTTACCACCAGTTGAAAACACAAATAATTTGAATATAACAGGCGTGACATCAATAAACGCAAAAAGGAAATAAACTATAAAATATCTGAACAAAAATTCTTTTGTTAATGTGAAACTCTTACTTTTTCCCTCATTATTATTGAGCGTTTCCATAGCATTTGATATTGCATCTTTATTAAAAACTAAAGAATTTTTCGATTTAAAATAGAACATTAATAGCGGGATTAAAGATATTAAATAAATTCCAAGTGCAATACAAATAACTATCGTTTTGTTTATGTCAAGCAAAAAACCACCAACAAGTGTTGCACACACAATTCCTATTTTTTCAATCAACCTTGTGAATCCTAAACTTCCGCTATCTTTGTTTAATGAAGAATAATTGTAAATAATTTCTTTAGACATTTCATCAATAGAAGTATCCACACCTTTAAATAAATATGTTAAAATTGAAAACAAATAAATATTCTTATCAATAAATAAAATGCAAACATTATATAGCACCATTGTTATAATCCTATATAAAAGCATCAGTTGCGGTTTTGAAAAATATAACTTTTTCAAAATTAAATTAGAACATATCTTTATTGAATATTCAAAGCATAAAAATAAGAAAAGAATAGAAAAAGAATGGGTGTTTTGATAAACAATTAATGCCACAAATGCACCCACTAAATTCCCCGCAAAATTCGATAATAACTTATGAAAATTTAAATATCTTAACTGCATTATAATATCCTTATAGATATATTATCACAACTCGTTAAAATAACAAACAAAAAAATGAAAAGTTTTATTCTTCTCACTTTGTTATTATATAAAAATCTAAATATTTTATTGCACTATAGTTTTGCCATAACAAACAACCAACAAACCTTTCTTAATATAGCTCATCCACCAAATCATCAGCATATTTTGTTCCCTCATCATACATCTTCCAACTCTCCGCAAAATATTTATTAAATGAGGAAAAGTTCTTGTTTATTTCACCATCTGAAAGAATCGGCTTTTTAGATACATCAAATGTTGTGCTATCATTACTATGAAATTTTAGATTATCAATTGAATACCCATTCTTTTCTGCAACATATTCAAAAGAAGAAATATTTTGCATTCCCTCTTCATCTGGCACGAATCTTCCAAGTGCCATTCTATTTTCTGATTTAATCATCTTTGTTGCAATTTTCATTTTTCCATTCGAGTTTTCACACAATGCCTTAACGTAACTTTCATACGCTTTTTGAGTTTCCAATTCCATAGATTTATATGTTTGAATTCCAATTAACTCACGGCTCATCTCTTTTGAAAGTATAATAGGTGCACTATGGCAACCAAGCCTTTGAAAAACTGTTGGATTCCCTGGAATATTTATAAACGCATCCGAGAACACATCAATCAGGTTTTCATATCTTGAATATATTCTATCTCTAAACTGAACACCATTTTCATTACCAACACTTAAAACGGTATCATAATACAAATTTAAAAGTTGCGCCTGAAACACATATTCTTGCTTAACAAAACTTTTCACATAATCATATTTAGCGATATCGCTTTTCTTTTCTGCCATTTTTGGAATAATAATATCAAAAAGTGTGAAACCATTAATTACTGAAAGAGTATCTTTATAATACTTCAAATACTCATCATATAATTCTTTTTTACTCTCATCACCTTCAATGCTCATCATATTTTCCATTATATAGTCGGAGATGTAAACCAAGGTTTCCATCCTGCCAAGATAATCTTTATGATTAGTGAACTTATTTAAAATCTCATGAGTTTTTTGAGGATCTTCAGTTGTTATTCTCTTCAATTCATCAAATCCAAACAAATTAACCAACGCAAACGTTGCTAATTGCGCTTCAAAATATGATGCAGTATTAAATGCAGTTTGCATAGAACTTATAACCTGATTAATACCTTCCATCGTTTGGCAATATTGATATCTTTTATTTATCCCAAAGAAATAATCTTTGCTTATTTCCTTTCCATGCCTATTATAAATAGGTTCCTCATCAAATGCCGCCGCATGATTAAGTTCGTGATTAACTGAATCAATAAATTCCCCAAACTCCTCAGTTTTAACAATTGGTACTAAGCAAAATTTTCCATCTTTATTTTTGTGTAATCTAATCCCATTAAACAATGAATAACCCAACATCACACTATTTGAATTTGGATCACAAAGAGCCAACGCCCCACTATTTTCATTATCGTAAACTAAACAACTATTAAATTTATCCAATCTATCTGCAACTATTGGGGAGTTATATTCATCTTTTAATTTATCTTTTAAATGATTTAAAAACTGAGATTGCATTTCGAATCCACCATTTTTGATTACTTGAAGAGCACTCTCTTGAGTTAATCTCCATTCATCATCAACTTGAATATCAAGATTCTTTTTGCTTAGCTCATCTTTATTCTCATCAAGCTCTTTTTTACTTTCTTCGCTCATACTTCCACCCTTGTAACCTTATATTAATAGTATCACAATTAGAAAATTTGTCAATATGTACTGTGCAAAATACAACAAAAAAAAAGTAAAAATATAATTTAATAAATTACCATTTTTACTCTTTTTTTAACAAATTAAATGCCCATCTTTTTATAAATTATTAATGGAAAATTTTTCCTTATATTAAAATATCGCTTTTGGCTATATATTTATATTTCTATAAACATTGTCAAACTCTGATAGTTTTAAAATTTAATAATTATGTATCATTAAAACCAAATTGAGAACTTGCAACCGCAGTAATTTTGCCTATATAAGTTGTATTTTTTAGAATTTTGAATGCTCTTTAAATATCCGTTTTTCTTTTTAAAATCAGCAACGAGATATTTTATAGCATATTTTTCTTCTAGAACTTCCCCAATTTCATTTAATAATTTTGCATTTTTATGAGGGCTAACTGATAGGGTTGTTGTGAATAAATCATAACCATTTTCTTTTGCAAACAATGCAGTTTTACCCATTCTCAAAAGAAAACATTTTTCGCACCTTGCTCCGCCTTCTTTTTCATTTTCTAGGTCTTGAACCACACTCAAATATTCGTTTTCGTCATATGGTAACTCCACGAACCCCACATTAATATTCGGTTTCAACTCTTCAATCAATTGTTTTTGAGCATCTCGCCTTTTTTCATATTCTTCCTTTGGATATATATTTGGGTTGTAGTAAAAAACAGTCACATCAAAATCTTTCGATAAATCTTCCAGCACTCCACTACTGCAAGGCCCACAACAACTGTGTAGCAATAACTTTTGTTTCATATAATCTCCTAAAATAAATCAATAACAAACCCAAGCACTGAACTTAAAACATAAAGCAATCCAATAATGGTAAAGTTTTCAAGCTTATTGGGGTTTTGTTTGAAAAGTACTGCAATCGCAATCCCAGCGTTAGCACATAACCCTGCCACACACGAGCCAAAGGTTATAAGTCCATCAACAAAAAGCTGAGATATTGCAACAGATGCCACGCAGTTTGGAATCATTCCCACTATGCTCACAACAAATGGTTGAAAGATGCTAGTGCCAACCATAAACTTTTCAATTGCGCCTTCTCCAACAAAATATAAAAGAATTTCAAAAGCCAAATTGAAAATTAAAATAAACGCAAATATTTTAAGTGAGTGGATTAATGGGTGATATATAAATTTCTTTAATGTGCTAGGATCTTTTTCTATGTTGTGCCCACAACAACCAATATCGCAAACATTTGGCTTATTTATGTCTTCACATGAAACAATAACAGGTGTTGAATATTTCTTAATGCCATCATTTTTTAAATCAACATTCACACAAGACTTAAACACAAAAAATGTTTTATTCGCTTCACTCACTTTAAAATCATTTTTCATTTTTTTAAGCTTAATCTTATTATAAACAAAGTTGACAATAAAACCAATAAGAATAGCGTAAACAAGTTTTATTCCAAGCATTATGAACATTGGAACAATTGAATTTTTGTTTGATATCATAATTGGAATAGCTTCATCACTCGTTGCAATAAAAACCGCTAGTAAAGTTCCCATTGCTATTTTTCGCTTTGCAAAAAGGTCTGTTGCTATAACAGAAAACCCACATTGAGGAATAATCCCAAGTGTTCCAGCAATTATTGGGGAAAACTTACTAGATAAATGCTTATCATGTTTAACATTCTTCGAACTTTTATCTTCAATTATTTCAATAATTATGTAAACTGCAAAAAGGATTGGAAAAACCCTTAAAGAATCTACTATTGCTTCCCAAATTGCTTCTAACATTATCTCACCTCCTAACTTTAGAGTTTATTTATATTCATTAGTTATTCAATTCCAATCTAATTATATTAGAAGAACTCAAACTTACAACTAATAGAATTATACTTAATTTAATGCATAATACATTTCTTAATTACAACCATAGTAGTATATAACACTTCAGCAAAACAATCAAGTTTTTTTATAAAATCATAAAGCCCGCATAATTCAACAAATTTCGCACATACTAAAAGTACAAAATATTCAAAAAGGAGAATAAAATGGAACATAAAAAAACTTTATCAATGATGACTTATTATACACTTATTGGAATTATGGTTGCATTTGCTGTGTTCTTTGGTGTTTTCATTTGGACAAGTTCAATGCCTCTTTATGCTCAAATTATGTACATCATAGTTTTAGCCTTGCTAGTTGGCGTAACTATTCTAGATATCATAAGTGTGAATGTTGATGGTATGCGTGGAACCGTTGGTTATATTCTATACGTTATCACTTTAATTAACATCATTTGCTCATTTGTTTTCTATGGTTTATTTTCAACAAACGCAGTTCTAACTGGTGCTGATTTAGCTTTATTCACAATCGTTTTAGCTTTATCATACGGCATCAATGTTCTTGCTATTATCATCTACGCCATGGGAAACTGCGAAAGTTTCAGAAGATAATAAAAATCAAATATGCTTTATGTTAAAATTAAATAGACTTCAAGTTACTTTTATCCATGTAATAAGTTTTAAAAATAATAAAAAGCAAATCAAACAATCTAATTTTCTCAACTTATTTAAGTAACTTTAATTGTGATAAAGTGATAAAACATCACAAATTAACATATTTAAAAAAGCAAAAAACCAAACAAGTTTGTTTGGTTTTTTTGATATACTATCTCTTTCTGAATTGAGGAGCTTTTCTTGCTTTTTTCAAACCTGGCTTCTTTCTTTCTTTTGCTCTTGCATCTCTTGATAAGAATCCAGCCTTCTTTAAATCAGTGTGAAGATTTTCATCTGCTCTATTTAATGCTCTAGCAATTCCTAGTTTGATTGCTCCAGCTTGACCAGTTAAACCACCACCATGAACAGTTACAGCAACATCATATTTGTCACCAGCTTCAACTAATTCAAGAGGTTGTTTAGCAACTTGTTTTAATGTTCCAAGTGCGAAATATTCTTCAATATCTTTTCCGTTAATAATAAATTGACCTTTTCCGTTTGGAGTTAATCTAACTCTAGCGATAGAACTTTTTCTTCTACCTGTTCCTAAAACTGCATTAGTTTTAGCAACTTTTTTAGATGTTGATTTTTTAGGTGCAACTTTTTTTGTTTCTTCAGCCATTATCTACCTTCCCCCTTTAAAGTTACCTTTTTAGGATTTTGAGCTTGATGAGGATGATTTTCATCTTTATATACTTTTAATTTCTTAGCCATTTCTCTGCCAAGTGTGTTTTTTGGAAGCATACCTTTAACTGCTTTCTCTAACACATAGTCGCTTTTCTTTTCCATCAAGTCTTTGTATTGAACTTCTTTAAGTCCACCTGGGAAACCAGAATATCTACGATCTAATTTTTGAACATCCTTTTTTCCAGTTAAAATCATTTTATCTGTGTTGATAACAACAACATAATCACCACAATCAACATGAGGAGTGAAAATAGGTTTATGCTTACCTCTAAGAATAGCAGCAACTTGACTAGCAACTCTACCTAGTGGCATATTTTTAGCATCAACCAATAACCATTCACGGCTCACGGTTTCTTTTTTTGCCATTAAAGTTTTCATAACTTTCTCCTATAATTTTTCAATTAAATATTCTTTAGCATCTCAATTTCACGACCTAAAATTTTAAGGGGCTAATTTAAAATAATAGCATTCGCAAATTTACGCTCAATAATAATATATCATTTAAACTAATTTGTCAAGGTTTTTTTCAATAATAAATTCACTAACTTAAATGTTTTCAACCCCACTAAGTTTTACTCTACTTAATAAAAGTATTAAATCTTAAAATGAAATAGAAATAACACTAACCTAATAAAATATTAGCTTTTTTCTTGCTAAAATAAATTAAAAATGGTATTATATCGTTAGTTTGTGGTGTGTTTAACTAATTAAAACCAACTTACTCCAAACAATTTAAAACAACCTAAGTTAAAAAAATACAATTTTTAAACAAAGAAGCCTTAAGCACACAAATTAAACTTTTATTTAATCTATCAACCCAAACGTTAGATTTGATTCTAAAAATAAACTAAAATGTAATTTTCACAACCAAAAGAATATGCTGATGTAGCACAGTTGGTAGTGCAATTGATTCGTAATCAATAGGTCACCGGTTCGAGTCCGGTCATCAGCTCCAAGCAAAATAAAAGGTTTTTCAAATGAAAGACCTTTTATTTTGCAATAAAATTGAACCTAACGGTTCAATGATATTACTTCGTAATGATATTGATAATGCAATGATATTATGCTATCGCAAAAGTAATGGTTCAATTTTATATCATTATAAACGAAAGTGAGTAATACCATTGACCAAAGGCCAATATCATTGTGAGTGAAACAAACAATATCATCAAATAAGATAAGATGGAAATAAGTTGCAAAACCAAAGAAAAATAATCAATAAAAAGCTTTTGGTTTGCACATAAGAAAATAGGCTTTATTGTAATCAATATGAGAATCTCTTCATTGTTACGTGGTTTACTTAATAAAAAAACTAGCAAACACTCAAATTTGCTAGTTTTTTTATTTATATTATTACGTTGTGCAATTATTGGAAATCAATTACATTAACAAATTGCAACAGTTTTTCTTTATATTTTGCTTCACATTTTGGCAAGTATGAAGC
>JBNMHL010000002.1:0-51963 GCA_050872745.1 Clostridiales bacterium | reverse complement strand
CGGAAGTTGTCGGCAAACAGCCCGAAGGGATACTTGCCAGCAACTGATGTTAATCAAAACTGGAAGAGCAAAGAGTATCTTTGCGGTGCTTTAGCACAAATTTTGAACTCGTTTCAAAATTTACTTCCTATAGTTTATACTCAAGGAAGTTTATGCAAGCGACACGGAGTGGCATTTGATATAAACTGACGCAGAATCAAAACAATGATACCATGATTTATCAAGGAGTTGCGTTTAGCAACTTGGGTTGTAAACAACGTGAACAACGCAACATCACATTGTTTATACTCAAGGAAGTTTATGTAAGCGACACGGAGTGGCATTTGATATAAACTGACGCAGAATCAAAATAGTGATACATTGATTTATCAAGGAGTTGAAATAGCAATTAAAAATTTTAACTTGCTTAAATTTTTATCGCATAGTTTGTATTTAATTTGTCAATATGAATACTAGAGTTTTATTAATAATAAAAATATGGCAATCGGTAAAATGATGTTGATTGCCATATTTTTAATTTGTTAAAAATTTGTTTTAATTATTACAATTTTTTTATTAAGATATGTGTTATTTTAATGTTAAATATTTCTTTTGGCTTCCATAATGATAATATTTGTTATTTCTTTGTTAGCGTTTTTGCTGTTTTCTGTTTTCATTTTTAACATATATGTATTTTTATTTTTAATCATCTTTAGTAATGTGTTTCTTAAATTATTAACATTAAATTCTTCTTGATTAATAACTTCGCAATAACCCAAGCTTTTAAATATGTTTGCATTGTCAATCTGGTCACCCCTAGAGTTTCCTTTTGGCAAGGGGACAAGTATGAATAATTTTTTTAGTGCTAATAATTCAAATATGGTGTTGCTACCAGCTCTTGAAATCACAATATCGGCAATGTCAAACGCATTTTGCATATCTTTGCAATATTCGATTTGTTTGTAATTTTTATATTTGTTGATAAGTTGTTTGTTTAAATTGTTTTTGCCAACAATGTGTAGGATATTAAATTCTTTAGTAAGCTCTTCTATGTTATTGAATATTACATTATTTATTGCGCTTGCCCCTAGGCTACCGCCTGTCACTAAGATTGTTTTATGTGTTTTGTTGAATTCTAGGTTGTTATATGGATTGTTTTTGCATGGATTGAAGAGTTCATCACGAATAGGAGAACCAGTGTGCAAGCCTTTTTTCTTGTATTTATTATCGAAATTATTAAAGCTAAAGCACATTTTATTGCAATACTTGTAAATAATTTTATTTGCGAGTCCCATGGTTGAATCGCTTTCATGGGCAATAATGGGTATTTTTAATTGCTTTGCTGCAATAACCACGGGAACGGCAACGAAGCCACCTTTTGAAAATATGACAGTTGGTTTAATTGTTTTTAATATTTTTTTTGCATCATTTATGCCTTTGATTAGTTTAAAAGGTATTAGTAGGTTTTTTAATGTAAAGCCTCTAATAAATTTTACTGTGGTTATAGGGTAGAATTTTATATCCTTAATATCTTTTATTAGATTATTTTCAATTCCATTTTCGCTACCGATATAACATATTTCATTAAAGTGTTTTCTAAGATGTGGAATTAGTGCGATGTTAGGAGTAACATGGCCGGCGGTTCCTCCTCCTGTTAATACAATTTTCATAATACCCTCAGAGATTTTAATGTTTTTTTGATTAATTCAAGATGTATATAATAATTAATTTGTTTGAACTTATTATATTATATTTTATTAATAAATTATCAAAGTTATGCAATAAATAAAGTTGTTGTTAAGAGCGTATTGTGTGGTATAATAATACAATTATCGGTATAAAAATACACGCAATCAAGGTTGTTGTTAAAAATAAATATACAATTTATTAAATAATAATGCAGTATCAATGAGTAAATTGTTTATACATATTCAATAATATAAATATTTATGCGTAAATTATTTTATAATACACTTCATTTTTATTATTGTGATTTTTTTCAAGTTGCATAAATTATTAAAAATTTGTGAAATATATTTGATTTTTTTTAATTTTTAACTTAAAACAATATAGTTAGAACTTTAATTTATGATTATAAAATTGTTTTTATAGTCCTAATTGGTATGTCATACTTTTAAAGTTTTATTAATTATATGAGGTGATTATTTTGGGTGCAGAGTATAATAGTAAAAATATTGTGGTGCTTGAAGGGCTTGATGCGGTTAGGTTGAGGCCTGGAATGTATATTGGAACAACAGGTCCAAAAGGACTTCATCATATTTTATGGGAGATAGTTGATAACTCAATTGATGAAATTAGTAATGGTTATGGTAGTAGAATAGAAGTGACTATGAATTCTGATGGGAGTATAACGGTTGAAGATAATGGTCGTGGAATTCCTGTGGATAAGCATCCAACTTTAAAAGTAAGTGGTGTTCAGGTTGTTTTTACTCAACTTCACGCTGGTGGAAAGTTTAATAATGACAATTATAAATATTCTGGTGGTCTTCATGGTGTTGGTGCGAGTGTTACGAATGCATTGAGTAAATGGCTTGAAGTAACCGTTTATAAAGATTGTTATGAATATCATATGAGATTTGAAAGCATCAGAAAAGGTAAGAAAGTATCGGGTGGTGTTCCAGTTACTCAATTAAAATGCGTTGGAAAAACTAAAAAAAGTGGAACTAAAGTTACTTTTATGCCTGATGATTTGATTTTTGGTGATCTTAAGTTTGATTTTGACACAATTAAGAAAAGATTGAAAGAGTTAGCTTTTTTAAATAAGGGTGTTGAGTTAATTTTAACCGACAATTATAATAAAGATGAAATTGGTGAATATTTACACGAGGTTAAAACTTATAAATATACAAATGGGTTGCGTGACTTTATTGAATATTTAAACAATGGTAAGGGCGTTTTGTATAAAGATCCTATATATATAGAAGGATCGACCGATGTTGTGGATCTTGTTTGCGCCATTCAACACACTGATAGTTTTTCTGAAAATATCTTTAGTTATGTTAATAATATTCCAACAAGTGAAGGCGGAACTCATGAAGCTGGTTTAAAAGCTGGTTTAACTCGAGCTATAAATGAGATTGCAAGAAAATTAGGTATACTAAAGGAAAAAGATGCTAACTTGCAAGGTGAAGATTATCGTGAAGGTATCACTGCAATCTTGGCTATTAAAATGAAAAATGTTCAGTTCGAAGGTCAAACTAAAACTAAGCTTGGAAATCCTGAAGCTAAAACTGAAGTTGAGAATATTGTTTATGATGCTTTAATTAAATTTGGTGATAGTAAAAATTGCAAAGAAGTTATAACAACTCTCGTTAATAAAGCAAAACTTGCTGCAAAGGCAAGGGAAGCAGCAAAGAAAGCTAAAGACTTAACAAGGCAAAAAAGTGCTGTTGAAACCTATTCTCTTGTTGGAAAACTTAGCTGTTGCACTGGAAAAAATGCTTTACTTAATGAAGTATTTATCGTTGAGGGTGATAGCGCGGGCGGATCTGCAAAACAAGCTCGTGATAGAAGCTTTCAAGCAATTTTACCATTAAGAGGAAAACCTCTAAATGTTGAGAAGAAGAGGCTAAATCAAATACTTGAAAATGAAGAAATCAGAACTATCATTAGTGCATTAGGAACCAATATTGGCGACACTTTTAATATTGATAACTTAAAGTATAATAAAGTTGTTATTTTAGCCGATGCCGATCAAGATGGCGCACATATCCGTGCAATTTTATTAACATTTTTCTATAGGTATATGCGTCAGCTTATTATTGATGGTCACGTTTATATTGGAATTGCTCCGCTATATAAAATTACTAAAAATGGTGTTGTTCATTATATCTATAATGATGAAGATTATGATAAGGTTGTGGGTAAGGCAACAACTGGTTATACCGTGCAAAGATTTAAAGGTTTAGGTGAAATGACCGCGGAGCAACTTTGGGAAACAACTATGGATCCATCAAAAAGGGTTTTGGTTCAAGTAAACTTGGAAGATGCTGCTGAGGCAGAAAGAATGATTGATATTTTAATGGGTGATAATATCACTGAAAGAAAAAAATATATTATTGAGAATGCAAACTTTAATAAAGTAGACACATTTGAAACTAAGAAAAAATAAGGAAAATGCAATGGCTGAAAACAAAACAAAAAGTAGTAGTGAAAAACCTAAAATAGATTACTCAATCTATGATGGCAATGTTGTAACAAAATCAGTAGAACAAGTTATCCATGAAAGTATGTTGCCATATAGTGAATATGTTATTATGGATAGAGCTTTGCCTAGAGTTGAAGATGGGCTAAAACCAGTTCAAAGGCGTGTTTTATATAGCATGCTTGAAGTTGGTGTGTTGCCTGATAGGCCATTTAGAAAAAGTGCCAGAATTGTGGGTGATTGCATGGGTAAATATCACCCTCATGGTGATAAAAGTATCTACGACACTATGGTTAGAATGGCACAAGACTTTAATATGGAAGAAGTTTTGGTTAATGGGCATGGAAACTTTGGTAGTGTTGATGGTGACTCAGCTGCCGCAATGCGTTACACTGAAGCAAAATTGGCTCCAATTGCTCTAGAACTTTTGCGTGATATTGACAAAGAAACAGTTCCATGGATGTTAAACTTTGATGATTCATGTAAAGAGCCAGTTATGCTCCCAGGAAGATTTCCAAATCTGCTTGTTAATGGTGCATATGGTATTGCTGTTGGTTTAGCAACAAATATTCCAACACATAATTTAAAAGAAGCATGTGATGCTGTTTGTGCGTATATTGATGATAGAAATATTCCACTTAGAGATCTTATGAGAATAATGCCTGGCCCTGATTTTCCAACGGGTGCTTATATTTTATCAACAAGTGAAATTAAGCAAGTATATGAAACCGGTAAGGGAAAGGTTATTATAAGATCAAAGTGTCATATTGAAAATAGCGATAATGGTAAAAAGAATATCGTAATAACCGAAATTCCTTATCAAGTTAATAAGGCAACTTTATTGCAAAGAATTGCAACTTTAAAAGAAAATGATCCAAATGGTTGTTTGAGTGCAATATCAGATATTTTGGATGAATCAGATCGAAATGGAACTAGAGCGGTTATAAAACTTAAAAAAGATGCAAAAGTTAACACAATTTTAAATTATCTTTATAAGAATACCGATTTAGAATGCAATTTCAATGCTAATATGGTAGCCATTGCCGATGGAAAACCTAAGCAATTATCTTTAAAAGAAATTTTAGAATATTATGTTAATTTTCAGCAAAAAGTTATATATAACAGAACCAAGTTTGACCTTGAAGCTTGTTTGAAAAAAGAGCATATTTTAGAAGGGTTGCTTATTGCTATTAATAATATTGATGAAGTTGTTAGAATTATAAAAACAAGTAAAAGCACAACAGATGCAAAGATTAGATTAATTGAAACATTTACTTTAACTGAAGTTCAAGCTCAAGCTATTTTAGATATGAGATTGGCAAGGTTAACAAGTCTTGAAGTAAATAAATTAATTGCCGAATTGAATAGATTAAAAGACTTAATTAAAAGATTTACTGCAATATTAAAAAGTGAAAAATTGCAAATGAAAATTGTTAAACAAGAACTTTGTGAAATAAGTAAAAAATATGACAAGCCAAGAAAAAGTGAGTTTTTAGATGCCGATAGCATAACTATTGAATCTGAAGAAAGTGGATATATAGATGAAGATGTTGAAAGCGTTTATGTTGTAACAACTCCTAAAAATACAATTAAAGCCGTTAATCAAAAAAGTTATAATTTAGCTTCGAAAACATTAAATCAAAATGGAACGTTATTTGAAGTGCCTTCAATCTTTGTTCCAACTTTAACTAATAAATCAATTTATTTGTTCACTAATATTGGTAACTGTGTTAAAATTGATGTTGCAAATCTTGATCAATGTAAGTTTAAAGATCGTGGTGCTAATATTTCACAACACTATAAATCTTTAAAAAGTAAAGAAAAAATTGTTACAATTTTGGAGTTGAATGAAAGCAACAAAGATGATGAATTGATTTTTGTTACGAAACTAGGAATGATTAAAGTATCAAAAGTTGAGGAGTATTTTGCAAGTAAACAATCAATTGCGGGTATTAAGCTAAAAGAAGAAGATGAAGTTATTTGTGTTCAATATAAAACAAGCTCAAGTGATGTTGTTTTATTTACTCATAAAGGCTACATCGCAGTTGTTCCTAAAGATGATATTCAATCGACAGCAAGAGTTAGTTTGGGAGTTAAGGGCATATCTTTGGGGGTTGATGATTATGTTATTTCTGCATCGCAATGCTTGCCAAATGATTTGTTCACGCTAATATTTGATTGTGGTAATTACAAGTGTATTAAAAATGACATGGCGTTTGAAACGCTTCGAAATAAAAGAGGAACGAAGATCATTCCATCAAAACTTAAAAATGCACACTTGGCATACGGAAGTGTTTTAAAACCATCAAGTAATTACGTTATTGAAACCCAAAGTGGAAGTCTTGTTTTTATTGCTAATAGTGATTTCAAAATTGATAGTTTAGAAAATATTGGTAAGGTTAATGAATTGGCTAAAGGTGATAACATCGTTAAAGAAGTTTATGATTATGTAATTATTTAATTTTAAATATTTCAGGGTGGCAGGTTAGTGCGGTTTTCAAGTTTCAACTGTGTTGAAACTTTCGAATTGCATTAATGCAATTCGGTTTGATTTTATCAAACGAAAACCGCACCCTAAACCCATAAATAAAACATCACGCAATATGTGTGATGTTTTTTGATTAAAAAATGAACTTAAGCATAAAACTGGTTGTGAAAACATATGTAATATTGATATGTTAAAAGTTATTTTATTAGTTTCAACAATAATAGGTACTTACATAGGGGCAGGTTTTGCAAGCGGTAAAGAAATTTCTTGTTTTCTTGCAAAATATGGTTATATTTCTGTTCCTTTTATAGTAATTATTTCGGTTTGTTATTATTTTTTAATAAAAAAAGCAATGAATATCTCAAAGAACTTAGATAAAGAAAATAAAGATTATTCACAGTTTTTTGGTAAATATAGTTTTTTGATTAATTTTTTTATTTGTGCATCTGCAATAATTACCATTGCTGGAACTTTATCAGGTTCTCGAAGTGTTGGCAAAATATTGTTTGAAGGTAATAATTATTATATTCAAATTATAATAATTTTACTTGCTTTTTATATTTGTGCAGGTGGGATTTCTAATATTGGAGTTTGCAATTTATTTGCTGTTCCGATGATAGTTTTTTATTTGCTTTTTATTGGAATTAGAACGTTTGCAATTGGGGGAACACTTTCGAGTTATAATGAATTTTGTAATAATTATTTAATGAGTTTTGCAATGTTCGTGTTTTATTTGTGTTCAAATTTTATGACACTTGGCGTGCTTTTGCTTCAAATAGGAAAAAACTATAATAAAAAAGAAATTAATTTAACAGCACTTTTTTCATCAGCTATTCTTGGAATTCTAATTCTTTCATATGCAATAACAATGCTTATTTGGGGGCAAAATATTTTAAATGCTGAAATGCCTTTACTATCTATAACGTTCAACTTTGGTAAGGTTTATGGTGTTTTAGCCTCTGTGGTTTTATGGTTGGCGCTTTTCACAACATTAATATCGTGTGTTTTTGTGGCTTCAAATTATATCAATAAGTGCGTCAAAAATAAATATGTTTGCATAATCATCACTATGGGTATGGGCTTTATACTTAGTTTATTTGGGTTTAGTTTTGTTGTTTCATATCTATACTCAATTGCTGGTGTTTTTGGAATTGTGTTCTTATTTTTAATGTTAGTGCCCAAAAATGAAAAGAATAAATTATTATTAAAAAAGTTTAAACAATAAAATAATCTTAAATTTGTGTGTTTTAATAAATTTCAATGCAAAAAAATTCATTTTTATCAAAAAAATATGGATTAAGCATTGAAATTTTTTTGTTGCTGTGATAAAATTTATATCAATATGTTAAAATATGAGGTAATATTATGAAATTTTTATTAGCAAATTCATTTTTCACAGAATTTTGGGATTCATTTCTCCCAAGACTCCAGTCAACAGAAATTATAATTGCTATAGTCTTAGCAGTTGTTGGCTTATCTGTTGCGGTTCTTGCAAGAAGATTTGCTCGTGTTATTAGAGATAGAAACGATATTGAAAATTCAGATGCTGTTTTAATTACTATCAAATGTATATCACTTGCTTTTGTTTTATCTTCAGCTTTGATTTTTATTTTTACTGCTTAATTAGTTGGAAATTTAAGTTTTAAAAATGTTTAGGGTGGAAATTTTTAATTTATTATTAAGGAAATATTCACATTATGGATAAAATTTATAACCCAAAATCATTTGAACAAGAAATATATAGTAATTGGCTAGAAAAAAAGTATTTTCATGCAGATGTTAACACAACAAAAAAACCATTCACAATAGTTATGCCACCACCTAATATCACAAGCGTTCTTCATATGGGCCATGCATTCCAACAAACAATTCAAGATATAATTATTAGAAGAAAGAGAATGCAAGGTTATGAAGCTCTATGGTTGCCAGGAACTGACCACGCTGCAATAGCAACGGAAGCAAAGGTTGTTGATAAACTAAAAAAACAAGGCATTCGCAAAGAGGATATTGGAAGAGAAAAATTTGGTGAATATATTGCAGAATGGTATAGAGAGTATAAAGGTGCAATAATTGAACAGTTTAAAAGAATGGGCTATTCTTGTGATTGGGATAGACTTGCTTTCACTATGGACAAAACTAACTCTGATGCTGTTAGGGAGGTTTTTGTTCATTTATTTAAAAAAGGCTATATTTATAAAGGTAAACGACCAGTAAATTGGTGCCCTAACTGCAAAACATCAATATCTGATGCCGAAGTTGATTTCCAAGATAACCATACAAATTTGTGGCATTTAAGATATCAAATTGAAGGTACAAATGATTATATTCAATTAGCCACAACCCGACCAGAAACACTTCTTGGTGATACTGCTGTTGCAGTTAATCCAAAAGATGAAAGATATAAAAACTTAGTTGGTAAAAATGTCATTCTTCCAATATTAAATAAGCCAATTCCTGTTGTTGCAGATGATTATGTTGAAATGGAATTTGGAACAGGCGTTGTTAAAATAACTCCTGCACACGATCCTAACGATTTTGAAGTTGGTGTTAGGCATAACTTAGAGCAAATTTGTGTTCTAAATAATGATGGAACAATGAATAAACTTGCTGGCAAATATGAGGGCTTAACGGTGTTAGAGGCTAGAAAAGCAATTGTTGAAGACCTAGATAAACTTGGAAACTTAGTTAAAATTGAAAAATATGACAACAATGTTGGACACTGTGATAGATGTAAATCTGTTATTGAACCTATGATTTCAGATCAATGGTTTGTTAAAATGAGTGAACTTGCTAAACCGGCAATTGAAGTTGTTGAAAAAGATGAAGTTCATTTTGTTGAAGAAAGATTTAAAAAGATATATTTGCACTGGATGAGAAATATTAAAGATTGGTGCATTTCAAGGCAACTTTGGAGTGGTCACAGAATCCCAATTTTTACCTGCTGTGATTGTGGTGAAGTTATGTGCGAAAAAGATGATCCTACTGTATGTTCAAAATGTGGAAGTAAAAACATTGAGCAAGATCCTGACACACTAGACACTTGGTTTAGTTCTGCACTTTGGCCTTTATCAACTTTAGGCTTCCCAAATAAAACTAAAGAATTAGAAGTTTTTTATCCAACAGATGTTATGGTAACTGGTCAAGAAATAATTCAACTTTGGGTTGCTAGGATGATATTTAGTGGATTAGAGTATGTTGGTAAAATTCCATTCAGAGATGTTTTAATCAATGGATTGGTTAAAGATGCCAATGGTAAAAAGATGAGTAAATCTTTAGGAAATGGTGTTGATCCAATCTATATTATAGATAAATATGGTGTAGATACTCTTAGGTTCTCGTTATTTAATGGCGTTTCAATTGATATGGATTCAAGGTTTTCTGAAAAGAAAGTTGAAATAAATAGAAACTTTATTAACAAAATTTGGAATGCAAGCTTGTTTGTTTTAAATCAAATAAAAGATTCTGATGTAAAGTCAATTTATGATGTTGATTTAACTCTTAGTGATAAATGGATGTTAAACGAACTTAATAATTTAGTTAAGGGCATAAATATTAAGTTTGATAAATATGATATTGGAATGGCTGCAAGCGACCTATATGACTTTTTCTGGACTAAGTTTTGTGATTGGTATATTGAAATTTCTAAAATTACTATTAATCAGAACAAAGATTCAGTTGTTGCAACTTTGGTTCACACACTAACAACTCTTTTAAAACTTCTTCATCCATACATTCCTTTTATAACTGAAAAGATTTATCTTGAGATACCAAATCATGATGAATCTATTATGATAAGTTCTTTCCCTGAATATGATGAAAGATTAGTGTTTGAAAAAGATGCTAAAATATTTGATGAAATAAGGGATATAATAAAGAGCGTAAGAAACGCTAGAAATGAATTAAAAGTTGCTGAAAATCAAAAAACAAAATTATATGTTGAACCATTACAAGAAAAAGAAATTGTTTTAAATAACATTGCGATTATTGAAAAACTTTCTAAAGGCAAAGATGTTGAAATTGTTTCTGAAGATGAAATAAAAAATATAACTGATGCTACCACAGTGGTTAATTCAATTGCTAAAGTGTTGATTTCAACAAAAGATTTGAAAAATAAAGATGAAGAAATCAAAAGACTAACTCAAGAATTAGCAAGTGTTGAAGCTGAAATAGAAAGGGCGAATAGAATGCTTTCTAATCAAGGTTTTGTTAGTAAAGCACCTGCAAACTTGATTCAAAATGAAAAAGCTAAGTTAGATAAATATAATAAGATGAAAGAAACTTTATTGAAATCTTTAGAATTATTAAAATAAAATGGAGTTTATATGACAAAGGGTGAATTAGCACAATACATAGACCACACAAACTTAAAACCAAACGCAACGTTTGAAGATATTAAGAAGTTGTGTGATGAAGCAAGAAAATATGGTTTTTACTCTGTTTGTGTGAATCCTAGATATGTTGAGTTTGCAAAAGATTATTTGAAGGGAAGTAATGTTAAAGTTATAACTGTTATTGGATTTCCATTAGGAGAAAACACATCTGAAATAAAGCAGTTAGAAGCTATGCTTGCAAAACAAAGCGGTGCAGATGAATTAGATGTGGTGGCATCTATTTCATCTATTGTTATGGGTGAATGGGATTATTTCTTTAACGAAATTATGCAAATAGTTCATGATACTAAATTACCAGTTAAGGTTATTCTAGAAACTGGGATGTTAACTAATCAGCAGATAATTGATGCTTGTGAAGTATGCTTAAGAGCAGGTGCTAAATTTGTTAAAACAAGTACTGGCTTTTATAAAGTAGGAGCAACGCTTGAAGCAGTTAAATTAATGAAAGATTGTGTTGGCGAAGATATGTTAGTTAAAGCATCTGGCGGAATTAAAGATGTTAAAACTATGTTAGATATGATTGCTTGTGGTGCTGACAGAATAGGAACAAGTAATGGTGTTAAAATAATTGATGAGTATAATGCTCAAAATAAAAGGTAGTTTATATGGAAAATGTGGATTTAATAAAAGAAGCAATTAAAGCTCAAAAAAATAGCTATTCTCCATATTCAAAATATCCTGTTGGTGCTTGCATTCAAACTAAAGATGGTAAACTTTTTTATGGTTGCAATATTGAAAATTCAGCATATGGAGTTTCTAATTGTGGTGAAAGGACAGCGCTTTTTTCTGCGGTGGCAGAAGGATATTCTGAGTTTGATAAAATAGCTGTTGTGGGTGGAAAGTTAAATGATTTTGCTTTTCCTTGTGGCGTTTGCAGGCAGGCACTTAGTGAGTTTGCTCCTGATATTGAAGTGGTTTTAGGCAAATATGATGAAAAGAAAGATTTGATTATTAAATCATATAAACTCGCTGAGCTTTTACCACATTCATTTGGTCCTAAAAATATGGTGGGAAATCTTAAGGACTAATTTAATTTCAAAAATATTAATGCTTTTAAAGTTTATATTTTAGGGTAGTGTTATGAGCAAGAAAAATAATGTTGAAAAAAATGAGATAATTTTAGGAAAGTATCAATTCAAAAAAGAATTAGTATTGATTCTTTCTTTTGTTTTTTTCACAATATTATTTGAGTTATTAGTTTTTTTATTTTTAGGCTTTGGAGTTTTTCCTAAATATGTATTATTTAATATCTCATATCTGATTTTCACATCGTTAATTTTATTTGCTATTCCTAGTTTTAGGGTTAAAAAAATAGTAATTTTGACTTTGTTGACAATTCAATGCGTGTTAAATTGTGTTAACACTTCGCTTTATTCACTATTTGGAGATTTTTTCTCTTTTGATATGTTATCTGTTGGAGTTGAAGCAATAATAGCAATTAACTTTACAGTTTTTGACTGGTGGGCTATTTTAACTTTCACAGCGCTTATGGTAGCGGTTTATTTTTTCTACAACAAGTATCACAAACATACTCCATATGAAAGTATTCCAATTAACAAAAGAACAACACTTTTGCTTATTTTTGTTATGGCGATGTCAATTGTTTTAGGTACTGGAATAAATAGACTTGGTTATCTATCAATTTCAAAATCATCTGGTGATGATTATATTGATGAAGAATATGAATATACTGATTTGGACTTATATAACTCATTACAATTCAAAGTGTCTTCTTACAAAAAGTTTGGTACTTTTGGTTTTTATATTAAGAATCTTGCAAACACTCTATCAATTGAAACAAACAATGATAGAAAGAAGAATATTAATGACACAATTGATTATTTAACAAATTCTGAATATGCGAAAATTATCAATTCTGGTGATTATTTTGGTGTTTCAAAAGGAAATAATGTTATATCAGTTTTAATGGAATCATTTGATGCATTCGGTGTGGATCCTGTAACAACTCCAACGCTATACTCTTTAATTTCTAATGACTCGAGGTTAGACAAATCTTTAGTTAAAACTGATGAATTTCATCAAAACTTATCAAACAACACCTTGTTTTTATCTGAGTTTTATGGGAGAAATAAAACAAATCAAGCTGAATCATTATCTATGGTTGGAAATTTTGCTAAGGAAACTCAATTTTCTAGAAATTTACGACCTGTTGATTTCAATACAAAACTAAGATTTGACTATTCTTTGCCAAACAAAATCAAATCAGACAGGGGCGTTGAGAATGTTGTTTCTTCATATTTCCTTGGAGACACTTCAAGTATGTATGGAAGAGATGGCTATTTAAATTTGTTTGGAATAGATAATCAATATTTCACAAATAACGCTGACATAGGTGATAAAAAACCATCAAATTTTTATGATTTTATAGTTGAACAAAAATTTGTTAATGCACAAAAAGATAATATGATTCCAGTTTTAGAAGATGGCAAAACATTTTACACTCAATATTCAACTATCACAACCCATGGGGATTACACAATAAATAGAAGTAGACTTGAAAAGATGGGTTACTATGATATACTAGATGAAGAGTATAGTGAAGGTAAAACAAATTTTGATTATGCCGTTGACTATATTAACGAGTATTACTCGGGATTTTTTGATATAAATTCTGATATGGTTTATCGTAAGGCTATAAGAACATATAAAGCGGCAATGATAGACTTGGATAGAGCAATTCAACTCCTATTTGAAGATTTGTATGCTAAAGGCTTACAAGATAAAACAACTGTAATTCTTTATGCTGATCATTATGCATATTTTAATAACTTAGGTGGTTCTGTTAGAGGATTGAATGGTAACGAATTCCAAGTATCAAGTTTATATAATATTCCTTGTATGATATTTGATACAAAACTTGCAACCGCATATAAAGATAATAATAGTGGTAAGCTTGAAAACACAAATTTTGCAAGTGCACATAATATAGTTCCAACTATGTTAGATATATTAGGAATTAAATATAATTCTGCTTTTTACACGGGGTATTCTGTTTTAAATGAAGATGCAAATAAAACGGGTTATGTTTCGCTTATGAATGGTATTTTAGATAATAACTTTTTTACATTTGATTTAAAAGATGTTTTATATAGAAAAGAAAGTGCAACCGATGAAGACTATGTCAGATATGTTGCAAACGCAAAAACATTTCTATATAAACAGCAATTCGTTGAATACTTGTATAAATATAATGTTCTGCAATATATAGATTCAAATCGAGCGTAAAATTTCTTAATAAATAATTATTAAGGTGTTATATATTTCAATATCAATAAGTTATTAAATTAATATAGAAACAAAAAATCACTAGTTATAATCAATTATTTAACTAGTGATTTTATTGTATTATAATATATATCTAAAATCGTGCTAATGCTTTTTTATCAATATTATATTATTGATTTTTACTTGCTTTATATTCTTCTAATGCGGTTGCTAATTGATCTGGGCAAGAAGTATTATTTCTGCATTGAATACCTTTTAGAGTTTTAATAACATCATCAATATTTCTGCCAATGCAAAGTTTTGCAACTCCTTGAGTGTTTCCTAGGCAACCGCCCACAAATTCAACATTTTTAATAATATCATTTTCAATTTCAATATTTATTGCTCTTGAGCATGTTCCTTTAGTTTTATAAGTAAACATAATGATCTCCTAATTTTCTTCAATTAAATTATCGTATAAAAATTCAAATACTTTTGGTGCTTTATCTGTCCATTTATTGCAAGTTGCAATTGCAGTCGCTTTATTTGGAGCTTTTATTGAAACTTCAATAAGAGATAAATTAATTTGAGGTTCTTTAATTTTAAGAATAACCTTAAATGATCCATCTGGATTTTTTTGATAGTCCGATAAATATTCTTGGCTTTTTTTAAATGTCATTAAATTTTCTTTTGCAAAATTTGTTATATCTTCTCTAACACTTAGTGGAACTCTTAAATAAAAGTTACTTAAGCAATCTCTTCCATCAACCGTAATTGCATATTTAATTTCTTCTGGATTGTTTTCTGTGTTTTTGTCATTAACATAAATTAGACCAACATCTATTAAATCTAGCATAATTTGTTTGCAATCAAAATATGTTAACCATTTATTTCTGCTTGTGCAAATATCAATAATGCTATTTTCAGTTAGTGGAATATCCATTTTATCCAAAACAAACAATAGAATAAGTTTGTTTATTGTGTTATCAACATAGTACATATATTTTCCTTCTTTAAAACTTGCTACGAATAATTATATCACATAGGGTTATATATTTCAAACTATTAAAATTAAAAATTATAAATTGCAATTATTTATTTGATTATAATCTGCAAAATATATATAATAGTAGGGTAAAAGGGAAGTATTATGGCTCAAAATGAAAAGATAAAAACATTTTTTGAACGTTGCGATGAAATGATTTCAGGGAAATTTATTATTTCTGATATCAAAATTTCAAATTTACTTAAAAGCATTGCAACATGTGAAGAATTATATAATTTATTTGCTAAGAGTTTAGTAAACTTTAACTATAAGCAAGAATTTAGAAACGCAATTAGAACAGAAGCGTGTGATGGTGGTTTTTTTGTTCTTCCTGAAGATAATAGCAAGCTATTGCCATTGGTATTTTGTATTCTGCTTGATATGGATAATCAAAAATTCTCATTGCAAAGTTTCATAAATGAATATTTTTATCATAAAGAAGGGTATAATTATAGTTATGCATCTTTTGCTCATAACTTTTTGGTTCCATTTAAAAATGCTGTTCAAGAAGTTTTGAATGCTGATGAAAATGGTAACATTGCTCAAGAAACAACTGAAGAAAATAACGAAACAATAAAGGGAATAGGAAAAATGGAAGAACAAATTCAAGTGAATGACACTAATAAAATATTATACGCTAATTTGGTTGTTGCTGTTAATGACCTGTATTCAGCCGTATTGAAAAATGATAAAATTAAAGCTGATCAAAAAAATGAAGTTTTTATTATAACAAATGCAATTAAAGAAGCTTTGAAAATTGAAAATATTAAAATTGTTAACGCTTTAGTTATTCCTTTAGAGTATATTTTGGGAAAAGATAAAAGAGTTAAAATTCAATATGATAATGTTAAAATGTGTTTGATTAAAATATTTAATACTCTTTCAAACAATTAAAAAAAGCCACTACCAGTGGCTTTTTTTTTACTGCTAAATGCTTTTCTTTTAGATATTTATGTTTAGCTCATTATATGTATTTTAATTAAAACTATCTTTTAAATTTTAGTGTGAAAATTTACAATAAAATTCTAGTAAATAACAAAGATATAATAACAGATATAATAGTATGGGTTGTTTTTTGTAAAAGGAAAAATTTGTAACTAATTCCACTTTGTTTTAGAAATGTGTATGCTTGCATATGAACTGAAAAACCACCAAAAGATATTAATGCTGTTGCAAGTATCGTTTTTAATTCAATACTTAAACCAATTTCTGATAAATCTAAACAACCATGCGTTACTTCGATTAATCCGTTAAATATGGCTTTTAATATATTTGATAATTGTTCTGAAAATAAATTGGTGATAAGTGTTAGCAATGGGTTAAAAATGTGCAAATCATTAATCATATTTATTAGCAGAAAGAATATAGAAACGTAACCGCCAACAATTAATATGCTTTGTATGCTATTTAGCATACAATCTTGTAGTATGTTTTTGTTATCCGCATTATTAAAAGAATATATTTTTTCTGGAGTTTTTTCATTGTTTTTATATTTTCTATATATTAGTCCGTTTAGTATTGCGGAAATAAAGTGCGAAATTAATATGATAAAGCCTGCTTTTTGATTGAAAAACATTCCTATTCCAACTGTGCCTATGATAAAAAATGGACCACTAGTTGAAGTGAATGTAATTATTCTATGAGCTTGTCCGCTAGTTATTATTCCATTTTTATAAAAGTCGCTAACTAGCTTAGCTCCAACTGGGTAGCCAGAGATTATGCTCATAAGATAAATATAACCTGAAATTCCACCACAATTATAAAGCTTTCTTGTTATTGGCTTAAGATAGTTTGTGAAAGATTCAATTATATTTAATTCACAGAGTAATTTCGTAAATAAAAAGAAAGGGAAAAGTGCAGGTAAAACATTAGTTGCCCAAACACGTATTCCTTTTGAAAATGCTTCCATGTTAGATGATGGATTTAAAATTAGTGCGATTAAAATAAAAATTAAAACAAGGCTTAGATATATTTTTTTTCTTTTCATATTATAATAATTTTGATATAATAACAGCAAAATAAGTATTAATACATTACACATATTTATATGTTTAAAGAGGGTTAATTTATGAGTGAAAAACCAGTTGTTGCACTTGTTTTAAGTGGAGGCTCAGCTCTTGGATTTGCACATGTTGGTGTGATTGAAGAATTATTAAAAAATAATATAAAAATTGATTTAGTAGTAGGCACCAGTATGGGTGCGGTGGTTGGTGCTGGGTTTGCTAGTGGATTAACTATTGATGACTTAAAACAATCATCACAAAAAATGAATTTATCAAAATTTATTGACTTAAATTTTAAGCGTGGCGGGATTTTTTCTGGGAAAAAAATTTCAAAACTTCTAGCAAATATATATAAGGTAAAAAACATTGAAGATTGCAAAATAAAGTTCGCTTGTGTTTCAACTGATATCAAAACAACAAAACAATATATTGCTCAAAAAGGTGATATTGTTTCTGCTGTTAGAGCAAGTATGAATATACCCGGCGTTTTTGTTCCTATCGAATTAGGTGATAAACTATTGATTGATGGTGGAATTTTAAATAACTATCCTGATGATGTGGCTAAAGATCTGGGTGCTGATATAGTTATTGGAGTTGATGTTTTAAAGAATTATAAATATTGTCACACTCATGCCAAATCATCCATAGATGCAATTATGAACGCTTTTTGTTTGTGTAATAAACGCGTTCAAGAACTAAAACCAAACTTCACCGATGTTATAATTGAACCCAAGCAATATGATGTTTTTCAAATGTCATTTAAAAAGAAATTGATTTTAAAAAGTATAGCAAGTGGAAGAATTGCAGCCAAACAGAAAATGAGTGAGATTAAGAGGGTTATTGATAATTGGACTGCTGAGAACAAATGATGTAAATAATAATTATTTTATTAAATCATTTGATCTATATATTATTAAGTTTATTATGTAGTATGTAAGTAAAAAAGATTATGATCTAATTTGTCATAATCTTTTTATTTACATCTTAATACTTTAAAATAAATTATTGATTAATAAAGCACAAAAATTAATCAATGATTGTTTTTGTTAGTAAGTCTGGTGCATAATTTTTAATTGTTTTAGATTTTTTTAATAGAAGATTATAAATTGCGTTTGCGTTATCTTCAATTAGAGAAAGTTTTTCATAAAACTCTGATGGATTTTTTTCAACATTTGAATTTCTAATAACTAAGTTTGTGTTGGCGTTAATCCCACTCAATAAATCTTTTCTATTAGATTTAAAGGCTAGAACCTTTATGAATGGTAATTTGTCAATTTCATATATTTTCTTTACAGTTTCTGAGTCGATATTTAATAGCAATCTTAACACAATTCTTTTAAGCCTAGTGTAAGAATATCTTTTTGATTTAACATCTAATAAAACTTCGTTTAAATCTTTTAGTTTCTTTATGCTTTCTTTGAATTTATTTTCAAGTCCTTCTGAAACATCATAAGTATTTTTAATTTCATCTTTAGATTTAATGTTTAAAACAAATGTACATAAGTCGTTATAAAGCGTTAAGTCTGGCAATCCAAAATGATTTAACTCTTCTTTAATAATTTCGAATGAAGATCTTGGAACTAATTTTTTTATTTTTCTAATACTTTTTGTGGTGTATAGATGGTTTCTAATTGCTTTTGCACTTGTATCTTTTCCGTTCACCAAATCACTTAAATAATCACTATTCTTTCGTAGTGTGAACACTGGTTCAATTTTTGAATTTGTTTTTATTAGTGCCTTTATATATTCTATGGCTAAAATATTATTTGGCTGGTTTAATATTTCTTCTATTTCTTTATCTGAGCCAAAAGATATGTTTCCGTTTTTAGCAAGCTCACACATAGCTTTTTGCCTACATGAGGCAAATGAGTGGCCCTCATCTAGGTATTTTTTTAACAAGTCTTTATAAACTTTAGGCTCTTTTACTAAAAACTCAGCTATTTTTTTTAACAGATTAGTATTAGCAGTCTCGCAACCAAACGATAGGTGAGTAACATTATCGAATGAATTTGCAATTTTAACACCAGCAAGGGCAAATATTTCAGCTGAACTGCATGAATATGGGGTTGGAATTTGAACAACAATATCGGCACCAGCTTCTAATGCCATTTTTGCTCTTGCATACTTATTAACGATTGTTGGTTCACCGCGTTGCGCAAAGTTACCAGCCATTATGCACATTATTGCATCTGCACCTGTTTTTTCTTTTGATTCTTCTATATGTTTCATATGCCCATAGTGTAATGGGTTATATTCGCTTATAATTGCACAAATTTTCATCTTTACCTCAATAATTTGATTTACTTTTTAGAATTAAATGTTGTAATATTATTATGTATATTATATATTAAAAAATATTAAACTACAAATAATTTAGGAAAAATAGGTGAAAATATGAAATTTAACACAAATATTGAAAAGAAATGGATTGAAAGTGCTCAAACCTTAAATAGAACGATTGTGCTTCCAGAAGCAAGTTTTAGTGAAAGAATAACTTTAGCGGGCATAGAATGTGCTAAAAATAACATTTGTAAAGTTATCTTCTTAACAGATGGAAATGATAATTTTAAAGATTATGGCGTTGAGGATTATGAGAATATTAAAGTTATTAATTACATTGATAATGATATTCTTCCAACAATGACAAATCAACTTGTTGAGTTAAGAAAAAATAAAGGATTAACATTTGAAGATGCTCAAAAATTATTAAAAGATCCAGTATACTTTGGAACAATGCTTGTTGAAATGGATATGGCTGATGGCTTAGTTGCGGGTGCTGAAATAAGCACAGCAAAAACATTTAAACCTGCGTTCCAAATTATTAAAGCAAAATCAAAAGATAGTATTATTAGTAGCTTTTTTGTTATGGTTAAACCTCAAGAAAATGCTGATGAAAAAGTATTCTTGCTAGCAGATTGTGGCGTTAATATAAATCCAAATATGCAAGAAATCGTTGAGATCGCAAAATCATCTGCTTTTTCAGCAAAATCTATTGCATTTTTAGATCCTAAAGTTGCTTTGCTTTCTTATTCAACAAAAGGCAGTGCAGAAGGTGACTGCGCATTAAAAATGCGTGGTGCAACACAATTATTAAAAGATGAGGGCGTTAACTTCACATTTGATGGTGAAGTTCAGTTGGATTGTGCTGTTGTTCCAACTGTTGCTAATTTAAAAAATCCTAATGGAACAATTAAAGGTGATGCTAACGTTTTAGTATTTCCAAACTTAGAGAGTGGAAATATTGGTTACAAAATAATGCAAAGGTTTGGTGGCTATTTCGCATTTGGACCTATTGCTCAAGGTATTAGAAAGCCGATTAATGATGTTAGCCGTGGTGCATCTGTTGATGAAATTGTTATTACAATTGCAATAACTTGTATTCAAAAATAAAGGAGAAAAATATGAAAGTTTTAGTTATAAATGCTGGAAGTAGTTCAATAAAATATCAATTAATTGATATTGATAAAAAAGAAGTTTTAGCTAAAGGAAATTGCCAAAGAATAGGTATTGATGGCTCAGAATTAACCCATAAAGTAAATGGCAAAGTGTATGAATTTAAAAAAGAAATAAAAGATCATAGTGCCGGTATGCAAATGATTTTATCAACTCTTCTTGATAAAGAAATGGGTGTTATTAAAGATTTGAATGAAATTAGTGTCTTTGGTCATAGATTTGTTCAAGGCGGTGTTAATTATAACCAACCAACTTTGTTAAATGAAGAAATATTAAACGAATTAAGAGCGAGTGTTGACTTTGCTCCACTTCATATGATTCCTAATATTTTAGGTGTGGAAGCGTGTATGAAAGTTGCAAAAGAAATACCTAATGTTGCCGTGTTTGACACAGGCTTTCATGCAACAATGCCAGAATATGCTTGTGTTTATCCTATACCATATGAGTTCTACACAGAACTTGGTGTTAAAAAATATGGCGCTCATGGAACGAGTCATAAGTTTTTGGCTGAAGAAACTGCTAGATTTTTAAACAAACCATTAAATGATTTAAAAATTATAACTTGTCACTTAGGAAATGGTGCTAGTGTTGCCGCTATTAAAGATGGTAAATGTGTGGATACATCAATGGGTTTAACACCACTTGAAGGATTAATGATGGGAACTCGCTGTGGTGACCTTGATCCTGCAGTAATTGAATTTTTGATGAAAAAGAAAAATTGGGATATTAAGCAAGTTTTAAATTGTTTAAATAAAGAAAGTGGTTTCTTAGGTATCAGCGGAATTTCAAACGATGTTAGAGATTCGTTGGCTGTTATGGACACAAATGAAAGAGCTAAACTTGCCGTTGATATGTTCTGCTACAGAGTTAAAAAATATATTGGTGCTTATGCTGCGATTCTAGGTGGGGTTGATGTTATTGTGTTCTCAGCTGGAACAGGTGAAAATCAAGCAGAGATTAGAGCAAGAATTATTAGGGGATTAGAATTTTTAGGTGTTGATTTTGATGAAGATGCAAATAAGAATTTTACTCGTGGAATCGATTTTGATATAACTAAAAAAGATTCTAAAGTTAAAGTATTAATAATCCCAACAGATGAAGAAATGGCAATCGCACTTGAAAGTGTTAAATTATTGTCTGCAAACAAGTAGTTTTTTAACATATTTTAAAAATAATTTTAAGTTTATAATTGACAAATTTTTTATTTTACTATATAATGTTTCAGCGAATAATAAAAGGAGGTGTTCTAACTATGATAGCACCTAAAGGAAAAATCTCAAAAGCAAGGCGTAATTCTAGAAAAGCAAACTGGAAAATGACTTCACCTTCTTTAGTTGAATGTTCTCATTGCCACGAACTTAAAGCTAGCCATGCAGTTTGCAAAAAATGTGGATATTATAATGGCGAACAAAAAATAATTGTTGAAAAAGAAAAGAAAGAAGCTTAGTTTTATAAGTTTTCAAGTTAACCCATATGTTATTTTGGCATATGGGTTTTTCTTTTTTGGCTTAAAGCTTGAATTATATGGTAATAGCTATAATAACTTTAAAATATTATTGTATATTTTATACATTGAGAAACTATTTTTTGTGTAATATATTTTGATTTATTTTATAAATATGATAAAATGTTATGAGCGATTATATGCAAACTATTTAGGAGAGAAGATGAAAGAAATTATTGTTGATGCTTATGGCGGTGATAATGCGCCTTTCGAAATAGTTAAAGGGGCAATTCAATTTTTAAATAAGCATAATAATTTTAATATAGTTTTGGTTGGTAATGAAAATGAATTAAATTCTATTTTATCTAAGTTTTCATATCCAAAAGATAGATTAAGAATAATTGATGCAAGAGAAATTATTTCTAACAATGAGTCACCAACAACTGCAATTAGAACTAAGAAGGATAGTTCAATTGTTAAAGCATTTGATGAATTGAGGTTAAATGATAATTGTGTGGGATTTGTTAGTGCAGGTTCAACGGGAGCTGTGTTAACTGGTGCATTTTTAAAGTTAGGAAGAATAAAGGGTATATCAAGGCCAGCAACTTGTCCAATCCTTCCAACTTTTAATGGTGGTTCTGTTGCTATTATTGATAGTGGAGCTAATGTTGATTGTAAGCCAATTAATTTAGTCCATTTTGCACTAATGGCAAATGCATATATGAAGTATGTGTATGGAATTAAAAATCCTAGAATTGCATTATTAAATGTTGGTGTTGAGGATCATAAAGGCAATGAACTAACTCATCAAACTTTTGAAATGCTAAAGTCAATTAAAGATATAAATTTTGTGGGTAACATGGAAGCAAGAGATTTGTTTTCAGGCGATGTTGATGTTGTGGTGTGTGATGGATTTAATGGAAATGTTCTTTTAAAATCATCTGAAGGGGCCGTTAAATTTGTATTGAAATCTCTTAAAAGTGGTATTCAAAAATCATTTTTTAGTAAATTAGGTGCACTCTTTATGGGTAAAACATTTAAAACTTTAAAGCAAAAATTGGACTATTCTTCTTATGGAGGAGCAGTTATGTTAGGAACTAAAAAAGTGGTTGTTAAATGTCACGGAAACAGTCTATCAGAAAGTATCCATGGGGCAATAGTTCAAGTAGCACAAGCCAACAACGCTAATTTATGTGATGTAATTGAAAATAATGTTTTGAAGTATGGTGAAATAAATGAGTGAAATTGAAACAATATTAAACCATAAATATAAGAATATTGATTTATTAAACACTGCATTAACGCATTCTAGTTATGCAAACGACAATAATGTTGAATCCTATGAAAGAATGGAGTTTTTAGGGGACACATTGTTGCAAACTATTGTTTCAATAGAAATAATGGGATATCATCACTTATCTGAAGGTGAGTTGTCTAAGCTTCGTGCTAAAATAGTATCTGCTAAATTTCTAGAGCATGTTTGTGATAGTTTAAATATTACAAAATTTATTAAGGTTGGAAAGTCTATAAAAATTATTCCTCTAAACATTAAAGCAGATGTTATTGAGAGTATAATTGCTAGTTTATATTTGGATTCTGAGTTTGAGGATGCTCATAGGTTCGTGAGTGACAATATATTAGTAAGTGTTGATAAAATTGATGAAATATATAACCAAATAACTGATTTTAAATCAATGCTTCAAGAAAAGTTAGGTTCAAATGCTATTTATTTAAAATATAATTTGGTTTCAAAATTAGGTGTTGAACATTGCCCAACATTTAAAGTTGAATTAAGCCTTAATGATGATGTGTTGGCAGTATGCAATGGTGAATCACTGAAACAAGCAGAGCAAAATTGTGCAAAAGAAGCACTTGAAAAAATAAAATAGGAGAAAGGTCTTGAATTTAAAAAAATTGGAAATCACAGGTTTTAAATCGTTTGCTGATCCAACGATTCTTCCATTTAATGAAGGAATAACCTCTATTGTTGGTCCAAATGGCTGTGGTAAAAGTAATATTGCAGATTCAATTAGATGGGTTTTAGGGGAACAAAGTAGTAAAAACTTGCGTGGAACATCAATGCAAGATGTTATTTTTAAAGGCACTGAAAAAAGAAAAGGAATGGCGTTTTGTGAAGTGTCTTTATGCTTTGATAACTCAAATAAAATATTTAACTCACCATATGAAGAAATTGAGATAACAAGAAAACTATATAAAAATGGTGAAAGTGAATATAGGATAAATAAGGAAATTTGTAGGCTGAAAGAAATCACTGAAATGCTTCATAATAGTGGTGTTGGAAAAAATGGTTACTCAATTATTGGGCAAGGAATGGTTGGTAAAATCGTTAATAGTAAACCAGAAGAGAGGCGTGTGATTTTTGAAGAAGCTGCAGGTGTTGCTGGGTTCAAAGCAAAGAAGGTTGAAGCTGAGAGAAAACTTGAGAGAACAAAAATTAATTTAGATACTATTAATAATGTTATCTCAGAAATTGATAGACAATTAAAACCATTAAAACATCAATCTGAAGTTGCAAAACAATATTTAGAATTGCGTGATCAATTAAAACAACTTGAAATCAATGCTTATATATATCAATATGATAATGCTAGTGATAATAAAGCGATTATTAATGAAAAGATAAATGCAATTGTTAAAGAATTAAATCAAAAGCAAACTGAGTTAGATAATGCTATGAATGATTATAATGCTTCTTTTGAAAAAGGAAATAACCTTGATTCATTGATTAAAGAGGTGGGTGAAACTATTCTTGAATTATCAGTTGGCATTGAAAAGCAAAGCAGTGAATCTAACTTGTTAAAAGAGAAATTAAATAATTTAATAAGTGAAAATGATAGAATAACTAAAGATATTAATTTTATTGAAACTAATCTTGCTAGTTTAAATGAAACTTTGCAAAACAAATATAGTAGTAAAAAGTTGAAACAAGATGAACTGGAAAATCTTAAAGCGAATGTGGAAGAATTAACTGAAAAATTTAATAAAATTTCAGATGAATTGAAAAGCGGTGAAGATGAAGCTTTAGACACTCAAAGAAAGTTGTTTGAATCGTTGAACAAATTAAGTGATGTTAAAGCTAAAAAGTCTGCATTGTTGGCTGAGAAGAAGTCATATGAAGATAGTGTTAATGATGGAAGCATTCAATTAAATCAATTAAACGAAAAATTTGATGAAATTAAAAAATTATCTGATAGTAGCCAATTGATTTTGGAAAAACTTCAAAACGAAAAGGTAACAACTGAGAGTAATTTAAATAGTTTAATATCTTCTCAAAACTCAAAGCTTGGAATTGTTAAAGGATTAGAACAAAATATTTCAGAAATAACTTCAAATGTTTTAAGTTTAGAAAACAGGCAAAACATCTTATCAGAGCTTATTAAGGATAATGAAGGTTTTAATGGTTCTGTTAAAAGATTATTAAATGATACTAAAATCAATTCTGGATTAAAGAGTAAATTGATTGGCGTGGTTGCTTCACTTATAAATGTTCCTGAAATGTATCAAACTGCAATTGAAATGGCACTTGGAAACGCAGTTCAAAATATTATTACTGAAACTGAAGAACAAGCAAAATTTTTAGTTAATTATTTAAAAGAAAAGCAATATGGAAGAATCACTTTCCTTCCTATAAACACAATTAAATCAAGGCAATTTGATGCTAAATTTAGCCATTTATTAAACTCTGCTGGTTGTTTTGGAATAGCAAAAGATTTAATTAAATATGATAAATCGATTGATAGCGCAATAAGTAGTTTACTTGGAACAACAGTTGTTGTTAATAATATAAACACGGCAGTTAATCTTGCAAAGCAAAGCGGATATTCTTTTAGGATTGTTACTTTAGATGGTGATATTATTTCTCCTCAAGGAAGTATCACTGGTGGTAGTAAAAAATCTCAAGTTTCAAACCTACTAGGAAGAGAGAATGAGATTGAAAACATTAAAAAGAATATTGCTAAATTGAATAGTGAAAAATTGTCAAAACAAGATTCATTAAAGTCAGCTATAGCAAATTATGAAAGCATAACAAATGAAATTAAAGAAACAACTGAGGCTTTGCATCAGTTAGAAATTGAATACGCAAAAGATGTTGAAATTCATAACAAGCATAAGTTTAATTTAAATGAAGTTGAAGGTTTGATTAATAAAACAAATAGCGATGTTGCAAAGTATAGTCAAATACTTAACGGAATAGAAAATGAATTAAATAAAATTAGTGACGTTGATTATAATGTTTCTGAAGAAACTTTGGATAAAAATGTAAGTCAGTTTAACTCATTAAAAGAAACCAAAGATGAATATAATCAAAAATTAACTCATGCAAAAATTCAAATTGCAACAGTTCAAAGTGAGTTAATTGCAATTGAACAAGATATTGATAGATTAAATTTTGAGTTAAAGCAATTAAATAATAATTTAGAACACTCAAAGGAATTAAAGGCTGAAAATGATAAGATCTTAAGCCAATTTACTCGTTCAAAAGATGAATTAGAATCTAATTCAAAATATAGTGAAGTTCAGGCTCAATTAAAGGAAGCTAAGGCGAAACGTGATGAGTTAGAAAAAGAAAAAACGACTATTCAATCAAGGCTTCTTTTCTTAGATGATGATAAAATGAGACTTTCAACTGAGGTAAATAAACTTCAAGATAAGAAAAACCAACAAGAAATGAATTTGATAAAGATTGACACTGATATAGAAACAATGCAAGAAAAGATTTGGGAAGATTATGAACTTACATATAATTCAGCACTTCCATTTAAACTTGAGATGTTTGATGTTAAATCGGGCTTACAAGAAATTAGTAAAATAAAGAAACAAATCACACTGCTTGGAAATATCAACGTTAACGCTATTGAAGACTATCAAAACTTGCTTGATAGGCATGGGGTTATGTATGAACAAGCACAAGATTTAATCAAAGCAGAACAAGATATTAAAACTATTATTAAAGATTTATCTGATGAGATGGTAAATAGATTTGTAACTGAGTTTAATAAGATTAATGAGAACTTCGGAATAATATTTAAGGAATTGTTTGGTGGTGGTAATGCAAGGCTTGAAATAACTGATAAAAACAATATTCTTGAATCAGGTGTTGAAATATATGCTGAACCGCCTGAAAAGAAATTAAAAAACACACAACTTCTTTCTGGTGGTGAGCAAGCGTTAGTTGCAATTGCAATATTATTTGCAATTTTAAGATTAAAACCAATGCCATTCTGTTTGTTGGATGAAATCGAGGCTCCTCTAGATGAAGCGAATGTTTATAGATTTGTTCAATACTTGAAAAAGTATTCTGGAGACACTCAATTTATTGTTATAACCCATAAAAAGCCAACAATGGAATATTCTGATGTTCTTTATGGAATAACTATGGAAGAAAAGGGTGTTAGTAAAGTAGTTTCTGTTAAATTAAGTGATGCTGTTAAAATGGCTGAGGTGAAGTAATGGGATTTTTCTCTAAAATATTTAATGGTTTAAAGAAAACAAAAGATGCGATAGCAAAAAAGCTATCGCAGATATTTGTTGGCGAATTAAATGCTGAGTTTTATGAAGATTTAGAGATGGTTTTAATTTCATCTGATATTAGTCCTGATGTTGTGGAAAATATAATTGCAAATATAAAAAAAGAGGCTAAATCAAACAGAGTTAAAACGGAAGATGAATTTAAGAAATTACTAAGAAATTCTATGATTAAAATTCTAACCGCTGTTGAAAAACCTGATGAAGAATACCCAAGGCTTATAACTGTGGTTGGAGTTAATGGAGTTGGTAAAACAACGGCACTTGGCAAACTTGCTTATAACTTTAAGCAAAAAAAGAAAAGTGTTTTGATGGTAGCTGGTGATACATTTAGGGCTGCAGCCTCAGACCAGCTTGCAGAATGGGCAAAGAGAGCGAATGTTAGAATAGTTAAAAATGTTGAAGGAGCTGATCCTGGTTCAGTTGTGTTTGATGGCGTTAAGAGCGCTGTGGCAAAGAAAGAAGATGTGGTTTTGGTGGATACTGCTGGAAGATTGCATAATAAAGCTAATCTAATGGAAGAGTTAAGGAAGATTGAAAAAATTATTTCAAGAGAATGGAACGGGCAAATTTTAAACTATCTAGTTTTAGATGCAACAACTGGTCAAAATGCTTTATCGCAAATGGAAATTTTTAACGATATTGTTGGAATTGATGGAATTATTTTAACTAAACTTGATGGAACTGCTAAAGGTGGTGTTGTGTTTAGTTTGGTCTCTAAATATAATGTTCCAATAGTTTATATCGGCGTTGGTGAGGGAATTGATGACCTTCAAGAGTTTAATGCTGAGGAGTTTGTTAATTCTATTATATAATATTTCATTATCAATTTAAAAGTGAGAAGTTTCTCACTTTTTTATTTGTTGCATAATACCTGTAAATTGTTATGATGTAAGCATGAAGTTAATGTGAAAAATTTATAACAAAATAATAAATTTTAATATTTCTATTGACATTGTTGTATTTTGGTTATATAATACATTGTAAAGTAAAATTACTTGTCAAGGTTAAATATGAATTATAATGAAAGAATTGGTTTGATGGAACTTTATGATATCTATGGAAATATGCTAACAAACAATCAAAAAGAAGTTTTTGAAGAGTATTATTTTGATAATTTATCATTAAGTGAAATTGCGGATAATCATAATATATCTCGCCAGGCTGTTGATTTTACTTTAAAAAATGTTGTTAAATCTTTAACAAATTATGAAAGTAAATTGAAGATTGATAAAAAATTAAAGCGAATACGCAATGAGTTATTAGAGATTAAAAATTGTTGCAAAGATAGTGGCATTAATTTAAAAATTGATAATTTAATTTCAAATATTAAGGAGTAATATGGGTGCATTTGGTAATTTAAGTTTAAAACTAAACCATATTTTTAGTAAATTAACTAAACGTGGTAAATTAACTGAGCTTGAAATAAGAGATGCTATGCGTGAAGTTAGAATTGCTTTGCTTGAAGCTGATGTTAACTTTTTGGTTGTTAAAGATTTTATAAAAAATGTCACTGAAAAATCTATTGGTGAAGGCGTTTTAAAAAGTTTAACTCCTGGGCAACAAGTTATTAAAATTGTTCATGAAGAACTAACTCAATTAATGGGAAGCAATAATGCCAAATTAGAAGTTTCTAGTAAGTTGCCAACTGTAATTTTGATGTGTGGTTTGCAAGGTGCTGGTAAAACAACTATGTGTGGTAAACTAGCAAAATTGCTAAAATCTCAAGGCAAGAAACCTATGCTTGTGGCGTGTGATATTTATAGGCCAGCTGCAATTAATCAATTAAAAGTTGTTGGAAAATCTGTTGATGTTGAAGTTTACGATGAAGGCACAAATAAACCTCAAAAAACTGCTGATAATGCAATAAAATATGCCAACAAAAAAGGTTACGACACTGTTATCATTGATACCGCTGGTAGGCTCCATATCAACGAAGAATTGATGGATGAATTGAAAGATATCAAAAAGATAACAAAACCAACTGAGATTTTACTTGTTGTTGATAGTATGACAGGTCAAGATGCTGTTAATGTTGCAACTAGCTTTAACGAGCAACTTGATATAACAGGTGTTATCTTAACTAAACTTGATGGTGATACTCGTGGTGGCGCAGCATTAAGCATAAGATCTGTTACTGGCAAACCTATTAAGTTCTGCGGAATTGGCGAAAAGATGGATGATCTTGAAGTGTTCCATCCAGATAGAATGGCTAGCAGAATATTAAATATGGGTGATGTTCTAACACTAATCGAAAAAGCTCAAGCAAATTTTAATGAAGAAGAACAAAAGAAACTTGAGAAAAAATTTCGCGAAAACTCGTTTACATTAGAGGATTATTTAATTCAGTTTGACCAAATTAGTAAAATGGGTGATATTAATCAATTGTTATCTATGATTCCAGGTTCAAATAAATTAAAATTAAGTGAAAATGCAATTTCAAATGAACAAATGGCTAAAAATAAAGCAATTATTTTAAGCATGACTAAAAAGGAACGAAACAATCCTGATATTTTAAAAGGCAGTCATAAAAAGAGAATTGCGAGTGGCAGTGGGACATCTATTCAAGATGTTAATATTCTATTAAAGCAATATAACCAATCTAAAGAAGTTATGAAGCAAATGAAATGTGGAAAAGGCCTTGGTGCTATGATGGCAAGAAGATTTCAAGGAAGATAGTATTTCACTATCACATTTAATTGTTTTTAATATTTTTTGTGGTATCACTAAAAAATTGTATATAAATTTAAAAAAACTAAAGGAGAAAAATATTATGGTAAAAATTAGATTAACTAGATTAGGAGATAAGAAATCACCATTTTATAGAGTAGTTGTAACTGATTCTAGAAAAGCTAGAGATGGTGAGTATCTTGAGAAATTAGGAACTTTCAATCCTCTTACTCAACCAGCTGAAATTAAACTTGATGAAGAATTAACTAGAAAATGGTTAGCTTGCGGTGCTCAACCAACTGAAACTGCAAGAACATTACTTGTTTCTGCTGGTATCTTAGAACCTATGAAAAAACGTGCACCTAAAACCGATAAAAAGAAAAAACAAAACTAATAATCGGTGGTGTTAAATGGAAGAATTAATTAAATATATAATTAATGAACTTGCTGAAAAAAAAGATGAAGTTGAAATTGATATTGTTGAAGAATCTGAAAGAGTTACTGTTGTTAATGTTAAGGTTGCAAAATCAGACATGGGCAGAGTAATTGGCAAAAATGGTAAAATTGCATCTGCAATACGCACAATTATCAAATCTTTATCAACACCAGGCAAAAGATATATTTTAAAAATAGGAGAAAAAGAGGTGGAATAATTTTTCATCTCTTTATTTTGTTTATGCAATTGATTAAATTTGGTATTATAACAAAACCTCAAGGTTTAAAAGGTGAGTTTAGAGTTAAACCTGAAAGCTTTAATTTTCCATTTATTGATGATATGAAAGAGATAATCATAAATGGTAAAAAATATAAATTAGATAAAATAGTTTCAAGAGATGCTTTTTACATCTTAAAAGTTGATGGAATATCAAGTTGCGAGATGGTAGAAGACCTAAGAAATATTGATGTTTATTATGAATACGATGAATTAAAACCACTAGCTGAAGGTGAGTATTATATTGATGATATTAAAGGTTGTAAACTAATGCTTGATGATGGTGTGTTTTTAGGTGACATTTTCGATGTTTTAACTAACCACGGGGCAACTGATGTTATCTGCTATAAAGATAATAATGGCAAAGAATTTATGTTTCCATTCGTTAGCGACATTTTTATTAATGTTGATGTTAAGAGCAAACTTATAAAAGTTAATTCTAAAAGGTTAAAAGAAATTTTGGTATGAGAATAGATGTTTTAACATTGTTTCCAGAAATGTTTCAAGCGTTGAATTCTAGTTTGATTGGAAAAGCTATTGAAAAAGGTGCTTTTGAATTCAAAGTTGTTGATATAAGGGAATTTTCTAAAGATAAACATAAAAAAGTTGATGATTATATTTTTGGTGGTGGAGATGGAATGCTTATGGCATGTCAACCTCTATATGATGCGATAATGAGTGTAAAACGTGAAAATTCACATACTATATATCTTTCTCCAAAGGGGAAAGTTTTAAAGCAAGGCATCGTGAAATCACTAAGTTCTTATGAACATTTAATTCTTATTTGCGGGCACTATGAGGGTATTGATGAAAGAATAATTGAAATGTGTGTTGATGAAATGGTGAGTATAGGCGATTATATTCTAACTGGTGGCGAACTTCCAGCTATGGTTTTAATTGATTCAATTTTAAGATATGTTCCTAATGTGCTTGGAAATGAAAATAGCGTGTGTGATGAAAGTTTTTCTGATAATTTGCTTGAGTACCCTCAATATACTAGACCATATGAATTTATGGGTAAAAAGGTACCTGATGTGTTAATATCAGGCAATCATGCAGAAATTAAGAAATGGCGTGAAAATCAAAAAATAATTGAAACTAAAAAATATAGACCTGATTTATTGAGCGATAAATAGTCTTTTAAATTAAAGGGTATAAAATGAGTGATGAGAATAAAACAACTAATATGTTAATAAATTGGTTTCCTGGGCATATGAATAAAGCCCTAAAAACTATGGAGAAAGACTTAAAAATAGTTGACGCTATAATTTATGTGCTTGATAGTCGAGCACCTTTTTCGTGCGTAAATCCGAAGTTTCAAAGCTTTATTGATAACAAGCCTATTATATATGTTTTTAACAAAATAGATATGGCGGAGAAAGATAAAGTTAATGAATGGTTTAAATTTTTTAAAAAAGATAACACCACTTGTTTAGTTATGAATTCAACAGCATCTGGAATGGGAAAAAAGTTGGAGGAAGCTATAAAAAGCGCTTGTTATGAAAAAATAAATAAGTATAAAGAAAAAGGCTTAGTTTGCACTCTTCGTGCTATGGTTGTTGGTGTTCCTAATTGCGGGAAAAGCACATTAATAAATAACTTGTGTGGTAAAGCAAAAACTTTAACTGGAAATAAACCAGGCGTAACAAAAGGGAAACAATGGGTTAGAATTGCAAGTGGAATTGAGCTTCTTGATACCCCTGGAACTTTATGGCCGGCATTTGATAATAACAGGGTTGCTAGAACTCTGGCATATATTGGAAGTATTAAAGAAGAAGTGCTTGATGTTAATGACTTAGCGTTTTATTTTATAGATGATATAAGAAAAATCAATCCAAATATTTTGGAGAATAGATATTCTATTCAAATTTTAGAAAACGATGAAAATCTTGAAGTGTTGGATAAAATATGTGATGCAAGAAAATTTTTGCTTAGAGGAGCTGAGCCTGATTATGATAGATGTTGCAAGGCAATTATTAGTGATTTTAAGCAAGGAAAATTTGGTGCTCTAACATTAGAAGCATATAAAGATTTAAAGAAACTACAAGTAAAAGATAGGTTAAAAAATGCATAACTTTGATTTGGCATATGGAAAAGATATTTTAATTGGTGGAATAGATGAAGCTGGGCGTGGCCCATTAGCAGGTCCTGTTGTGTGCGCTATGGTTGTTATGCCATTGGATGAAGATAAGATTATAGATGGAATTAATGATAGCAAAAAGTTAACTGAAAAGAAACGAGAAATTCTTTTCGATAAAATAATAAATACTGCAATTGCATATGATATAGAAGAGGTGGATAATATCAAAATTGATGAAATTAACATTTTAAACGCGACCAAATTAGGTATGATGCAATGCGTTGAAAATATTGAGATAAAGCCAGATTTAATACTTATTGATGCTGTGAAGTTAGATGTTCAAATTCCAACTGATAGTTTAATTAAGGGCGATGCAAAAAGTTATAATATTGCTTGTGCATCTATTCTTGCAAAAGTGTATAGAGATAGGCTAATGAAAGATTTTGATAAAAAATATCCTGAATATAATTTTGCAAAACATAAGGGATATGGTACTAGAGAACACATTGAAAACTTGAAAATGTATGGCAAGTGTGAGATTCATAGAAATTCATTTATAAAACACTTTGTTTAAAAAGAGAGAATAATGTTGAAAACTAAATCATTAAATAGTATTAAGGGCAAAGCTGGAGAAGATTGTGCTTGTAAGTTCATAAAAAAATTTTTAAAATATAAAATTATTGAACGTAATTATAAAAATCCAATTGGCGAAATTGATATAATTGCAAGAGATAAAAAAACTATATGCTTTGTTGAAGTTAAAATGAAAACTAGTGAAGTGTTTGGTAGCCCAAGGGAAATGGTTAATTTTTTTAAACAACAAAAAATTAAAACTGTTGCGATGGCTTATTTAAAATCAAATGATTTAATTAACGCACTTGTTAGATTTGATGTTGCAGAAGTTAATGATGGCATTGTTGAATATATAAAAGATGCGTTTAGATAATGAATATTTTTGAATATGATCTCTTTATTTTTTTGTTCAATTTTAGAGATTATTTTACAAAAACACTTGTAATTTGTGATATTATATGATAAGATTTAATGTGACTTCGGTTGGTCCTCTGCTTTTATCATAAAAACATGAACAACAAGTATATTAAGGAGGTAAAGTCAAATGACATTAATTGAGGCATTAGAAAGAGAAAATGTTAAACCTGAACTACCTGAATTTAATGTTGGTGACACCGTTAAAGTATATAACAAGATCGTAGAAGGAACTAGAGAAAGAATCCAAGTTTTTGAAGGTGTTGTTATAGCAAGAAAAAATTCTAGCGTTAGGGAAACATTCACGGTTAGAAGAATATCTTTCGGTGTTGGGGTTGAAAAAATATTCCAATTAAACTCACCAAGAATTGATAAAATTGAAGTAGTTAAGAAAGGTAAAGTAAGAAGAGCTAAATTATATTATTTAAGAAATCTTACTGGTAAAGCTGCAAAAATTAAAGAAAGAATTTAGTAATTTTCAACCATTAGCTTTATAGCTAGTGGTTTTTTATTGCAATATGATTATTGAACAAATTTATATATTTAAATAATTTAATTGCTTGTTTTAATATCATAATAATTGTATAATAGTAAGATAGGTTAATTGAGAGGTTATTATGTTATCAATAATTAAAAGTTTTGGGTTAACTGGTATTAATGGCTATTTGGTTAATGTTGAAGTGGATCTTAATCAAGGTCTGCCAAACTACGATTTGGTAGGGCTTGTTGGAACATCAACAAAAGAAAGTAAAGAAAGAGTAAGAAGCGCTATAAAAAATAGTGGTTTTAAGTATCCAATTTTGAAAATAACAATTAACCTAGCACCTGCAGATACTAAAAAAGAAGGTCCTCTTTATGATTTGCCAATAGCAATTGGAATTTTATCAGCCAGCGAGCAAGTTAATATAGCATCAGCTCAAAGATATCTTATGATTGGAGAACTTGGGCTTAATGGTGATTTAAAAAAAGTCAATGGTGTGTTGCCGATTTTAATAAGTGCAAGGCAGCTTGGTTTTAAGAAAATAATATTACCAAAAGATAATGAAAAAGAGGCTAGTTTTATTGAAGGTTTGGAAGTTTATCCTGCATCATGTTTAAGTGAAGTTGTGAGTTTTCTAAATGGAAATATTACAATCGAGCCTATAAAACTTAATGATTTCTCAACGGTTAAAAATAGTAAAAAATATCATACGGATTTTAAATATATTAAAGGTCAAGAAAACGCAAAGAGAGCATTGGAAATTGCTGCAGCAGGTGGTCATAATGTTTTGATGATAGGTCCTCCAGGCTCTGGCAAAACTATGCTTGCCAAAGCATTCCCAACTATTTTATCAGATCTAACATTTGCAGAAGCCTTGGAAGTAACGAAAATTCATAGTATTGCAGGTGTTCTTGATATGAATGAAGGAATAATAACCACAAGACCATTTAGGTCGCCTCACCACACATCAACCACACTCGCATTAACTGGCGGGGGTAGGCTAGCAAAACCGGGTGAAATTAGCCTTGCACACACAGGTGTTTTGTTTCTAGATGAGATGCCTGAATACTCTAGGAATAGCATAGAAACTTTGCGTCAACCATTAGAAGATGGCACAATTACAATTTCCCGTGTTGAAAGCACTGTTGAATATCCAGCTAGTTTCACACTAATTGCAAGTATGAATCCTTGCCCATGTGGAAATTATGGTAGTAGCGAAAAAGAGTGCAAGTGCACACCACAACAAATACATAAATATTTAAATAAGTTATCTGGACCTATTATGGATAGAATTGATATGCATATTGAAGTTGATAATGTTAAATACAATGATCTACGTGATGAAACTCTATCTGAGCCTAGCTCCGATATTAAAGCAAGGGTTGATAAGGCTAGAGAAATTCAAATTGAGAGATTTAAGAATTCTGATAATGTCTGCAATGCAAAAATGAATGACCAAGAATTAAAAAAGTATTGTAAAATTGATGACCAAAGTAGCGCTATTTTGGAATCGGCATTTAAAAAGCTTCATTTATCTGCAAGAGCATATAATAGAATTTTGAAAGTGGCAAGAACAATCGCCGATTTGGATAATTCTGAAAATATACAATTAGATCACCTAATGGAAGCAATTTCTTATAGGTCTTTAGATAATAAATATTGGGAGTATTAATGCAAAATTTATCAAACAAAGAGCTGTTTGCGTTTTGGTTAAGTCTTTGTACAAGTTTAACAAATAAAAAACAGCACATAATTTTAAATGAATTGTCTGATTATGAAAATATTTTTAATAAAGATGAATATTTCTTATCAAATTTAATGCGTTTAGTAGATGAAAATAGTTATAATAAATTGGTTATGAGTCTTGATGAAAATATTTTGAAAAACTATTTACGTAATTTAGACAACCAAAATATCAAAGTCTTAACAATTTATAGTGAAGAATATCCTGAAATGCTTAAAGAAATATCAACTCCGCCAATTGTTATATACTGCAAGGGAGATGTGAGAATATTAAAATCCGCATGTGTTAGCATTGTTGGAACAAGAAGGTGCACAAAATATGGCAAAGAAATAACTGCGAAAATTGCAACTCAGCTTTCAAATTCTGGATTAACTATTGTGAGTGGTTTAGCAGATGGTGTTGATACTATTTCACATAAATCTGCAGTTGACTTGAATAACCCAACAATCGCTGTTTTGGGTAGTGGTTTTAATTATATTTATCCTGCAAATAATCTTGATTTATCAAATGCAATTGTTGAAAAAGGCGGGCTTCTTGTTTCTGAATTCCAGCCAAACGAAAAACCACAAACATTTCACTTTCCAATGAGAAATAGAATAATTGCTGGATTAAGTAAAGCTTTAATTGTAACTGAAGCACCCTTAAAAAGTGGTGCATTAATCACAAAAGATTTTGCAATGGAGTGCAATAGGGAAGTGTTTGCTGTTCCAGGAAGATTAAATGATATTTATAGTTTAGGCTGTAACCAAATTATTAAGGATTGCCAAGCTAATATTTTAACAAGTGTTGATGATGTGTTAAAAATATATGATAAAATTTTGAAAAGAGAAACGGGAATGGTTAAATGTTTGCAGTTGTCAATCAATGAGCAGTTAGTATTTAATTTGCTTTTAAATAATGATTTACATTATCAAGAGTTGTTAACCCAATCAATGCTTGAGTCTAAAATTTTAAACACAACTTTGATGCAATTAGAATTAAAAGATTTAATAAAAAAATTACCAGGTAATATTTATAGCAAAGTAAGGAGATAGTATGAATTTAGTTATAATAGAGGGTGTTGGTAAACAAGACACTATAAAAAAATACCTCGGAAGCAACTTTGAAGTTGTTGCAACAAAAGGTCATATTCGCGATTTGCCTGAAAAATCTTTAGGTGTTAATGTTAATGATAATTTTAAACCTCAGTATGTTATAATGCCTGATAAAGAAGATATTGTTAAAAAACTAAAGGCTAAAAGTGCTAAAGCTGAGCATATATACCTTGCAACCGACCCTGATAGAGAAGGTGAATCAATTAGTTGGCATTTGGCGTATGTTTTAAATTTGAATCCTGATGATCCAATAAGAATTGAATTTAACGAAATTAGTAAAAATGCCGTAACAAACGCTGTTAAAAATCCAAGAGGAATAAATATAAACTTAGTAAACGCTCAACAAGCAAGAAGAGTTCTTGATAGGTTATTGGGTTATAAATTATCACCAGTGCTTTGCAAAAAGATTCAACCAAATTTAAGCGCTGGCAGAGTTCAAAGTGTTGCCTTGAAGATGATTGTTGATAGAGAAAGAGAAATTAACAATTTCGTTAAGGAAGAGTATTGGACACTAGTTGCTAAACTTTTTAAAAACTCAATAAAGGATTTATTTAAATCAAGCTTAATTAAGTTTAAAAATAAAAAAGTTGAAATTCATAATAAAGAAGAGATGGACAAAGTTTTAGATGATTTAAAGCAAAATAAGTTTATTGTTTCTTCAGTTAAAAAATCATTAACAAAAGTTCATCCATCTGCTCCATACACCACTAGTACTATGCAACAAGATGCCTTGAATAAACTTGGAATGAATCTTAAAAAAGCAAGTATGTGTGCACAAGAATTATATGAGGATGTTTCTATTGGAAATGAAGGAAAAACCGCTTTAATCACTTATATCAGAACAGACTCTGTTAGAGTTTCGCCAGAAGCAATGAAAATGGCAAAAGATTATATTGAAGCAAATTATGGTAATGCGTATGTTCCCAAAACACCTAATATATATAAAGTAAAAAAATCTGCTCAAGATGCCCATGAAGCTATAAGACCAATTTCACTTGATAGAACTCCTGAATCAGTTAAGCAGTATTTAACTCCAGATAATTATAAACTATATAACATGATATATAAAAAATTTCTTGCTAGCCAAATGGCTGAAGCAACGTTTGATACTATCACTGCAGATATTCAAAATGGAGAATATACTTTTCATTCAACAGGTAAAACACCTGTGTTTGATGGCTTTAATGCTGTGTATAGATCATTAACAGCTAAACAAAAAGAGAAAGAAGAAAATGATGAAGAGGAAGATGAAAGTGAAAATTCAAATCTTCCAGAGTTGAATGAAGGTGATGTTTTAAATCTTAATGAATTGCTACCTGCTCAGAAATTTACGAAGCCACTTCCAAGATTTACTGAAGCAACATTGGTTAAAGAAATGGAAAGTAAGGGGATAGGTCGTCCGGCAACATACACTCCAACAATAATGGTTTTGTCTAATCGTAAATATACCGAAAAAGAAGGTAAGTTTTTAAAACCAACAGAACTTGCATTTAAAGTTAGTGATTTATTAAACAAATACTTTGATAATATTATTGATGTTAAGTTTACTGCTATGATGGAAGATTTGCTTGATGAAGTGGCTAATTCTGGTCGTGCTTGGCAAGACATTGTTGCTGGATTTTATGCAAAGTTTATGAAAAGACTATTGATTGCAGATAAAGACAGTGCAACGTTTAAAGAACCACCAAAACCAACCGAATTCATCTGCGAAAAATGTGGTCACCCAATGGTTATTAGAACTGGCAGATTTGGTGAATTTATGGCATGTTCAAACTATCCTCAATGTAAGAATATACAAAATATAGCAAAGGATAGTGTTGGCACTTGCCCTAAATGTGGCGGTAAGATTTTTGAAAAAAAATCAAAAAAGGGAAAGATATTTTATGGCTGTGAAAATTATCCAAAATGTGGTTTTGCATCTTGGGAACAACCTACTAGTGAAAAATGTCCTAAATGTGGAGCTTATTTAACTAAAAAAGATTTTTATAATAACACAAGATATAAATGTAGTAATGAAAAATGTGACTACACACTAATAGAGAAAAAGGTTAAGAATGATGAAAAAAGCACTGAAGAATCAGTTGAGTAATTTGAATGTTAACATAATAGGTGCTGGCCTTGCTGGGTGCGAAGCAGCATATCAACTATTGAAGCGTGGCGTTAATGTAACTTTGTATGAAATGAAACCAATTAAACATTCGCCAGCACACAAACTTAATTCGTATGCTGAATTGGTTTGTTCAAATAGTTTAAAAAGTAATGATCCTATCACAGCTGGTGGACTGCTTAAAGAGGAAATGAGACTGCTTGATTCACTTCTTATAAAAGTTGCCGATAAAGTATCTGTGCCTGCTGGTTCTGCACTTGCTGTTGATAGGGTTAAATTTAGCGAATCTGTAACTAAAGAACTTAAGAAATTTAAAAATTTAAAAATTATTAGCGAAGAAGTAACACAAATTGATTCTAACGTTCCAACAATTATCGCGACAGGCCCATTAACATCTGATGATTTATCAAAAAGTATTCAAAATCTTATAGGTAAAGAATATTATTACTTTTTTGATGCAATAGCACCAATTATATCTAAAGCTTCTATTGATTTCAAAATAGCGTTTATTCAAGATAGATATAATAAGGGAAATGGTGATTACATTAATTGCCCTATGAATAAAGAAGAGTACACGAATTTCTATAACGCTCTTGTTAATGCTGAAACAGTAAAATTACATGATTTTGAAAACAATAAAGTTTTTGAAGGTTGTATGCCAATTGAGGTTTTAGCAAAACGTGGATTTGATACTATGCGTTTTGGCCCACTGAAGCCAGTTGGACTTGCTGATAAAGAAGGGAAAAAACCATACGCTGTTGTTCAATTAAGAAAAGAAACAAATAAAAACGATATGTTTAATATTGTTGGCTTTCAAACAAATTTAACATTTCCTGCTCAAAAAGAAGTGTTTTCAATGATACCTGGACTTAAAAATATAGATTTTTTAAGATATGGAACTATGCATAAAAATTCTTATGTTAATGCTCCAACTTGCTTAAATGAATATTATCAAATGAAATCTTATGAAAATATTTTTATTGCTGGTCAATTAAGTGGTGTTGAGGGCTATATTGAGAGTATTTCTAGTGGATTGATTGCTGGTTTAAATATGTATCGAAAATTAATTGGTGAAAATATGATTGAATTTAGTGAAAGGACAATGATAGGCGCACTTGCTAGATTTATATCTCATGCAACACCTGAAAACTTTCAACCAATGAGTGCAAATATGGGTTTGATTAATATAGATGGAATCAATATAAAAGATAAGAAAGAAAAGAATAAAGTTTTAAGTTTCAAGGCTATTAATGATTTAAAAAAAATTATAACAGATTATGATTTAATTTAGTACCAAAAATTGATTTAAAGGAGAATTTTATGGAACAATTTAGAGGAACAACTATTGTTGCTGTTAAAAGAGATGGTAAAACTGCGATTGCTGGTGATGGTCAAGTAACATTTGGTGAACATGTTGTTATGAAAGGCAATGCAGTTAAAGTTAGAAGAATATTTAATGATAGAGTTATTATTGGGTTTGCTGGTTCTGTTTCTGATGCTTTTGCGTTGTCTGCTAGATTTGAGGAATTATTACAAAAATTTAGTGGAAATCTAATGAGAAGTGCAGTTGAATTAGCAATTGGTTTTAGAGATGATAAATATCTAAGGAAATTAGAAGCTATGATGCTTGTTGCTGATTCATCTCAAATTTTGCTAATATCAGGAACAGGTGAAGTTATTGAACCTGAGAAGGATGTTATCGCTATTGGAAGCGGTGGAAATTATGCATTTGCTTGTGGTAGAGCTTTGCTTGAAAACACAGATATGTCCGCAAAGGATATTGCTATCAAAAGCATTAAAATGGCTAGTGAAATTTGTGTTTACACAAATGATCATATCACTTGCGAGGAGGTTTAATTATGAATCATTTATCACCAAAAGAAATTGTTAATGAGTTAGATAAATATATAATCGGTCAAAACAATGCAAAAAGAGCAGTTGCAATTGCCTTAAGAAATAGATATAGAAGAAGTATGTTACCGCAAGAATTGCGAGATGAAATTACACCTAAAAATATTATTATGCAAGGTCCAACAGGCGTTGGTAAAACAGAAATTGCAAGAAGACTTGCAAAACTTGTTAAGGCGCCATTTTTGAAGATAGAAGCTACCAAGTTTACTGAAGTAGGATATGTTGGTAGAGATTGTGAAAGTATGATTAGGGATTTAGTTGAAGTTGCAGTTAGAATGGTCAAAGATGAAAAAATTCATGAGGTTGAACAAAAAGCTAAAACAATGGTTGAAAATCGTTTAACTGATGCAATTTTTGCTAATAAATCAAAGGATGTTCCAGAAAGTGAACACACAATATTGAAAGCTCAGATTTTAGAAGATTTAAGAGCTGGTAAATATGATAATGAAACTATTGAAATCAATGTTGCTGAATCAATCAAGCCAATTGGAATTATGCCTGGAATGGGAATGGACATGGATTTTGGTAGTGTAATTGGAAGTATTTTTCCTCAATCAAGAAAGAAAAAACGCGTAACCATTGGTAAAGCTTATGAAATTATGATGAGCGAAGAAAGTGAAAAACTTATTGATAATGACAATATTAATGCTGAAGCTATTAAACGCGCCGAACAAGATGGGATAATTTTTATTGATGAAATAGATAAAATTGCAGGAAAAGGCAGCGGCAAAGGTCCTGATGTTAGTAGGGAAGGTGTCCAAAGAGATATTTTACCTTTGGTTGAAGGATCAACCGTTACCACCAAATATGGTAATATAAAAACGGATTATATTTTATTTATAGCTGCAGGTGCATTCCACATTAGTAAAATTGAAGATTTAATTCCAGAGTTTCAAGGAAGATTCCCAATTAGAGTTGAATTACAGAATCTAAATTCTGAAGACTTTTATAAAATTTTAACTCAGCCAAAAAATGCTTTAACTTTGCAATATTCAGAGTTGTTGAAAGTTGATAATGTTGATTTGAATTTTTCTGATGATGCTTTAAAAACAATTTCTGATTTGGCAGAAAAAGAAAATGAAACTAACGAAAATCTTGGAGCTAGAAGATTGCACTCATTGCTTGAAATTTTATTGGAAGATATTTCGTTCAATGCTTGCGGTACTCATCCAATGAGCCAAGTAAACATTGATAAAGCATATGTGGATAATGCTTTTAAAGAAACAACTAAGAAATATGATTTAAAGAAATTTATTTTGTAATATGACTTATGGATACAAAAGAGTTTAATTTTGAAAACGATTATTTAAATAGCACAATAAATTTATTGAAGAAAACAATTAAAGATAACGAAAATATCTCTAATACTTTTTCTTATAAATTTAATGAAAGCAACACAGAATATCTTCAAAGTATGAGGGATATGAAACTTAATAGTATGAATGATGATACTATGCTGGAATTATCTCAAACTCAACAGAATTTGGAGTATTTAGTTGATTCAGTTAATCAAGCTGATAGGGAAATAAAGATATTTAGGCAAATGTTAAATAAACCATATTTTGCAAAAATATCAATTAATATGAATGAACCTCAAAATGAAGATTATTATATTGGCATTCATTCTTTGATGGAAAATAATGAATTTAGAATTATTGACTGGCGTTCTCCGATATCAGAAATTTTTTATAACTTTGATTTAGGTGATGCTTATATTAAAATTGATGAAAATAAAACTTATTGCAAGCTAATAAATAAGAGACAATTTAAAATTGAAGATGGGAAGTTAATATATTATTTTGATTCAGATCTAACAATTAATGATAATATATTGAAAGATGCTTTAGGTGAGTCAAAAAATAATCAAATGAAATCAATTGTTCAAACTATTCAAAAAGAACAGAATGAAATAATCCGTTCTAATGAATATGAAAATCTTATTGTTAATGGTGTTGCAGGTTCTGGTAAAACTGCAATAGCACTTCATAGAATTGCATTTTTGCTTTATAAATTAAAGAATAAACTAGCATCGGAAGATGTGGTTATAATTTCGCCAAACGATGCATTTTCGCAGTATATTTCTACTGTTCTTCCTGACCTTGCTGAAGATGATGTGAAAAAAATTCAATTAGATAATGTTATACGAAAACCATTAAAAAAACATTTTTTACTTGAAAGAAAATTTGAGCAAATGGAAAGATTAGTTTCAAAACAAAAGTATATTGATGATTATAGTTTTAAATTTTCATTTGAATTTTTGCAACAATTATTAGCGTTTTGCAATACGATACAAAACACATTTATTGCCAAAAGTATTACAATTAATGATATTGTTATTGAAGTTTCTGTCATAAAATATTTATTTTATGACAAATTTTCACATTTGGACATATTTAATAGAATTTGTTTTATATGTGACTACATTGTTAGTGAAAAATTATACTATATAACGAATCAATTAAAAATAAAAATGATTAAACAAAAAATTTTTGAAGAGTTATATAATATGTTTGAAACTAAAAACTGCGTTAAACTATATTCTGATTTTCTAACTACTCTTAATTTAAGGTTAACACTTATTAATGGTAAAATCAAAAATGAAGATGCTAGTCCAATATTCGTAATTTGGTCAACACTTTTTGGTTTTAATGCAAATTCAAAGATAAAACATTTAGTTATTGATGAGTTGCAAGATTATTCTGCAGTGCAACTATATATTATTTCGAAAATATTTCCATGCACAAAAACTATGTTGGGGGATTCAGAGCAGTCTATTATTCCAAATTTAGCCCACAATAATTTTGATAATATTTCTGAAATTATGGGTGGTGATTTTTGCCACATTGGTTTAAATAAGAGCTATCGTCCAACTTATCAAATTGCATCATTTTATAATTATATCAATAATAGTAAGAACACAACAGTTGTTTTAAGAAATGGTGATAATCCAAAATTAATTAACAATATTTCTGATATAAAGAAATCTATTGAAGTGTTAAAATCTAAATATAATTCAATCGCGATAATTGCAAAAAATAATAAGCAAGCTAGGGAAGTCTTTGATTTATTGAGCGATAATAATATTCAACTAATCTTAAATAGTTCAGATATTTTAAATTCTAATATTTGCGTACTTAGTGCGTTTAACTCTAAAGGTATGGAATTTGATGCTGTTATTTGCTACAATGTTTCTGAAGAAAACTTTGTGAGTGAGTATGATAGAAAGCTGTTATATATTATGTGTTCGAGAGCACTTCATAATTTATTTATTCACTCAGACTCTGCTTATCCTAATTATATTCGAGATTATTTTAATGGTTTAAACAAAGGAGAATAATATGACATTAGCGGATTTAAATAAAATAGTTGAATCAAACGATTTGGTTTTTGTTAGATTTCAAAAGCCTTTGTGTGTTCCGTGTAGGATGTTAACCGCTGAAATTGATAAACTCATTAACAAAGGATATGATAAAAAGGTTTTTATGATCAATGTATCCATGAATGAATGTGAAGAACTAGTTAAAGAGTTTGATATTAATCTCGCGCCTAGTATGCTACTTTTTAAAAATGGTTTTCAGTGTGAAAAAATTGTTGGCTTTAGAACAGCTGATTTTATTGCTGATACTTTTGATAAATATATAGATTAATTCTAAAAATATTTTTATCTCTATACATTTACACAAATTGTATTTGATATTGAGTTATTAAGTTTAATTAAAATATTCCAAATAAAGTGAGGATAAAAAATAAAACTTGTGAAAGTTTTATTTTTTTTATTGACAACGTGTATTTATTATTGTAGAATATATCAGACTAAATTGGTAGGGTATTATTATGAAACTTTCAACTAAAGGTAGATACGGGTTAAAAGCTATGTATTTTCTAGCTAAAAATCCAAATGAAAATTTATCGATAACAACATTAGCAACATTAACTGAAACTTCGTCAGCATATTTGGAAAAGCTGATGGGAATTTTAAAAAAAGCAAAGTTGGTTATATCAATGCGTGGAGCAAGTGGCGGTTATATGATTGCAAAAGATGCTAAAGATATATCTATAGGCGACATTCTTCGTACGCTTGAAGGTAAGTTATATTTGGCCGATTGTAATGCTGGTAAGTGCCCAAATATCAATTGTCCAAACAAGAATATATTTAATGCATTATATTTAAAAATAAACAAAGTATTAGATGATTTTTCATTAGAAGATATGATCAGGGGGAATTATGAATAGAAGAGTATATTTAGATAATGCTGCAACAACAAGTTTAAGCGGTGAAGTTTTGAATGAAATGATGCCTTATTTAACAAAAATTTATGGAAATGCAAATAGTTTGCATTCTTTTGGAAGAGAGGCTGCTAAAGGAGTTGATAAAGCTAGAGATATTATTGCAAAATCAATAGGGGCTAGCCCAACTGAAATTTATTTTACTTCTGGCGGGACTGAAGCTGATAATTGGGCTATTAAAGGTATCGCTTATGCAAATCAGAAAAAGGGAAAGCATATTATAACAACACAAATTGAGCATCATGCAATTTTGGAAACTTGTAAGGATTTAGAAAGAGAAGGCTTTGAAATTACCTATCTTCCAGTTGATGAAACCGGTTTAATTTCATTAACAGACTTAATTCATAACTTAAGAAAAGATACTATTTTAGTTTCAATAATGAGTGTTAATAATGAAGTTGGAACTATTCAAAACATAAAAGCTATTGGTGAAACTGTTAAGCATTATGGTGCGTATTTTCATACTGATGCTGTTCAAGCAATGAGTGTTATTGATTTTGATGTTGATGATATGGGCATTGATTTGCTATCAATGTCTTCACATAAAATTCACGGACCTAAAGGAATGGGAGCTTTGTACGTTAGAAAAGGAACGCCTATAAAAAAATTTATGCTTGGTGGTGAGCAAGAAATGAATAAGCGTGGCGGGACAACAAATGTTGCAAATGTTGTTGGGTTTGGCAAGGCTATGGAACTTAACAAGTTGTTGCTTAATGATTCTTTAAAAAAAATTAAAGAAATAACAAATTATTTTATTAACAAATTAAAATATTCAATTTCAGATATTAAAATAAACGGAAACGAAAACCAAAAAGCACCAGGAATTGTAAATGTAAGTTTTAAAGCAATTGAAGGGGAAAGTATTTTAATGCTTTTAGATATGGAAGGTATTGCTGTTTCAACTGGATCTGCGTGTGCATCTGGTTCACTTGAAAAAAGCCATGTTTTAAAGGCGATGGGATTATCCCATGAATTAATTAACGGCGCAATTAGATTTTCTTTTTCTCCTGAAATTACTATTGATGATGTTGATTATGTTATTGAAAAACTATCTCAAATTGTTCAAAGATTAAGAGATATGAGTCCGTTAAAATTAACCAAAAAATCGAACAAAATAAAGGAGAATATAAATGTATAATGAAAAAGTAATTGATTTATTTCAACATCCAAAAAATGTTGGTGCAATTAAAGATGCTAATGGTGTGGGGATGGTTGGTAATCAAGTTTGCGGCGATATTATGAAACTCTATTTAAAAATAAATGACAATGAAATTATTGATGATGCAAGTTTTGAAACTTTTGGTTGTACTGCTGCTATTGTGTCATCATCGGTTGCAACTGAACTAATAAAGGGCAAGACCATTGATGAAGTATTAAAGCTTGAAAACCAAGAAATTATAGATATCTTAGGTGGATTACCACCACAAAAAATTCATTGTAGTGTTCTTGCTAAAGAAGCAATTGAAAAGGCAATTGAAGATTATAAAAATAATAAAAACACCAACTCATCAACAAAAACTAAAAAAAGTAAATAATGAATATTAATTAATTTATAACGATAAAATAAATATTAGTTTTAGCACAATCTAAAAAATAATATGATTTTAATAATGTTCTTTATTTTAATTAATGTTTTAGTTTAGAAACCATAAAAAGCAATTCGATTAATTTTGAATTGTTTTTTATTTTTATTTTTAATAATTATTATAAGTTAAAAATATGTATAATTTTGTCTAAAAATGTAAAAAATATAACATCGGAGGTGTTTATATGAAAGATTGCGTTCTGATCAGTATGGCATTAGGTTTAATTGCGGGTGCATTAATTGTTTCAAACAATAAAAAGGCACAAGAAGTGGTTGAAAAAACTAAAAAGGCAGTTAAAAATTCAATTGAAAAAATGAAATAATTTGTTGAAATAGATATGAAAATAATTTTTCATATCTATTTTTATTTAATTTGTTGAAATATGCTTTGTTAATTTTTGATAATATGATATATTAATAGAGTATGGAAACAATGTATCGAATAATGTGTTTAGACTATGGTGATGTAAGGATTGGAGTTGCTCTAAGTGATTTAACTCACACGCTAGCATCTGGTTTTGAAACTTACACGCGAAAATCAATTAAGGAAGATATAATTCATTTAAAAAAAGTAATTAACGAGAATAATGTGAAAAAAATTCTGTTTGGTTTGCCATTAAATATGGATGGAACTGAAAGTAATCAAACAATTAAAACAAAAAATTTCGCTGAATTATTAAAATCAAATTTAGATGATAATATTGAAATTATTTTTTCAGATGAAAGATTAACTTCTCTTATTGCTGAAAAAATGTTGATCTCGGCTGATGTTTCCAGGCAAAAAAGGAAAATGGTTATAGATAAAATTTCTGCAACTATTATTCTTCAAGATTATTTGGATAATTTAAAAAGGAGTTTATAATATGAGTGAAAAAGAAGTATCACCTATTGATTTATTGCTAGATGAAAATAATAGTGATAATATCACATTATATGATGAAAATGGAGATGGTGTTGAATTTGAACAAATAGCTGTTATTCCTATGGATGAAAAAGTTTATGCGATTTTAAGACCAATTGAAGCTTTCGAAGGAATGAAAGATGATGAAGCATTAGTATTCAATATCGAAGAAGTTGATGATGAAGAAGTGCTTGTTGTAACTGAAGATGATAAAGTTATCGATAAAGTTTTTGATCAATATTATGAAATGCTTAAAGCTGAAGGCATTGAAGAATAGTCATTAATTTTCATTTGAATTGTAATAATTTTTAAAGTATGGGTTCGCTCATACTTTTTTTATTCCACAATATTTTTTGTACAAGCAAAATTGAAACATCTAAAACATATACATTACTATTGTTGAAATTTCTACATTTTTCAACAAAATAATCTAAGGTGTTTTGTATGGTAGTCGAAAATTTTGTTGCATTTATGCAAAAATTAATGTTTTTCACATCATATATAAACAATAATTCATCTTTTCCTAAGCCACTAAAACCAAGTGAAGAAGCTGAATTATTGGAAAAATACAAAAACGGTGATGAAAAGGCCAAAGAAAAGCTTGTGCATCATAACCTGAGGCTGGTCGCCCATGTTGTTAAAAAATATAACCAAGCTGGAGAGGCTGATGATTTTATTGGGGTTGGAAGTTTAGGTTTGATTAAAGCCATTGAAACATATAAACCTAATTTTGGAACGCAGTTTAGTACATACGCAGCAAGATGCATAGAAAATGAAATATTAATGTTGATAAGGATAAACAAAAAACATAAAAACACTATTAGTTTAGAAGATGTGCTATGTTCTGATGATGAAGATAATGAGGTTAGTGTTGTTGATCTAGCTTATTCTGAAGAAAATGATGTTGCTAAAATTGCTGAAAACAATATTTTAAGTGAAACTTTAAATACATTATTAAAAGAGAATTTAACAAAAAGAGAATATGTAATTATTTGTATGCGTTATGGACTAAATGATATGCCTGCATTAACGCAAAGAGAAGTTGCTAAAAAACTTGGAATTAGCCGGAGCTACATTTCAAGATTAGAAAAGAAAGCACTGGAGACTATGCAATCTAAAATGAAACGTTCTGATTATTTTTAAAGTATTTCAACAATGATTGTGTTAGAATCTAAAGTTTGAATTGTTGCGATATAGAATTAGAATATTTAAATATATGTCTTGAAAATAGTAATATAATGTGTTATAATACTAGAGTTAGATGAAAAGATGATTGCAAGTGTTATCACTTGAGGAAAGTCCGAGCATCAAAGAGTAATGTGCTGGCTAACGGCCAGTGAAGGCGACTTCAAGACAAGTGCAACAGAAATAAACCGCACACTTTAGTGTGTAAGGGTGGAAAAGTTGGGTAAGAGCCAACTAGCAGAATAGGTGACTATTTTGTTCTGTAAACTCCACATGATGCAAGGTTGAGAGATGTTTTAACGCTACTCGCTAGTCTCTCTATACACCGCTTGAAATTATCGGTAACGATAATTCTAGATAGATAATCATCTAAAACAAAACTCGGCTTATTTTCATTCTAATAGCTCCGCTTAATGCGGAGTTTTTTTGTTATGCAAAAATAAAAGTATTATTTATGTGTTATTAATTTTATGAAATATGAAATAATTAATTATGAACTTTAATATCATATTTTATGTTTTTATAATGGATTATTTTTTAATAGAATTATTTAAAAATAGTAAAATTTATATGCATAATTATGCATATAAATTTAATAAAAAGGGTAGTTGGTATTCTAGTAAAATCAATTTTCCGTTTTTTAAAATGCTATTTAATAATAAGTTGAAATTCATTGCTATGAATGCCAGGTTTATATACGCTAAAACTTTTCCAAATGAAAAAAGTAAAACTACTTTTTGTTTTAATCAATTTAAAAATTCAATAGCCATAGATGTGGGCTTTAGTAATAAACTAAAAATTGTTTTTAATAAAAACATAATTGATTGTGTTGAATCAAACAGTAAAATGCTTTTTATTGATATATTTAATACGAAATATAGAATAGTACTTAGTGATAATTGTAAATTTTTATTAAAAAATAACGCTATTTTAATTTATGGTAATAATTATGTGAAAATACGAATTTATATCAATAATTATTGTAACAATGACAATATCATATATAAAATTGACAATAATGCAATTGATATTGTCAATAATATAAAAATATTTGATAAAAAAATCAATAATCAAAATTTATTAAATTCAATAATATTTAGTAACTTATATCAAATTGAAAACTGTATTAAAATGCTAATAAAACATAACTTAACAAATGATTTAGCTTTTAATTTTGTAATTAATAATCTATCATCATCTAATAAACTAGATCTTCTTAAAATTTATTATTTGTTTTTTTATCTTAAAATTAAAATAAATGGTAGATGTGTTAGTTTTAAAAATTTTTCATATAATCGTAGTGCATCTATTTCTATTAACAATATTTCCTATGTTTTATGTAAAGTTAATAATAAAAAGGTTATAAAAATTAATGGAGTGAAGTATTACAATTTTGACTCTATAATTATATAAGTTTGTGTATAAATATACAAATTGTAAATTGTCTATTTAAGGTTTTTGTTCAAAATTTAATTGGTTTTCTATATGAGTTTGCAAATATAAAAGTTTACAATTATTTTAGCAAAAGCGTTTAAAAAATAAATTCAGTGTGTTATAATGTAAACTAGGTGATGAAAATTTAAGTGAGTTAAAATTTTTAATTGCTACCGCAATTTCCACAATATCTTGTGGTATCACTGTTTTGATTAACATTTGTTGATAGCAAGTATCCCATCGGGCTGTTTGCTAACAACTTCAGGTAATATAAAATATGGAAACTAATCAATTTTATAATGATGAAACTTATTTCAATATTAAACAGCCACTTGCAGATAGAATGAGACCATCAACTCTTGATAATTTTTATGGTCAAAAACATATTATATCTCAAAATAGTTTTTTGAGCAGGGCGATAAGATCTAATAGTTTAGGTAGTTGTATTTTTTACGGACCACCTGGAACAGGAAAAACAACTCTTGCAAATATTGTTGCAAACACGTGCAATGGGATTTTTAGAAAATTAAATGCTGTGTCGTCAGGCGTTGTGGATGCTAAAGCGATAATTGAAGAAGCAAAAACAAACTTAAACTTATACAACAAGCAAACATTCTTGTTACTAGATGAATGCCATAGGTGGAGCAAAGCTCAATCTGATTGCGTGCTTGAAGCGATCGAAAAAGGTTACATTACCTTTATTGGTTCAACCACTGAAAACCCATATATAGCAATGACAAAAGCAATTGTTTCGAGATGTAAAGTGTTCGAATTTAAACCTCTTGATGCTAATGATATCAAGTCTGCAATCAATCACGCATTATCTGATAAAGAAAATGGGTTCGGAAGGTATAATGTCTCAATTGATAATGATGCAATGAACTATATAATTTGGTCTTGTTGTGGTGATTTGCGTAATGCACTAAACACTTAGAATTAGCATTTAAAACAACTCCTGCTAATTCTGATGATGTGATTGTTATAACTAAGGAAGTTATAAGTGATTGTGTTCAAAAGGGGATTATTGCTCTAGATGAAAATACAT
>JBNMHL010000001.1:0-121608 GCA_050872745.1 Clostridiales bacterium | reverse complement strand
GTATTGCTGATTTAAAAAACATATAATTAAATTCAAAATGGCAAAATCTATCTTATGAGAAATTTAAACGGCTTTAAACTTTATAAGCTTTTTTATTGAATATATATATTCAAATAACACCAACAACATAAAAAACCAGTTAATTCTTTTAACTGGTTTATATGACTATTTTATATTTTCCATATCTATAACTTTAGTTGCAACTTCCCTAACAAATTCCTTGCTATGACTAACAAAAAGAATTGCGCCAGTATACTCAAGCATCGCTTCTTTTAATCTTTCAATTGCTAAAACATCTAAGTGATTTGTTGGCTCATCTAAAAATAAAATATTAGATGGGCTAATTGTCAACTCACATAATTTCATTTTACTTTGCTCACCACCACTTAATTTTCTTACTTGATTTCGCAAATGTTCTTGAGTTAAGCCACACCTAAATAGTGATGCTCTTAATTCTTTCTCACTTAGTTTTGGAAATAAATTTTGAATAAAATTTAATGGCGTGCCTTCATAATCTTTAAAATTATTCTCTTGTTCATAGTAACCGGTTATTGTGTTTCTAGCATAAGTAAAGGAGCCTGAAATTGCTGGAATTTTATTTAATAGTGTTTTTAAAGTTGTTGACTTACCTATTCCATTAAAACCCACTATAGCGATTCTATCCCCTTTGCACAATTCAAATGAAAGCGGTTTTTTCAATAGTGATTTACCATTATAGCCAACTTGCAAGTTATCAACTTTAAGCATTAAGTTTCCAATAAATTCCTTTTCTTTAAAAGAAAACGTTGGTTTTGTTAGTTCCTTAGGCGGAATTACAATCTCCATTTTATCAAGTTTCCTTTCTCTACTTCTCGCCATTTTAGCAGTTGAAGCACGGGCTTTATTTTTTTGAATATAATCTTCAAGTTTTTTAATTTCTTTTTGCTGATTTTGATAAAGCTTGCCTTGCAACACTGCTTGGCTTTCCTTTATAGCCTTTACTTTTTCAAGATTACCAAAGTATTTGGTTATAACACCATTTTCAACATCGCAAATATGTGTTACAATACTATTTAAAAATTTCTCATCATGGCTAACAACTATAAAGGATTTATCACTAGATTTTATAAATTTTGATAGCCATTCAATATGATTTACATCAAGAAAGTTTGTTGGCTCATCTAAAATCATAACATCAGGTTTTGCAAGCAATAACTTTGCAAGCATAACTTTAGACCTTTGCCCACCTGAAAGAGTTTTAACATTTGTATCCATTCCAAGAGCGGTTACTCCCAATCCAGCAGATACTTTATCTATATTGCTATCTAGTGAGTAAAAGTCATTTAAATCCAATATCTCAAAAAAATTGCTACTTTGCTCAAAAAGTTTTTCCAATTTATTTGAGTTTGTTTCAGTTGCCATTTTTTCATTCACTTCGTGATATTTTTTCTCAATATCAAAAAGGTAAGAAAAAGCCCCCGCAAGATACTCGCGAATTGTGCAATCCATATTAATTTCTGCATGTTGGTCTAAATACTCAATTTTATATTTGGGATTTTTATAAATCTTCCCCGAATCTAACAGAACATTTCCTGTTAGTATTTTTATAAGTGTACTTTTGCCAGCACCATTTAATCCTGTTATTCCAATTTTTTCACCAAGATTTAAAACAAAGTTCGCATGCGAATATAAAGGTTTATCACCAAAATCTTGTGAAAAGTCCGTAATTTCTATTATACCCATTTTTTATACCGTTATCATTCAATTGTTACATCTATTACTGCGTTGTAATAAGATTTTAAAATATTAAACTTAAAGTTGACCATAAATTCATAGTCAGCCCTTTTTGCATTAACAAATCTTGAAATATATGATTCTATATTCGCCCCTGCAAAACCGTTAAGCCTATTCATTTCTAAATTAAACATATCAAAACTATCATAAATAGTTTTATAAACTTTAAAGTTTTGGTCATAGCTTGATTTATAATATCTTAAATTTTCAATTTTCTCTATATTAACCGGAGTTAGCGAATTAATTTTTAATAAATCTAAAAGTAAAATATACTTTGAATTATCAAAAGAAGAATCATTTTGCGATGCAACCACGCACTCTAGGTCACAAACACCATTTGTTCCACTAACATTGTTAAGAGATTTAAAGTTTTCATAAAAACATAATCTTGCAATATCAAATTTTGCTTCTTCAAAATTTCTAATTAATGCGTTTATATCATTTTGTTCTTCACCAAAAATTTTCTTTTTATGAATATTAATAAAACTATCCATGAAACTGATCGATTTTTCAACTAATTTATTATACTCATAAGCAAAGTTTGTAATCGTTAAAGTTGGTGGATTTTCCACTCCTAATATAGCCAATTCTTCTTCAAGTTCTTTGACCACAGAGTCAAAAGATTTCAAATCGTTAGATAATTGGTTTAATTTATTATAAATTTCATTAAGTTCATTTTTAGATAATAGTGCTTCACTATTGTAAAAGCTGTCAGCATAAGTTTCATAATAACTAAATATGCCTTCAAATAAAGAGTCGTAGTACTTTAATGCAACATATCGCCTTTCATATGCATTTGTTGGATTTGATTTGTTTATGGAATTTTTTAATGTTGCCAAGTTGTACTTAATATTGATAGTGTTTTTGTTAAATCTTAAGTTTTCCTCTCCGCTTTGATACTCTTGAATCATTTCAGAATGTTTTTGAATGATATTTTCAAGCGTGTAGTCTGTTTTATCACAAGATGTTAAACAAAAACAAACCGAAACAAATATTAAAATGAATACAAAACTTTTAAATATTTTTTTCATATAAAATCCTTTACTAAACTAGTAAACTAAATATAAGTTTATTAAGTGAATTGATATTTTCTAAACAATCAGCAAAAGTTGAAGTAACAGTGTTAATTGTTTCTTTATAAAGCAAATATTTATTCTCTCTTGTTAATTCAAAATAATTAAATAATTTCTCGTTAAATTGAGTTTGCATAGTAGTGTAGTTATAAATTGATTCCATTTCATTTATGCTTAAGCTTGCATAAACATCTTCCCCAGCATATACCTTTTCTTGAAGAAGGCAGAAAAGTTCTAAATCAACTATTCTAAACACTTCTTTTTCAGAATCATCTTTTGAGACTTTAAATGTTTCAAAGGCTTGATATATAACGCAATCGTTTATAATTGATTGTGTTGTGTTGATTTGAACATCAAATGCATATTTAGTGCAAATATTTTTAACTGCAACAGTTAAATCCGAAAGACTATAAAGCATACTTCTATAATTTGAATTAATATTATTGCAATAAGCTTCAATATTTGCAAACCAAGCAGACCAATTTGGATCAGTTGGATCAGGAATATTATCTTCACTATATCTCAAATTTTCTTTTAGTTTATCGAACTTAGCCTTTAAATTTTTCATCTCAGTATCATATTTAGATATTTTACTTTTTATAGTTCTCAAATCTTTGCTTGAGATAGACTTAATGCTTCTAGAGTAAACAGCATAAAAATTATATACCTTTAAAATTCTTTCTTGATAATAGTTATAATTTTTATAAGAATTATATTTTTCATCGTACGTTTCACTATGTTCTACTTCAATATTATAAGAAAATAGTTTGTCTAATTGAACTTTAACATTTGATGGCAATGCTTTTCCATTTATTCCATTATCATAAATTAACTCTAATTCATCTAAATAAGTTGGAATTTCATATTTTTCAGTGATTGCATTGGCATTCATTAACCTTTCATTTACTGAAACTTTTTTATCAGGATTAAAAAAGATTGCCCAAACACCAAATATAACTCCAGCCAATACTAACCCAGCAACGATAAACCTTAATGTGTTTTTCATTAAATCAGCCAACTCCTTTTTGTTATTATAACAATATAATTTTTAAAAATCAATTATTTAGTTATATTGAACCGATTTTAAAAATAAACCTTTGGATTTTGCAGTTCTACCTGCTTTAGTTCTATCTTTTAATTTGATTATTTTTTCAAATTCTTCAATCGATAAAACACCATATCCCACCTGCAATAGCGTGCCGACTATAATTCTAACCATATTATATAGAAACCCATTTCCACAAACTTCAAAAGTGTATAAACCATTAATTATAGGATTTTTTATTATTTTTGCATAGTATATTGTTCGCACTTTTGAAGCAACATCAGTGTTTGAAGCACAAAATGCACCAAAATCTTTCTCTCCCACCAAATATTCACAAGCTTTTTCCATATTTTCAATATCTAGTTTACTACCAACATGAAACGCATAAGAATCAATCATGGGGATTTCTGCTGGGGAAACATAGAAGTTATAGCAATAAGTTTTTTTCTTTGCATTAAACCTTGAGTGGAAATCATCTGGAACCACTTCACTTTTCAATATTCTTATATCTTCTGGCAACATTACATTCATTCTTCTATATAATTTTGAAACATCTTGGCTATATCCTTCAATATCAAAATGTGCAATTTGATTTAGAGCACTAACGCCAGCATCTGTTCTTCCACTAGCGATTAATGATACTTTTTTATTAAATATTTCGTGCAAAACGTTTTCAATTGTTCCTTGAATTGTTAGTTTATTTTTTTGCACTTGATACCCTGAATAATTTGTACCTAAATATGATAATACTAATTTTATTTTCATTTCTAACCTTCTTTATTAAATATATTAACATAATCTGCCCATATTATTAAATGTTTTCAAAAATATTTTTTAAAAACTAGATTGATATAATCTTTAATTTTACTTATTAATTGACTAAACTAGAATTGAATTATATAATATTTATTGAAATTTAAAATATAGGAGAACACAATTGAAAAAGATTACTATTGATGGCAACACTGCCACCGCAACTATTGCATATGCATATAGTGATGCAACAACAATATACCCTATCACTCCATCTAGCCCTATGGCTGAACTTTGCGATGAATGGGCATGCGCTGGAAAAGAAAATGTTTTAGGGAATAAAGTTAAGGTTTTAGAACTTCAATCAGAAGGTGGTGCGAGCGGTGCACTTCACGGAAGCTTAGCTGGTGGCGCATTAACCACAACCTTCACCGCTAGCCAAGGTTTACTTTTGATGATTCCTAATATGTATAAAATCGCCGGTGAATTATACCCTTGCGTTATGCATGTTAGCGCAAGAGCACTTGCAACTCATGCACTATCAATATTCGGCGACCACTCCGATGTTATGGCAACAAGGCAAACTGGTTGGGCTATGCTTGCTTCTGCAAGTGTTCAAGAGTGTATGGATTTAGCACTAGTCGCACATATCTCTGCCCTTAAAGGAAGCGTACCTTTTGTTCATTTTTTTGATGGATTTAGAACAAGTCATGAAATCAATACTATTGAACAAATTGATGATGATGTTTTGAAAAAACTATTTCCTAAGAAAGAATACGATGCCTTTAAGAAAAGATGTTTAAATTCTTTTAATCCTCATCAACAAGGTACTGCACAAAACCCTGATATTTATTTTCAAAATCGTGAAGCATCTAACAAGTTTTACAACGCCATTCCTGAAATTGTTCAAAACACAATGAATGAAGTTGCTAAACACACAAATAGGCAATATCATTTATTTGATTATGTTGGCGCACCCGATGCTGAAAGAGTTGTTGTGTTGATGGGTTCTGGAAGCGATGTTGCTGAGCTTACTGTTAAATATCTATATGAAAAGTTTGGTGAAAAAGTTGGCGCTGTTAAAGTTAGATTATATAGACCTTTCGCATCAAATAAATTTATTGATGCTTTACCAAAAACTGTTAAAAAAATTGCTGTTTTAGATAGAACAAAAGAACCTGGTAGTGATGGTGAACCATTATACAAAGATGTTGCATGTGCTGTTTTGAATAGTAATTTGAAAAATGTTAAGGTTGTTGGAGGAAGATATGGTCTTGGAAGCAAAGAATTCACCCCTTCAATGCTAAACGCAGTGTTTGAGAATTTAAACTTAGAAGAACCTTTAAATAACTTTACTGTTGGAATTAATGATGATGTTACCCATTTAAGCTTGCCAATAATTAAAGAGATTAATGCAAGCGATGAATCAATAACTGAATGTAAATTTTATGGTTATGGTGGAGATGGAACTGTTAGTGCCAATAAAAGCAGCATAAAAATTATTGGAAACAACACTGATTTAAATGGACAAGCATATTTCGAATATGACAGCAAAAAAAGCGGAAATGCAACTATATGTCATTTGCGATTTGGCAAACATAAGATAAATGAATGTTTTCTCCTTAACAATATTGACTTTGTTAGCGTACACAATCAATCTTATGTTTACAAATACAATATTTTAAAAAATGTTAAAAATAATGCAATTATGCTTTTAAATACGAGTTGGGATTTAAGTGAGTTTGAAAAAATGGCTCCCAATAATATAAAAAGAGAGCTTGCAATCAAAAATATTAAATTGTTTACTATTGATGCTTATAAAATTGCTAAGGAAATTGGGCTTGGAAATAAAATCAACTTAGTTATGCAATCCGCATTCTTTAAATTAATCAACATTATGCCTTATGAAAAAGCAGTTGAAGAAATGAAAAAGTTTGCCGAAAAGAACTACGCCAAAGCTGGAATAGTTGTTTTGGAAAAAAACTTTAAAGCAATAGATAGTGTTAAAACTGAAATAAAGGAAATACAAATCCCTAAAGAATGGGAAGATTTAGAAGATATTGATAACACTAAAGCAAACTCAAAAGCAGAGTTGAAATACTTTAAAGACTACATTGATCCTATTCAAAAACTCGAAGGTGAAAAACTCCCTGTCAGTTCTTTTGATCCTAGCGGTTTTGTTCCAACTGGAACGACTAAGTTTGAAAAACGCGGAGTTGCAAGTGACTTACCTTGCTGGAATAGCGAAAAGTGTATTCAATGCAATATGTGTTCATTTGTTTGCCCTCACGCAGCAATAAGACCATATTTGATTAAAGAAGAAGATTTAGTTAATATGCCAGATGGTTTCGTTACCATTCCTGCAACAGCAGAAAAGGGTTATAGATTTGTTATGCAAGTTAGTGCTAAAGATTGCACAGGTTGTGGTGTGTGTGCAAGTGTTTGCCCTGCTAAAGAAAAAGCAATAACAATGAAACCAGCATCAGATCTAATGGAAATTCAAAGCAAAAATTATGAATATGTGGAAAGTTTACCACACCAAAAATCAAATATATTTAAACCAAACTCAATTAAAGGCAGTCAATTTAATCAACCATATTTTGAGTTTAGCGGTGCGTGTGCAGGTTGCGGTGAAACGCCATATATTAAAGTTATTTCACAGCTTTTTGGAGAAAAAATGGTTATTGCTAATGCAACTGGATGTTCAAGCATTTATGGTGGATCATCTCCTACTTGCCCATATACTAAAGATAAAGATGGTCACGGCATTGCATGGGCAAATAGCTTATTTGAAGACAATGCGGAATTTGGGCTTGGAATTAAATTAGGATTAAAATTTAATAGAGAACAATTGTTTAAAAATGTTGAAGCATTATGTGAATCAACAAACAATTCGGAATTAAAAAATATAGAAACCACAATATTAAATTCTAAAGATATTAAAGAACAAAGAAAATTAGGTGTTGAGCTTTTAGATAGAATTAAAACTCTAAAATTAGATGGTGAAGCAGTAAATTATGCTAAAAATATTGAAAGCTTAAAAGAACATTTTGGTGAGAACTCTGTTTGGATTATTGGCGGAGATGGCTGGGCTTATGATATAGGATATGGCGGTCTTGATCATGTGTTGGCTAGTGGTGAAAATGTTAACATCTTGGTTTTAGACACTGAAGTTTATTCAAACACTGGTGGTCAAGCTTCTAAATCAACCCCTATTGGAGCCGTTGCAAAATTTGCCAGCTTTGGAAAAAGAACTAATAAAAAAGACCTTGCTTTAATTGCTTCAACATATAAAAATGTTTATGTTGCAAAAGTTGCAATGGGTGCCAATATGAATCAATTTTTAACCGCAATTCAAGAAGCAGAAAGTTATGATGGTGTTTCAATCATTGTTGCTTACGCCCCTTGCATAAATCACGGCATTAATATGAGCAACTCTCAACTTGAGATGAAAAAAGCAGTTGAAACCGGTTACTGGCATTTGTGGAGATATGATCCTAGAAATGTGGCAAACGGCAAAAATCCTTTCATGCTTGATAGCAAAGAACCAACATTAAATTATGAAGACTTTTTAAATGGAGAAAATAGATATACTGCCCTAAAGAAAAAAGATGAAAAATTAGCTCAAATGTTATTTGATGAGGCTAAAGAATTGGCTAGAAGAAAATATGAAGAATATGCTATGCTAGCTAAAAAAAATGACTAATTAAAGCAAAAGAACTTGATTTATTCAAGTTCTTTTTTTCCTCTACAATTGGTAGACCTGCTTTTAATTATTGTAGAGCAACTATATTTAATATCTACTTTTGTGTTTTAAAAAGGTGGACTTATATCACCTTCAATTAGCGTGTTTTTTTAAAATTGTTTTCCTATAATAATTATAAGTTTAAAGGAGAAACAATTTATGTGTGATTTAAATGTTACTATATTTGGTGATTCGATTACAAAAGGAATAGCGCCTAAAGACAATAAACTTGACAGACTTAAGGAAAATGCTGTTGATCTTGTCGGAAAATATTTTAATATTAATATAAATAATCTATCTTCTTTCGGTCAAACCCTTTCACGAGCAATAAGTAAAAACTGGTTTAAAGATTACATTGATAATCTCAACAACAACGATTGTAAAAACATCGCCATAATTGCGCTTGGCGGAAATGATAGTGACTATGATTGGAAAAAAGTTTCAGAAAACCCACGCTATAGCCATAAGAATGTAACTCCCATATCTCAATTCGAAAAGAAACTCGATAATGTAATAAAAGAACTTAAGGCAAGTGGTGTTGAAGTGGCATTAGTAAGTCTTTCCCCTATTGAATCAAATAGATACTTTAAAAATTGCATTTCAAAACAAGGTGATGAAAAAAGAATCTTAGAATTTTTAAGAAAAGATATTTCAAATATTTATAAGCAAGAAGAAAGATATAACTTTGCAATATTAAAATGCGCAAACAAAAATAACTGCCGAGTAATTGATATTAGACCAACCCTTCTTATGAATAGATCTTTTATTAAAAGCCTTTGCTTTGATGGAATTCACCCAAATCAAACTGGTCATAAATTAATAGCAAAAGCTGCGATTAAAGAAATAAAACAAAAATTTAAAGCTGAATTAAAAATTATAAACCATATAAAATAAAAAAGGTGCATAAAATATTTGATGCACCTTTTTAAAGCAAAACATTTAAAAACCTAAATGATTTTTTTGTGTTGCCTATATTATATTTTTCAAATTTAATTTAATTATTCAATTTTCTATAATTAATTAAAAACAGAATAAGTTTTTGTTCTATTTCTATTTATCACATCAACCGTTTCCTTAACGACTCTATCAACAGTTATGTCATATTTTTTAAATAAAACATCTTGAGGAGCACTCGCACCAAATTCATCTATACCTATGCAAGCTCCCGTTTTCCCCGCATATTTAAACCAACTTTGCGTTGATCCTGCCTCAACGGTAACGACCGCAGAAAAATTAGATGGAAGCACTTTTTCTTTGTATTTTTTAGGTTGAGATTCAAACACTTCAACACAAGGCATAGAAACAACCCTAATATTGAATCCTTTGTCTAAAAGTAATTTTTGAGCGCTTATTGCAAGTTGCACTTCACTTCCAGTTGCAACTATGATTGCATGAAGTTCAGATTTTACTTCCCTTGAGATAACATAACCACCTTTAACAACATCTTCTGAATTCTCACCCGCCGAAATCGTTGGTAGATTTTGCCTTGTTAGAGCAATTATTGATGGAATTCTATTAATCAATGGATATGCATATGCAAAACACGTTTCTTCATAGTTACAAGGCCTGAATACCGCTAAATTCGGAACACTTCTAAATGTTGACAGCTGTTCTATTGGTTCGTGTGTTGGACCATCTTCACCAACTGCAATACTATCATGCGTTAAAACATAAGTTATAGGAAGCTTCATTAATGCCGATGATCTTATTGCACTTTTCATATAGTCGCTGAAAACTAAGAATGTGCTAGCAAATGGCATAAAGTCAGAAAGTGCTAACCCGTTTGTTATGCACGCCATTGCAAACTCTCTAACTCCATAAAGAATGTTTCTACCACTAAAATCTAGTTTAGAAATATCATTTCCATTTTTTATGTAAGCTTTTGTTGAACTTGATAAATCCGCTGTGCCACCCACAACTTGGCTGTATTTTTCAGCCAACGCGTTTAACACACTACCACCCATTTCTCTTGTTGATTTTCCAGTTAGCTGATCTAAGTTTATAAGATATTTATATGCATCACTATAATCTTCATTATAGAAGTCTAATAGTTGCTTATATTCAGCTTTGTAAAGTTTATGATATTCACTTATTCTGCCGTTTAGATTTTTTTCTACGATTTTAAAACGCTTTTGAACTTCCATCAAGTGGTTTTGCACTTCTCTTTCAAATTCAAATGGTAAATTATCAACTCTTAAAACTTTCTTTAAGTCAGTTAGCCCTTCTTGATTTAAAACAAGCCCATGAGCTTTATTCGTGTTTTGAACAGCTGAGCCAAATCCAATATGTGTTTTGATAATAATAAAACTAGGTTTTAAACTTTTCTTGGCTTCTTGGATAGCAATATCAATCTCTTGAACACTATTTCCATCGTTTACTTTAATAACATTAAAGCCCATTCCTTGCATAATTTGCTCCGTATTTAAAGCAAATGTCTTGTCTGTTCTGCTATCTAGAGAAACATCATTTGAATCGTATAAAACAATTAAGTTATCTAAGCATAAATTACCTGCAAAACTTAGAGCTTCTAAAGCCACACCCTCCATCAAACAGCCATCACCAATTAATGCATAAACCTTATTATCAAAAAGTTTGCAGTTAGGTTTATTAAATCTTGCAGCAAGCATTTTATCAGCCAAAGCCATTCCTACTGCAGTGGCAACACCTTGCCCAAGTGGTCCTGTTGTGCACTCAACACCTAGTTCTTGACAAAGTTCTGGGTGACCTGGTGTTTTGCTATCTAACTTTCTAAATTTCTTTAAATCATCACTTGAGATATCGTAGCCCATTGCGTGTAAAGTTGTGTATAACAAAGCACTTCCGTGCCCAGCAGACATAACAAACTTATCTCTTAAAATATTTAAAGGTTTATGCGGAACTACATTTAAGTGTTTTGCAAACAAAGTGTAAAGAATAGGTGCTGAACCTAACACGATTCCACTATGCCCACTATTTGCGTTTGAAATAGTTTCACACGCCAAAACTCTTATATTATTAACGGTTTTGATATCGATACTCATTATTTATCTCCTAATAGAACGTTTTTATAATAATTTGTTATTTCGATTTTGGCCAAATTTGCCACTTGAAGATAACTTTTTCCATTTGAATCTATAGAAATTTCTGCAATTGATTCACATATCTTATTTCTTTCATTAAACATAAACACATCTAAAATTTGCCTTAATTTTTTAGTTTTGTCTTTATTTAACTTTTTTTCATAACTTTGCTTAGATAAATTTACATATATTATTAAACATTCTTTTTTAATAACTTTTAAATTATCATTATCATTTAAAAGTGTGTAGTCCATTGTTAGAAGTGAATTTTCAAATGAAACAGCTCTTTTAACACAATCTCGTTGAAGTTTTGCTAAATAATCTACCCCACATTGCATCTCAATATATGCTGGATTAACAATCTCATATTCAACAAGCGCATCAACATCAAGATAAAACATATCTAGCTTTTTTGCTAGATTTTCAGCAATCTTATTTGTATATTCTTTGGAAAGCCCTAAAATGCAAATTCTTGATTTCAAATATATTACTCCTTAAAGAAATTATACTTTAATATTCAACTATTTTCAATTAAAATAACAAAATTAAATAAGTCCATACTCGAAAATCAATTAGATAAATCCAAGATTGTATAAAATTGTTGAATTATTCTTTATGTTTACTTTTACTTGCTTTTAAGTTTTTCTCATACATTTTATTTATAACATATTTTCTTGCAAAAACAAAATATAAACTATATGCCAACACAAAAATTAGAACTATCACCCACCACGAAATTATAAAATAGTCATTTATGTTGCTTAGTGTTGAAACACTTATATTATTGTTTTTAAAATTTAAAATTATGTTTCCTAATTTATCAGTTCTTAAGATTGAAATTTCTTTATTATGCGTTGAATTGAAGTCAGAAACTCTTTCGATCAATTCACTACTTGGATGACCATATGTATTTTCACCAACACTTATTATTAAATAATTAGGAGTTGTTTCTTCTAAGATCATTTTACCCGTGCTACTTTTACTTCCATGGTGCCCAGCTTTCAAAACATCAACATTTTCAATATTATTTGCATATAGCAATAAGTTTTCACTTTCAATATTTAAGTCTCCAGTTAAGAGCATTTTCTTTCCATTTAGATAAAAACATAGCATTGGACATAATGAGTTATCATCCAATAGATTAGTTCCTGCCATATACCAATTTACCGTATTTTCTTCAAACTCCAACTTCAAACCATCTATATTTTCTTCAACTATAATATGTTTTCTATTTACAACATCTTTTATTTCTTTCATCACAACAGAGTTATAATAATTTGGCGGAACATAGAACTTACCAATTTCATACCGCGATAAAACAGCTTCTGTGTTGCCGTAGTGATCTGTATCAGTGTGGGTTAAAACTACATAATCAAATATTTTATCATAACCTTTGAAAAATACTTCATCTAGATATTTGATTAATTTTTTCTCTTGATTGGACACACCACTATCAATTAACATTGTTTTTCCATTATTAAACCTAACCGCAATGCAATCGCCTTGACCAACATCAATAAAATGCACTTGCGCTGTTTGATTATCCTTTTTAAATTGAGGCACTTTCAATTTTAACAATGATTCAATTGGGTTCGAAAAGAAAAGTGTTGCTATTGCTAGGCATATAACACACAAATATTTAATAATATTTCTAAAACAAATTTTTTCAATTTGCCTTACTTTAAAATAATTAAAAACTTTTAATTTCATTTTGCTTTGCTTTTAATTCTAAAAATTCGCTTTATAAAACTTTTTTTATTTTTCTTTTTTATTAGTTCTAGAAGTTCTGGCATAACTTCCATCGCAGATTTATAACCTTCTTCTATCATCTCATCGATTCCTGCAAATTTCTTAGAACTGAATCTTTTCAAATCAGGTGCAATCATTAAATCCGCATTTAAGTATCCCTTAATTGCATTACTTTTCATCATAATACCAATTGAAGCCATCATTAGATCAACATATTTTGTTGATTTTGCGCCACTTCCTCTCGATGAGTTAATATCAACTGCGATTGTTCTTTCGCAACCTTGAAGCTTGGGAACATTACTCGGAATGGTGTTTTGAAGGCCACCATCAAACAATAAGTAGTCACCAAATTCAACTGGATTGAAAACAGCAGGAACTGCACAAGATCCAGCAACAGCTTTTGCCAAATTTCCTTTTGTTAGATGAACTTCTTCTCCTTTCAAAACATCAACTGCAACTGCACAAAATGGTGTTTTTAAATCTAAAATATCTATATCTCCTATATTAGTTTTTATTATTCTTTCTAAACCTTCAGTTTTACTTGGCATAAAGGGGATCAAATTTGTTTTTATATCACTTTCTTTAGTATTTCTAGCAATTTCCTCCATTTGCTTTGATGATAAACCAGCACAATAGAACGCTCCAATTAGTGCACCAACACTAGTTCCCGCAACATAATCAAAAGTTATATTATTCTCTTCAAATGCTCTAATAACACCAATCAAAGATAAACCCCTAGCCCCGCCACCACCAAGAGCTAGTCCTAATTTTTTTATTTTTTTCTTTGTTTTAACTACTAAATTTATTTTTTCCATACTATTATGTTACCACAACTTTAATTTTTATTCAATTTTTATAGCCACTTTCATTAAACAAAATACCTTTTTTCGTATTTTATTGTTTTTAGCAAACTAATATGTTATAATGAATATATTAGATATCTTGTGAGGATAAAATGTTTTTAATAACAAAAAGTTGGTACAAGCTTCTTGAAAAAGAATTTGAAAGTTCTGAATATAAAAATTTAACCGAATGGCTAAATAAAGAATACTCCAATAAAATTATCTACCCTAAACCAGAGAATGTTTTTAGAGCATTAAACTTGGTTAAGTATGAAGATGTTAAAGTTGTTATAATAGGCCAAGATCCGTATCATAATCCCAACCAAGCACATGGACTTTCATTTTCTGTTGAAAATGGTGTGAATCTTCCGCCGTCTTTAATCAATATTTTCAAGGAAATAACTTCAGATATTGGTGGAGAAATGCCTAAAACAGGGAATTTAACAAATTGGGCAAAACAAGGAGTGTTATTACTAAACTCAGTTTTAACAGTTGAACAAAACATGCCTAATAGCCATAAAGGAAAAGGCTGGGAAATAATTACCAGCAAGGTTATTGATTTATTAAACAAAAGAGAAGATCCTGTTGTTTTTCTCGTTTGGGGATCAAATGCAAAAAATTTAGTAAAAAATGTTGATAGATCTAAACATTATGTTTTTACCGCAGTGCACCCTAGCCCAATGAGCGCAAATCAAGGCGGTTGGTTTGGTTGCAAACATTTCAGCAAAGCTAACGAAGTTTTAGTTAAATTAGGCAAAAAGCCAATTGATTGGTTAAACTTAGAATAAGGTAGGACAAAATGATAGATAGTAAAGTATTTATTCCATTAATTATTGTTTTGGTTGGTTTATGTATATTTATACTAACAATAGTAATGTTAAAACGCCAACCTAAAAAGAAAAAAATCTCTATTAAATCAACAAATTTATCACTGGAATTGAATCAACATTACTGCACTGAGGCGGAGATGAAATTTCTAGAAGCACTACATAAAGCTTTACCAAGAGATTTTATTGCTTTCCCATATGTTGGAGTTGATAATATTGTGAATCCAATTGGCGACAAAAATATGTACAACAAAATATTAAGTAAATATGTTGATGTTTGCGTATTTTTGAGAAGAACAATGACACCCGTTCTTGCTATAGATTTATTCAATTCTAACCCAATTGTGCAAGCACTAAAAAAGATGGATAGAGATGTTTATGATGCTTTAAAATGCGCTAAACTCCCAATTATTGAAATAAGAATGGCTGAAAGCTATGATTTAAATATTCTGAAAAAAAATATTATAGATAATTTGCCAAGCAATGTTTATCTATTAATTAAAGACCAAAACAAATAAATTTGATGCATATTTATGCAAGTTATATTATTTTTATAATTATATTTTATAATTATTTTGCATTATTTTATAATCATTTGATTGACACATTATTTATAAAATGATATGCTAACATAAAGTAAGGAGAATGAATATGAGAACAAAACCACAAACAGTTGTTACACTTTCGAACGATAAAAAATTTATTGTTGTTGATGTTTTAAAAAGTGGAAAAGAAGAATATGCTTATCTTTTAGGAGAAGAAAACAAAAAACCAATTTTCACATTTTGCACAGAGGTTATTGAAAATGATAAAGTTTTCTTAAAACCTGTAACTGACCAATACATGATTAAAAAGCTTGCCACCCTATTTTCAAATGATTTGCAAGATCAATTAAAAGATGATGAAAACAATGGTGATAAGTAATAAAAAACTGCATAATGAAGTTAGCCCCATAAGTGGTCACTTCAAGTGTGCAGTTTTTTTATTATAGCCATTATTATGGATTTATAAATTTTTGTAAAAGTTATACAATATTTAATTATCCATTTTGATATATTTAGTTAAAGAATTTACTAATTTGTTTTATTGTGCTTATCAAATAAATCTATGATTTCGTTAATTATTATATTATTATGCTCCACTGAATCACTTTCAACCATTATTCTAAAAACTGGTTCAGTTCCACTTGGTCTAACAACGATTCTTGAATCATTTTTATGTTTTTCTTCCAGTGCTTGTAACTCATTTAAAAAATTAATATTTGTGTTATACTCACCTCTAAACGATTTGGAAACTTTTATATTCTTTATAGTTTGAGGTTCTTTTTTTATTCTTAAAAGCAAATCTTGAATAGATACTTTGCCATTAACAACTATATTCATAAAATATACTGCATTAAATAGAGCATCACAAGTTGTGTTATAGTCGTGCATACAAATATGTCCGCTAGTTTCACCACCAATTGAAAAGTGTTCATTTTTCATAAGTTCAATAACATTTCTATCTCCCACCTGCACTCTTTTCAAGGAAATACCGCACTTATTTAAGCTTTTCTCAGTGCCTACGTTTGTCATAATTGTTCCAACCACACTAAGCGAATTAAGTCTATTTTTAATCTTCATATAGTTTGCAAAAACAAAAAGTATGTCATCACCATCTAATATTGTACCATCATTTAAAACCACCCTTAATCTATCAGCATCGCCATCAAATGCAAATCCTATATCACATTTATGATTTAATACTTCTCTTTGGAGATTTTCAACATGTTGTGCTCCACATTCATTGTTTATGTTTAATCCATCGTTAGCATATGCTATTGGAACAATATTTGCGTGTAATTTTTTAAACACATCTAAGGCAATTTGATAATTTGATCCATTTGCGCAATCGATTGCAATATTAAATCCACATAAATCAACTTTATTAGCCTCTAAAATAGATTCCTTATATATCTCTACTAAGTTTTTATCTTCATAAAAACTACCCTTTTTATTGCCATCAATTTTAGGAATATCATCAATAAATTTTTCTATCTCTTCTTCATCAGAGATGGGTAATTTATAACCGAGATTATTGATTATTTTAATCCCATTCATATCATAGGTGTTATGTGATGCCGTTACCATGATACCAATTCCTACTTCAGTTTTTGATGAGAGATAAGAAACGCACGCGGTTGGCACAATTCCAATATAACAAACATCAATCCCGTAGTTCAATAATGCACTTGTTATTGAAAAAACGAGCATATCTCCACTTATTCTTGTATCTTTACCTATTATAACTTTTCGTGGCAAATTATGAGCATATATAAATCCAGCAACACCACATCCAACTTTATACGCTAAGTTACTATCTAAGCCATCATCAATATATCCTCTAATGCCATCAGTCCCAAAATATTTCATACGATTTCCCCCTATAATTAAACTATTTAAATATATGTTTATAAAGGGATTTTTGCTAGTAAAAAATGCATTATTAATAATTTGCTATTTATTAATTAATGCATTTGTTTAGTAAATTTAAGATTAATTATTTATTTATATATAAATCAAGTTTATTTAATATCTCTTGCTTACAATAATTATTTTCAGAGCTAGAACCTAAAACATTATCCTTAGCAAGCCCTAGACTATTGGCAATTTTTAATAGTTGCGGTTTAATTTTTGATTTTGGAATTTTATCGCACTTTGTGGCAATAACTATGAATGGAATAGCGTAGTAACTCAAAAAATTAATCATTTGTTTATCTAAATCAGTTGGATTTATTCTTGAATCCACCAACACACAGACGCATTTTAATTTTCCATTATTAACCAAATATGGCTCTAGCAAGCTTTGCCAGCCTTCAATTTCAGTTTGACTTGCTTTAGCATATCCATACCCTGGCAAATCAACAAAATAAAAACTATTATTTATTAAAAAATAATTTATTAATCTTGTTCTTCCTGGAGTTGAACTTGTTCTAGCTAGTTTTTTATTAGAACATAACATATTTAATAGAGAGCTTTTCCCAACATTACTTCTCCCAACAAAAGCAATTTGCTCTTTTTCATCTATCTTAATTTTAGAACTATCAGCAACACTTGTTATAAATTTACTATCATCTATACTTAACATAAAACACCTTTTTCCATTAAATCAATTAAAATGTTTGTTTCGTTATCGGTGTGGACTAGACCATTATCAATCATTTCTTTTAATTCATTTAGATTTATAAGTTTAAACGCCTGAACCTCTTCCTCTTGGATTTTCACATCATTTTCATCAAAGTTTGTTTTAGCACAAAAAACATCAAAAAACAATCTTTCTATTGAACCTTCTGCAAAGTATTCTCTTCTAAATGAATAAATATATGACAAATCCTTCTTTGAAATTATAAGGCCAACTTCTTCACCGATCTCGCGGATTGCTGTTTCTATAGATAACTCACCAGCATCAACATGACCAGTTAAGCACATTTCCCATGCATTTGGAAAGAAAACTTTAGTGCCTGCACGCTGTTGAACTAATATTTTACCTTTACTATTTATTATTAAAACAACAACGGCTCTATGCCACAATCCCAATTTATGAATTTCTTCAATTGTTCTTATATCATTTAATTTATTACCATTTTCATCTAAAATATCTATTTCTTCCATGTGCTATTACCTTTTATACTAATAGTTTACCATATTACCCAAAAAACTACAATTTATAATTGAAACAATTTGTATTTAAATAAAAAATACATACTTTCAATCTACAGCAAAAACACCTGAACGCATAATGATACATATATTTGTATTATTATTCATCTGTTTAAACAAAAAAAGTCAACAATGAACATAATTCAAAATCGACTTTTTTAATACAAATTATTTTACTTAAATTAATTCAATTAAAGCAGTTTCTGCACAATCACCAACTCTAGTTGACAATTTGATAATCCTCGTGTATCCACCACCAATCTTTAATTCTTCTGCACGCTTAGCGTATTTTGGTGCATATTCGTTAAAGATTTTTTCAATTAATGGATGATTGATATTCTTTGTTCTAGCAACAAAATTTGCTTTTGATTCTTTATCAGCTCTAACTTCTTGAATATCATATAATCTGCTCATAATTTCTCTTCTAGCAGCTAACTTTTTAGCACCATCATTTATAACTTCTCTTTTAGAAGTAACACCTTTAGCATCAACTGTGTCTTTTGTAACTTTAACTGTGTCTGTGTAAGTATTGATGGCAAGAGTTAATATTTTTTCTGCATATGATCTAACTTCTTTTGCTTTTGGAAGAGTTGTTTCAACTTTACCATACCACAATAAATCAGTAGCTAATTTTTTAATAACTGCCATTCTTTGATCAGTTGGTCTACCTAGTTTTCTCATTGTTTTTCTCCTTTTTAGTCTTCATCATTTCTTAAAGATAATCCATAACTTTGAAGTTTTGCAGCAACTTCATCAAGAGATCTCTTACCTAAATTCTTAACTTTTGCCAAATCTCTTTCAGATTTTCTTGTTAAATCTTCAACCGTACAAATACCTGCCCTCTTTAAGCAGTTGTAACTTCTAACAGACAAATCCATATCTTCAATAGTCATTTCTAGAACTTTAGTTTGTTTATCTTCTTCACGATTTATTAATAAATCCATTTCAGACATACTTTCAACTAAATCAACAAACAATCCAATATGATCTTGAACAAGTTTACCGCTTAAGCTAATAACCTCTCTTGCAGATAATGTTCCATTAGTTTCAACTTCAATTGTTAATTTGTCGTAATCAATACTGTGTCCAACACGAGTATTTTGAACATAATAGTTAACTTTTTTAACTGGAGTGAAGTTTGAATCAACACTAATATAACCAATTGGAGCATCTTCTGGCTTATGGTCATCGGCTTGAACAAAACCTCTACCTCTACCAATAAACACTTCTAATTCAAACTTTGCATCAGCATCTAATGTGCAGATATGAAGGTCTGGGTTTAAAATTTCAACCAAATCATTTGGCTCAAAATCTGCTGCAGTAACTTCCCCTGCACCATATTTATTTAATCTTAAGATTGTGTTGAAATCTTTTGATGTATCCATTGATTTAACTGTTAAATTTTTGATATTTAAAACAATATCAACAACATCTTCAGCAACTCCTCTAATTGTGCTAAATTCATGTTGTACACCATGAATTTTAATCCCAACTGGAGCAGCACCTGGAAGTGCAGATAAAAGTACTCTTCTTAAGCAGTTTCCAAGAGTTATACCAAATCCTCTATCAAGAGGTTCAACTATAAATCTTGCAAAACATCCATTATCAGTTTCCTCGCAAGTAATTTTAGGTTTTTCGATTTCCATCATATTGAAAATTCCTCACTTTTTTGGATTTTTTTTCTTAATTATTATTTAGAGTATAACTCGATAATTAAGTGTTCTTTAACATTTAGATCAATATCATCTCTTTGTGGTAAAGCAACAACTTTGCCTGTTAAAGTTGAAGCATCGAATTCTAACCATTTTGGAAGAACAATTTTCATATCTTTTAATTCTTTAAACATAGGAAGTTCTTTTTTATTATCACGAACTGCGATAACATCATCAACTTTTACTAGGAATGAAGGAATATTAACTTTCTTTCCGTTAACAGTTATATGACCATGGTTAACAATTTGACGGCTCTCAGCTCTAGATGAGCCAATTCCCATTCTATAAACAACATTATCTAAACGGCGTTCTAATAATGAAAGCATATTTTCACCAACAATACCTTTCATATTTTCAGCCATATTGTAATATTTCTTGAATTGTTTTTCTAAAAGACCATAACTTCTTTTAACTTTTTGTTTTTCTCTTAATTGTAAACTATATTCAGTTGGTTTCTTTCTAGCTGCACCATGAACACCTGGAACAACAGGATTTTTTTCAATAGAACATTTACTAGATAAACATCTTTCGCCTTTTAAGAAAAGTTTGCAACCTTCTCTACGGCATAATCTACAATCAGCGCCTGTGTATTTAGCCATTTATAATTTCTCCTTTAAATTTATAAAACGAAAGTTTAATTTTAATACTTTCAAATATCTATTCTATTAATTATTTAAAGCAATATGTATTGCTAAAATATTAACTATTCAATTAAAATAATAATTGAATTATATTCTTCTGCGTTTTGGTGGTCTGCAACCATTGTGTGGAATAGGTGAAACATCTTGAATCATTGTGATGTTGATACCTGCAGTTTGGATTGCTCTAATTGCAGTTTCTCTTCCATTGCCTGGACCTTTAACAAAAACATCAACACTTCTAACACCCAAATCAGCAGCAACTTTAGCAGCTTGTTCAGCAGCTTGTTGAGCGGCATATGGAGTGCTTTTTCTAGAACCTTTTAAACCCAAACTTCCTGCACTGCTCCAAGAAATAGCATTGCCAGCTTGGTCGGTTATAGTAACGATTGTGTTATTGAAAGAAGCATTAATATAAGCACAGCCTTTATCAATATTTTTAGTTACTTTCTTTTTTCTAGTTGTAACTTTCTTCTTACTTTGTGTACTAGCCATTGTATTCTCCTAACAAAAATTATTTTTTAGCTTTTTTGCCCTTTGAAACAGTTTTCTTTGGACCTTTTCTTGTTCTTGCATTTTGTTTTGTGTTTTGACCACGAACAGGTAATCCTTTTCTGTGGCGGATTCCACGATAACAACCAATTTCTTGCAAACGTTTAATATTTAATGAAATTTCTCTTTGCAAATCTCCTTCAACAACACAATTCTTTTCGATGTAAAGTCTGATTTTTGCAACTTCATCTTCTGTTAAATCTTTAACACGTGTGTCAGGATTAATCTTGGTTTCATTCAAAATTTTAATAGCAGTTTGTTTACCAATACCATAAATGTAAGTTAAACCAATTTCAACTCTTTTTTCTCTTGGTAAATCAATTCCAGCGATACGAGCCATTTAATTTCCTCCATAAAATTTTCTTAAATAAAATAATTATATATATAAATGTGGTGTGTTAATTCAGCCGCACACAAACCACAGTTATTTTCAAAGCCAATATTAAGCACTTAAACAGCACTTAAATAATAAACACAAATTAGCCTTGTCTTTGTTTATGTTTAGGATATTTTGAGCATATAACCATAACGGTTCCATCTCTTTTAATAACTTTGCAGTTATCACACATTTTCTTAACTGATGGTCTTACTTTCATATTACTTTATCTCCTCTGCTTTTTGTTGTTTCATACGCCATACTATACGGCCTTTTGTTAAATCATAAAGCGACATCTCGACTTTAACTTGGTCTCCTACTAGAATTCGGATATTGTTTAAATGAAGTTTACCAGATAAATAGGCAGTTATAACAAATCCGTTAACTAACTTAACTTTAAAATTTGCGTTGCGAAGTACCTCAACAACAACGCCCTCAGTTTCCATAACATCTTGTTTTGACAAAACTAATTGCCTCCTAGTTCTTTGTTTTTATACTCTTTTAAGAGTTTAATGATATGTGCATCTGTTGCTTTATTATTTACGATTAACTCTTTTAGATCGGTGTTTTTTAGTAAAAGATAAATATGCTTTAAATTTTTCTTTTTAGGCTTTTCTATCTTACGTGATTTCCCATTAACAATAAACACATTGCTTTCGTTAACACTCAAAACCACAAATAGCTCACCTTTATCATGACCATATGTTGATTTAACAACACTTCCGACATCAAATTTTGTTTGCATAAATACCCTTTATAAAGTTAAAATTTCTACACCATTTTCAGTTATTAAAATAGTATTTTCATAATGAGCTGCAGGAAGCCCATCTCTTGTTGCACAAGTCCAACCATCGCTTTTAAAAACAACGTTTCTTTCGCCCATATTTACCATAGGTTCAATGGCGATTGTTGCACCCGCATTAAGTTTTGCACCGCTTCCAGCTCTTCCATAGTTAGGAACCATAGGATCTTCATGAAGATCTCTGCCAACACCATGCCCCACTAATTCTCTAACAATTGAGAAACCATTTTTTTCAACATAGGTTTGAATTCTATGTGAGATATCTCCAACAAAAGCTCCTGCCTTTAAGTCTTTAATACCTTCAAAAAAACTTTTTTCAGTTACTTTGATTAGTTTTGCTGTTTTGGCATCTATTTTCCAACTGGAAATGTTCTTGCAGCATCTCCGTGGAATCCATTGTATTTAGCTCCAACATCAATGCTAATTATATCCCCTTCTTTTAAAATTACAGATTCACTAGGGATGCCGTGAACTATAACATCATTAATTGAAGTGCAAAGCGAACCAGGAAAGCCAGCATAATTTTTAAATGATGGTTTTGCACCTTTACTTTTGATAAACTCATATGCGAGAGTATCTAATTCCTTTGTTGAAATACCTGGTCTTATTTTAGTTTCTATATATTTAAGTGTGTCACCAGTGATTTTACAAGCAACACGCATATCAACTAAATCTTTTTCACTTTTTAATTTTATCATTATTTATTTGCGTCCAATTCTTTAGTTATTATATTGAAAATTTCTTCGATTTGAGCACTAGCTTCAGTACTCTTAACATCATTAGTGTTGATTTCAAAAATCAAACCTTTTTCTTTAAAATAATTAACCAATGGGAATGTTTCTTTATTATAAGTGTTAATTCTTTCTTCAATTTTACTATCTTCAGCACGTACAATCAAGTCGCCACCACACTTTGTACAAGTTTTACCAAGATTTCCATCATCAATATAAATTTCACCGCAATTAGCACAAGTTCTTCTTGCAAGAATTCTTTTAATAACTGTTTGTTCATCTATATTGAAATATAGGATTCTATCGAAAGAATTATCTTTTAGGAAAGCTTCAGCTTGAGCGACTGTTCTTGGAAATCCATCTAAAATAAATCCATTTGCACAATCAGCCTCTTTAACTCTTTCTTTTACTAAGCCTATAGTAATTTCATCAGGAACTAATTTGCTCATATACTTTTCAGCAAGTTTTCCTAATTCAGTTTGTTCTTTTATTGCTTTTCTAAAAATGTCACCAGTTGAAATGTGTGGAATATTATAATAAGCACTTAGTTTTTTTGCTTGAGTACCTTTACCACAACCTGGAGCGCCTAACATTGATAATTTCATCATTTTTCATTCCTTTGTTTTTATTTTAATATTTCCAAATGTGAATATCAATTTCTTTGGTATTGGGAATTTTTAAATCATTGATATTCACATTTAAAAAGATTAATTAATTATTTTAAGAAACCTTTATAGTTTCTCATTAACATTTGTGCATCTAATTGTTTATCAATTTCAATTGCAACTGAAACAACGATTAATAGTCCAGTTGCGCTAAATGCACCAACTAATCCACCTGTTCCAATTCCTTTAAATATTAAACTTGGAACTATTGCAATAATTGCAAGGAATATAGCACCAAATAATGTTATTCTATTAGATATTTTCTTTAAATATTGAGCAGTTGGTTTTCCTGGACGAATGCCTGGAATGAAACCACCATTTTGCTGAATATTTTTAGATACATCTTCTGGATTAAATGTTATTTGAGTCCAGAAGTATGAGAAGAATGTGATTAATAAACCAACAAGGATTATATAAACCCAACTGCCAGTTCCTAACCAGTTACTATACCATGTGTAGAACCCACTTTTTGGAGCAACAATACTCATAATTAATTGTGGGAAAGACAATATTGACATAGCGAAAATTATAGGCATAACACCTGTTGCGTTAACTCTAATAGGAATATGTGTGCTTTGCCCACCATACATTTTTCTTCCCTTAACTTGCTTAGCATATTGAACAGGAATTTTTCTTTCAGCCATATCCATAAACACGATAAAACCGAAAATAAAAATTAATGCAACAATAAACAATACTAATTCCCAGATTTTTTCAGTGTTTCCACCTGCAATATCTTTGATAGTTGCAAGAATTGAAGAAGCAGCAGTAGATAGAATACCAACGAATATCAATAGTGAAACACCATTAGAAATTCCGTATGCAGTAATTTTTTCACCTAGCCAGTATGTGAACATAGCGCCAGCTACTAGAATTAAAACTACCATAGCACCAACTAACGCACCTGGAAGAACGTTAGTGTTTAATATTTCTTTATATCCTAGAACTATACCAATAGCTTGAACAAACGCTAAAATTAATGCCGTATATTTAGTGTATTCAGCTATTTTCTTCCTACCTTCCTCACCCATTTTAGAAAGTCTTTCTAACCTTGGGATTGCGATAGTAAGCAATTGAATAATAATAGAACTTGAAATATATGGGCTAACACCTAGTGCAAAAATTGCACCATTTGCTAATGCGCCACCACTAACAGAACTTAGCAAATTTAAGAAATCTTGACCTTGAATTTGCTCAGCGAAGCCATCTAAGTTTAATCCTGGAACTGGAATCCAGCAACCTAGGCGATAAACTAAGATTAATAGAAGTGTGATATAGATTTTAACTCTAATTTCTTTTACTTTAAAAGCGTTGATTAACGTTTTAAACATTATAGCACCTCTGCTTTTCCACCCGCTTCATTGATTTTTTGTATTGCACTTTCAGAAAATTTATTTGCTTTAACAGTTAAAGCTTTTGTTAAATTTCCATTACCCAACACCTTTAAACCATAAGGGGCGATTTTATTAATGATACCTTTCTCTTGAAGAAGTTCAATTGTTATAACTGTGTTTGCTTTGAAATTTTCCAAATCAGAAACATTGATAACATTGTATTCTTTTTTGAATAAAGCATTACTGAATCCTCTTCTAGGTAATCTTCTAACAAGTGGCATTTGACCACCTTCGAATCCTAATCTAACTCCGCCACCACTTCTAGAATTTTGACCTTTTGTTCCTCTTCCGCTTGTTTTACCAAGACCAGAACCAAGACCACGGCCAACACGTCTAGCACTAACTTGTGAATTAGGAGCTGGAGACAATTGATGTAATTTCATAATTTTTCCCCCTAGTTCATTTCTTCAACACGAACTAAATGTTTAACTTTGAAGATCATACCTCTAATGCAAGCGTTATCAACTAGTTCGTTTGATGAATTTATTTTATTTAAACCAAGAGCTTTAACAGTTCTTGCTTGGTCTTTATTGTAACCAATGTAACTTCTAATTAAAGTTACTCTAATCATTTTACCTTTCTTAGCAGGTTTTGATGTTTTTTCAACTTTAACTTCTGCTTTTTTTGGTTCAACTTTAACTTCAGCAGATTTTGTTGTAGCTTTCTTTGCTGGTGTTTTAGCTACAGTTTTTGATGCTGTTGTTTTTGTTGCTGTATCCTTTTTTGCAGATGTTGATTTAGCTACTGTTTTTGCTGGAGTTTTAGTAGCTGTTTCTTTTTTTACTGCTGTTGATTTAGCTGAAGTAGATTTTGTAGCAGTAGTTGATTTTGTTGTTGTTTTCTTAGTTTCTGCCATAATTTACCTCCTATAAAATTTCCTCAACAGATTTTCCGCGAAGAAGTGCAACTTCTTCTTTTGATCTTAATTGTTGTAAAGCATTTAAAGTTGCTTTAACGCAATTAATTTTATTTCTTGAACCATAAGATTTTGCAGTGATATCTTTAATTCCACAAAGTTCAACAACTGGACGAACTGAACCACCAGCGATAACACCAGTACCTTCTTTAGAAGGAAGTAATTTAACCATACTTGTTCCGAATTTACCAACTACTTCGTGTGGAATTGTTGTTCCATCTAATGAAATTTTAACCATATGTTTTTTAGCAAGTAATGTTGCTTTTTCAATAGCATTTGGAACTTCAGCTGCTTTAGCGTGACCTAGACCTACTTTTCCAGCTCTATCTCCAACTACGATTAGAGCACTGAAACGCATATTTCTACCACCCTTAACAACTTTAGTAATTCTATTAACAGTTACTAACTTGCTAGCAATAGGATCAACTTCTTTTTCTCTTTTAACAAATTTCTTATCAGGTCTTTTTTCGAATGGTTTCTTCTCAAATGTTTTCTTTTCATTATTATTTTGCATGTGACCTTCTCCTTAAAACTTCAAGCCTGCATTTCTAGCGCCATCAGCTAATGCTTTAACTCTGCCAGTGTAAACATAACCTGCTCTATCAAATACAACTGCTTTGATTTTAGCATCTAATGCTTTTTTAGCAACTGCTTCGCCTACTGCAAATGCAACCTCTTGTTTTGTTTTACCTTTTAAACTTTGTGCAAGATCTTTATCTAAAGATGAAGCACTAACAAGTGTTACACCTTTAGTGTCATCAATAATTTGACAAGATATATTGCTTAAACTTCTGAAAACATTTAAACGTGGAACTTTATGAGTGCCGGAAACCTTACGTCTAACTCTTTTAGCTCTGATTTTTCTTTCAGCATTTTTATCTACTTTATTAATCATAATAGTTTACCTAACTCCTTTTATTTTTTTCCACTTTTAACTTCTTTTCTAACGATAACTTCATCATCGTAGCTAATGCCATATGCGTGATATGGTTCAACTGGTTTAATATCTCTAACATTAGCAGCAAATTGACCAACTTTTTCTTTATCGATGCCGGTTACGATAATTTGAGTTTTGTCACAAGAAAGTTTAATTCCTGGAACTGCTTTTAATTCAACTGGGTGAGAAAAACCAATATTCATAGTTAAGTTTTCACCGTTTTGAGTTACTTTATAACCAACGCCATTAATGTTTAGTTTTTTAGTGTAACCTTGGCTAACACCAACAACCATATTATTAATTAATTGGCGTGATAAACCATAAATAGCTTTTAGTTTTGGATCAGTTGATTTAACACCAACTATAATTTCAGAACCTTCTTGCTTAATATCAATTCTAGGATTGATTTCACGAGAAAGAGTTCCTAGAGGACCAGTAACGGTAACTTTATTATTATCATCAACTTCAACTTTAACATTTGCTGGAATTGAAATTGGTAATCTTCCTATTCTACTCATATCTTTCCTCCTACCAAACGAAAGCCAAAACTTCACCACCAACATTTTCTTGGCGTGCTTGTCTGTCTGTCATTAATCCTTTATTTGTTGAAACAATTGCAATACCTAAACCATTAATAACTTTTGGAAGGTCTTCTGCACTAGCATAAATTCTTAAACCTGGTTTAGAAATTCTCTTTAATCCATTTATAACTTTTTCGCCATTAGGACCGAATTTGAATTCTATATTTATATTTGCTTTTGTGCCTTCACCATCAACATTATATGAAGCGATGAAACATTCATCAAGTAATAGTTTTGCAATTGCTAATTTTGTTTTTGAAACTGGAACGGAAACACTTTTATGTTTAGCACTCAAGCCATTTCTCATTCTTGTTAGCATATCTGCGATTGGATCTGTTACTATCATAAACTTATCTCCTTTTACCAACTTGACTTCTTAACACCAGGGATTTCGCCTTTGTATGCCAATTCTCTGAAGCAAATTCTGCAAATTCCGTATTTCTTCAAAACAGAATGAGGTCTGCCACAGATAGAGCAACGAGTGTATTCTCTGGTTGAGAATTTTTGTTCTTTTTGTTGTTTAACTTTTAATGCTTTTCTTGCCATTGCTTCCTCCTATTTCCTTTTAAAAGGCATTCCCATATAATCTAAAAGTAACTTTGCATCTTCATCTGTTCTAGCGTTTGTTACGATAACAACATCTAGACCACGAACTTTATCAATTTTCTCATAACTGATTTCTGGGAAAACTAATTGTTCTTTAAGACCTAATGCGTAATTTCCTTTTCCATCAAATGCCTTTGCTGAAATACCTTGGAAGTCTCTAACACGAGGAAGAGCGATAGAAATTAATCTATCTAAGAATTCATACATCTTTTCTCCTCTAAGAGTAACTTTTGCACCAACTTTATTACCTTCTCTAACTTTGAAGTTAGCGATAGATTTTTTTGCAAAAGTTACAACTGGTTTTTGACCAGTGATTTGAGCTAATTCATCAACAGCTTTATTAAAGCTTTGAGCATTATCTTTGCAATCACCTAAACCACGGTTTAAAACGATTTTTTCAATTTTTGGAACTTGGTTAACATTTTTATAACCTTTTTCCTTCATAATAGCAGGAACAACTTCTTCTAAATATTTAACATGTAATCTGTTTTTTTCCATAAATAATTATTCCTCCTATTTACCTGAACTCTTGCTAGAAGTCTTTCTAGTAGATGTTGATGTAGATTTTTTTGCAGCAGTTGCTTTAGGAGCTTTTTCGCTCTTTGGAGCAGATTTTGTTGCAGTTTTGGTTGTTTTTGCTTTTGATGCTGCAGCAGACTTAGTTGCTGGTTTAGCTGCTGCTTTAGTTGTAGATTTTTCAGAAGAAGCTTTAGTTGTTTTCTTGGCAACAACAGCTTTATCTAAAGAAGCTCCGCATTTTTTGCATACTCTTGATTTTTTGTCCCCTTCAATTGTGTGAGCAACTCTTGTTGCTTTACCGCAAGCTGGGCAAATGATTTGAGCATTTGAAGCATCAACTTTATTTTCTCTTTTGAAGATACCGCCTTTATCTTCAGCACTTCTTGCTTTTTTATGTTTAGAAACAATATTTACACCAGTTATAACAACAGCATTGTTTGTTGGATCAACTGATAATACTTTTCCTGATTTACCTTTGTCTTTTCCAGCGATAACTAGAACGTTATCACCTTTTCTAATTTGCATAGCCATATAAACACCTTCCTTTAAAGAACCTCAGGAGCTAAAGAAATTATTTTCATAAATCCTTTATCTCTAAGTTCCCTTGCAATTGGTCCAAAGATACGAGTACCTTTTGGTAGTTTTTGGTTATCAATGATAACTGCGGCATTATCATCAAATTTAATGTAAGAACCATCTGGTCTTGAAATACCTTTGTTTGTTCTTACGATAACGGCTTTAACAACGTCACCTTTTTTAACAGCGCCACCAGGAGTTGCAGATTTAACAGAAGCAACGATAATATCGCCAATGTTTCCACTTCTTCTGAATGAACCACCTAAAATTCTAATACACATTATCTTTTTAGCACCGCTATTATCGGCAACCTTAAGTATTGTTTGTGGTTGTACCATAATTTAACTCCTTATTTTGCTCTTTCTATTATTCTTACTAATCTGAAATGTTTGTCCTTGCTTAGTGGACGTGTTTCCATAATCTCAACTGTGTCACCAATATTGCATTCGTTCTTTTCATCGTGAGCTTTGAACTTCTTTGTTGATTTATAAACTTTGCTATAAAGTGGATGACGCTTATTTGAAACAATAGAAACTGTGATAGTTTTGTCCATCTTATTGCTTGAAACAACACCGATTCTTGTTTTTCTTAGATTTCTATCAGTTGTTTTTTCTAAATCTCTTTCCATAATTTCCTCCATAGCGATTATGCCTTAACCTTTATATTTAGCTCACGTTCAGTTAAGATTGTTTTAATTCTTGCAATTTCTTTCTTGCAAGCATTAATTTGCATAGGGTTAGATAATTGCCCTGTTGCATTTGAAAAACGAAGGTTAAAAAGTTCTTGTTTTAATTCAACTAACTTTTTGTTTAGTTCTTCATTTGTTAAATCTCTTAAATTCTTATTCTTCATGATCGTCACCGCCTTCAACAGCTTCCATTTGAGCTTTAGCTACAAATTTTGTTTTGCAAGGAAGTTTGTGTGAAGCAAGCCTCATAGCTTCTCTAGCTTGTTCTTCAGCAACACCAGCGATTTCAAATAGAACTCTACCTGGTTTAACAACAGCAACCCAAAATTCTGGAGCACCTTTACCTTTACCCATACGAGTATCAGCAGGTTTTTTAGTAACTGGTTTATGAGGGAAAATATTTATCCAAACTTTTCCGCCTCTTTTAGTGTAACGGTTAATAGCAATACGTGCAGCTTCAATTTGGTTGGCTTTTAACCAGCAAGGTTCAGTTGCAACTAAAGCATATTCACCATAAGCAATTTTGTTTCCTCTTGAAGCAACACCAGTCATTCTGCCTCTATGTTGTCTTCTTCTTTTAACTCTTTTTGGCATTAATAACATATTAATTGTTACCTCCCTCTGTTGATTCAGGAGCTTCTGCAATAGTTACAGATTTTTTGCCTAGAATTTCACCCTTGCAAATCCAAACTTTAACACCAATAACACCGAAAGTTGTGTGTGCTTCACAAGTTCCGTAATCGATATCACTTCTTAAAGTTTGAAGAGGAAGGCGACCTTCATGATAATGTTCGCTTCTAGCGATTTCTGCGCCATCTAAACGACCACTAACCATAACTTTGCAACCTTTAGCACCTGCTTTCATAACTCTTTGCATAGCCATCTTCATTGCGCGACGGAAGCTCATTCTTTTTTCAAGTTGTTGAGCAATTGTTTGAGCAACTAATTCGGCATCAAGATCAGGTCTTTTTACTTCTTTAATGTTTACATTAACATTTTTAATAGAACTTATAGCAGAAATATCTTTTTTAAGTTCTTCAACGCCTGCACCCTTAGTTCCGATGATAACACCAGGACGAGCAGTAAAGATGTCAACTGTTAATCTTCCAGCAGTTCTTTCAATTTTAACATCAGAAACGCTAGATGCGGCATGTTTTTTATTGATTAATTTTCTAATATCATGGTCTTCTTTGATGAATTTAGAGAAGTCTTGCTTAGATGAAATCCAAGAAGAACTCCAGTCTTTATTAACACCAACTCTCATTCCATGAGGATTAACTTTTTGTCCCATACTTAACTTACTACTCCTTTCTAGTTTGCAGCACTGTCTAACACAACTGTGATATGACAAGTTCTTTTTATAATAGTATCAACTCCACCTCTACCTCTGAATTTAACTCTTTTGAAAGATGGACCTTGGTTTGCATAAGCTTCAGCAACAAATAATGTATCTTTGCTTAAACCTTTATTATTTTCAGCGTTAGCTCCTGCAGACTCTAAAACTTTTTTAACAACCATAGAAGCTGTGCTAGGAGTGATATCACAGATAGCAACTGCTTCAAGATATGGCTTATTTTTAATCAAATCTAAAACCCTTTTTGCTTTAGAAGAACCCATTCTGATATAACGAGCTGTGGCAAAAGGTCTTTGATCTTTATTTTCAATTCTTTTAGCTGATTTTTCTTTCATTCTTGTAGCCATAATTTACTCTCCTATTTGTTACCTTTTGTTGTAGCTTTATCAGCATGACCTCTAAATGTTCTTGTTGGTGCAAATTCTCCAAGTTTATGACCAATCATATCGATTGTGCAATAAACAGGAATATGTTTCATACCGTTGTGAACAGCGATAGTGTGACCAACGAATTCTGGGTAAATTGTTGATGAACGGCTCCAAGTTTTAACAACTGTTTTCTTGCCTTCTTCATTCATCTTTTTAATTCTATCAAACAATCTTTGTTCTACGAATGGTTTTTTCTTTAATGACCTACTCATAACTCTCACTCCTAATTCGCACGCTTAATAATAAGTTTGCTACTTTGTTTTTTAGTATTTCTAGTTTTCTTACCAAGTGCAGGTTTACCCCAAGGAGTTCTAGGAGATTTTCTACCAACAGGACATTTACCTTCACCACCACCATGAGGGTGATCGTTAGGGTTCATAACAGAACCACGAACTGTTGGGCGAATACCCATATGACGTTTTCTACCCGCTTTACCAAGAGAAACTATTTCATGTTCTAAGTTACCAACTGTTCCTAATGTTGCTTTACATTCGATTGGAACAAGTCTTGTTTCACCGCTAGGAAGTTTAATGGTTGCGAATTTACCTTCTTTAGCCATCAATCTTGCTTCCATACCAGCAGAACGAACAATTTGACCGCCCTTGCCTGGTTGCAATTCGATATTGTGGATAACAGAACCAACTGGCATATCTTTTAATTTTAGAGCATTACCAACTTTAATTTCTGCATTTTCACCACTTTGAACAATATCACCAGCATTTAATCCCTTAGGTGCTAGGATATATCTTTTTTCACCATCTGCATAATTTAATAATGCGATGTATGCTGAACGATTTGGATCATATTCAATGCCAGCAACTTTTGCATTAATTCCATCTTTATCTCTTTTGAAATCAATGATTCTATATTTAACTCTATTTCCACCACCAATGTGACGAACGGTTATTCTTCCGTTATTGTTTCTACCAGCTGTTTTCTTCTTTGAAACTAGAAGAGATTTTTCTGGAGAAGTTTTTGTTACTTCTTCGAAAGATGCTGTTGTGTAGAATCTACGTGCTGGAGATGTTGGTTTATATGTTTTAATAGCCATAATAAATTCCTCCTAACCTTTATGATAAGCTTTCAAAAAACTCAATTGCCTTACTTTCTGGTTTTAATTGAACGAAAGCCTTTTTATAATCAGAAGTATAACCTTGTGTTTTTCCTTGCTTTTTTAATTTTCCTTTGCAGTTTGCAGTGTTAACTGAAGCAACTTGAACTCCGAAAATATTTTCAACTGCTTGTTTGATTTCAATTTTGTTTGCACTTTTTGCAACAACGAATGTGTATTTTTTGTTAGCAATATCAGCATAACTTTTTTCACTTAAAAGTGGTTTAATAATAATATCGTAACTTTTCATTATCCTACGTAAGCCTCCTCAATTGCTTTAATAGCATCTTCAGTTACAACTAACTTATCACAACAAATGATATCATAAACATTTAATAAATTTGAAGTGGTTACATCAATATTTTGAAGGTTACCAGCAGCAAGAATCAAATTTTCATTTGCATCTTTAGTAACGAAGATAGCAGTTTTATCTAAGTTTAATTTATTCAATAAATCAACTAATAATTTTGTTTTAGCTTCTTTTAATTCTAAATCTTTTAAAACGATTAATTCTTTAGAAGCAAGTTTTGTGCTGATAGCACTTCTAAAAGCAACTCTCTTAGCTTCTTTATTAACTTTCTTTGAAAAGTCTCTTGGCTTTGGTGCGAAAACTATTCCACCACCTCTCCATTGTGGACCTTTAGTTGAACCTTGACGTGCTCTACCTGTTCCTTTTTGTCTCCAAGGTTTTTTAGCATGACCTCTTACTTCAGAACGAGTTAAAGTACTTTTTGTTCCTTGACGATTGTTAGCAAGATATGCAACAACAACTTGATGAATTAATGCTTCATTGTAGTCAGCACCGAAAACCTCATCTTTAAGTTTTAAAGAGCCACATTCTTCGCCTAACATATTTAACATTTTAACATTAGCCATAATCTCGTAAATTCTCCTTTGCTTAATTTGCCTTTACTGCGTTTTTAACAGAAACTAAACTTCCTTTAGGACCAGGAATTGCACCTTTAATTAAAAGAATGTTTCTTTCAGCATCTACTTTAACAACAGTTAAATTTTGAATGGTAACTCTATCGTGACCATATCTTCCACTAAGTTTTTTACCTTTAAAAACTTTAGCTGGGAATGAACAACAACCAATTGAACCAGGATGACGGTGAATTGGACCACCACCATGAGTATTCTTTTGATGATGGAAATTCCATTTTTTGATTGTTCCAGAATATCCATGACCTTTAGATGTTCCAGTTACATCAACTAAATCGCCTTCGTTGAAGATATCGCAAAGAACTTTATCGCCAACATTCAAAGATGAATCTTCAAGTTTAAATTCTTTAACATATCTTTTTGGAGCTACTTCAGCTTTCTTAAATAAACCCATCATTGGTTTATTAACTAAATTTTCTCTAATATCGCCAAATGCAATTTGAACTGCATCATAGCCATCATTATTTTTTGTTTTTATTTGTGTTACAAAGCAAGGACCAGCCTCAATTACTGTTACAGGAACAACAAGACCTGTTTCGTTAAATATTTGAGTCATTCCAAGTTTTTTTCCTAAAATTGCCTTTTTCATTATTTATTCCTCCAACAGATTATAATTTGATATTGATATCAACACCAGCTGGAAGGTCTAGCTTCATTAAAGCATCAACTGCTTTTGCTGATGGGCTATAGATATCAATAACCCTTTTATGAGTTCTCATTTCGAATTGCTCACGAGAATCTTTATACTTGTGAGTAGCTCTAATAATTGTTACAACTTCCTTATTTGTTGGAAGTGGAATTGGACCGCTAATCTTTGCACCGAATTTAAGTGCAGTGTCAACAATTCTTTTGCATGCAGCATCAATTAAGTTATGATCGTATGCTCTTAGTTTAATTCTAATTTTTTGTGTTGCCATTAATTTTTCTCCTTAAGTTATTTGTGTTTAAATAAAATTAATTTGCCTAATCACATTTTTTTGTTCTTTTTATATATGATATACACACTCACCCGTGTGTTTCATACACATAAACTTTAAAAAAAGTGCTGAAATATGATTCAAGAACATGCAATTAGTCGCTCAAAATCTGGGTTTTAAGCACTTTTATCGAATAAATTATCTCTAAATTTCGGCATAAATTTAAAGTAACTTCACTCGACCATATTACACAGCATATCTATTCTACCTATATTTTACACTGTTGTCAAGACTTTTTTTTAAATTTGTTTAAATAAAACATAAAATAACTTTGTGCAATTTGCACAAAGTTATTTGTTTAACTTATTTTGCAGTATTTTATCGAAAATTATTCATCTCCATCTTCTGAATCTTCACCGCCGAAGCCTTCATCTGGGTTATCATCATCTTCTTCATCATTGATCGAGTCTCTTTTCTCTTTTTCGCCATCTTCAAATAGTTCATTTAATTTTTCAATCATGAAATCTACATCAACGCCATGCGCTATCCCAGCCTCTTCCAATGTTTCCATTTGGCTCATTGGACAACCAAAACAATGCATTCCAAAACCCATTAAAATTGGAGCAACTCTCTCATCTGATGTTACAGCTTCCCCTATTGTTGTATTTTTATCAAATTTCATACTATATCTCCTTTTAATTTGTAAAAAAAATTTTACATAATTATTAATTAGTTTCAATCAACTTATTTATATTAGCACTTTTCTTATTTTTTTTCAATAAATTTATTAAAATAATTTAGCACCGCAATTATTACAAAAATTACCAACAACTGTTGCCTTACAATGTGGACATATTTTCGCTCCACCAATTTCATTTCCAGTTCCAACATTCACATATGATACACTTGAAGTTGATGCATCCGATTCATTATCTAGCCCATTTATTTCAAACTGACTATTCACATTAACAGTTGTGCACTGAGGCATATTCAAACTTGAATTTTCTTTCAATTCACTTTGATATGCTAAAAATTCATTTATTTTGTTTTGTTGATGTTTACTAACACATTGAATACTTGCCATAACAATGTTTGTTACACGAATTCCGGCAAACAACAAAGCTTCAAACATACACTCATTTAGTAACGTGTTAATTGATTTTGGTGAAGTTATTATTTCATCAAATGAAACCTTGCCATTTTCAAGTTGATTATTTATTTCATTACCAATATAATAGCTGATCAATTTCATAGCTGTTTTATTTTTAATATAAGCTCAATCTCTCAACAAAACACTTATAAAAGCTGAGGCATCAGATATTTGATACGAGCATATTCCCCCCGAGTTTGCAACCACCCTACCAAAATTAGCAGTTTTAAAAATAAAAGGCTGATTCGATTCAAAAACCATTTGATTAAACAGTTTTGTGTTAACAAAATAAATATCTGCCCTAAAACTATTTGGAGCGTTATCTAACTTTTCAATTTTTAACCTTCGTGCCGTATTTGAAAGCGTTAGCCAATCCAATCGGTATTTTCCCTCATTTAATACATCGGTAACTTTATCCCTTACAACAAACACCGCTTTGAATCCAGATTTAACAATGATATTATATCCAATATGAACAGTCCTTGAACGACTTGGAAAAAGATAGATAAGGTCATTTTCCATATCACTCTTACATTGAATATTCTTACTAAATAGTTTTTTAATTAGCGAAAAGAAACCCAAAATAATTCACCTTTGATGAATTATACCATACTTTTTCAAACTTATACAAATTTTTTAACTGCAAATTGCCAATTTTAGCATTTACTTATAATATATGAAAAAATATTTTAATACAATATATTATTATATTATATATAGGAGAAATTTAAAATGTTAGCATCACAAATTATATCGCTTCCAGTTATAAGCATTTATTCCGGAAAATTGATTGGCATAGTTGAAAATATATTATTCGACACTAAATATAAAAAATGTAACTATTTGGTTATATTTAACGAAATTGAAGACTTAACATATGTTTTAAATTCAAAAAATATTTACAAACTTGGAAAAGACTGTTTGTTTATTAAAAACAACTCTGAAGTTGATTTATTTGAATCAAGAGAACTTGAATTATCATCATTTTCAAACCCAATAAGTACAAGCATATATTCTTTAAATTGTGAATTTATTGGAAAAATTACAGACATAAATTTAGATGATAATTTTAAGATTGAAAAGTATATTGTTAATGATAAAACCTATTCAACATCACAAATATTGAATTTTAGCAACACAACTTCAATTCTTTCAGATAACAAAGTAAAACTATGCAACTTCAAAGAAAAGGCTCAAATTAGCAATAATTTAGTCCAATCTGCAACAACGGATAGTAAGAGAAAAATTGAAATTCAATCACCAATAAGAGCTGTTACAAATTACTCGTTCTTGCTTAATAGAATAACTACTAAAGATATTCAAAAACAAAATGGAGAAATTATTGTTAAGTGTGGCACCGTTATAACATCTAACATATTAAATAAAGTTAGAGCAAACGGAAAACTATTAGAACTCACTCACTATTGCAGATAAGTTTAGTGTCAACATATTAATTATCGTAATTAAATTTAATAATACTATAATTGTTTGATCGTAATTTTACAATTAAATAAAAAAACTTGAATTTATCTATATATGTATTCGACAAATTCAAGTTTTTTATTTTTTAAAAATTATTCTTTTAATGAATCATCATTGGCCGTTTTTTTAGGCTCATTTGATGTTTCTTGAGATTCCTTAGATGCATCATTAGAAACCTTTGAAGCTTCCTTAGATTCTTCAATTACTTTCGCTGTGTCATCAATTTTTTTCTTCAACTTTTCAGAGTTAGACAAATATTTTTTATTTTCAGTTTCAATATCTTTTTGTATTGACCTTAATTTATCTAAATTCTTACTCTTAATTCTATTTTTTTCATCTAGATACTTTTTCTCGTAACCCTCTAAAGATTTCAACTTACTTAAAAGCCTATTCTCATTTTCTTCTTTTTGAGCATTTTTAGATTTTAATTCTTCATCTTTATTATGAAGTATTCCTTTATGCTCACCGATTACTTTTTCTTGTTCAGCGATTTTTTTATCTTTTTCTTGCAATTCTGTATTTTTCTCTTGCAACTCTGCATTTTTAGAATCTAACTCTGAATTCTTCATCTTTAATTCTTCATTTTTTGCAGAAAGTTCATTTGTTTTCATTGTTAATTCTTGTTGCATTTGATTAATTGCTTGATTCAATCTATCAACTTCTGCTTGCTTATTATTAAGTTCCGTTTGAAGTTGCTCAATCATCTCTGAATATTCGTTAGAAACTTCACCCTTCTTCAATTTTTTCTTATTATTTTTAACCAATTGTTTAAATTCTAATGATGTGAAATATTCTCTAACACTTGAAATTGCAGCAATTTCTGCTTTCCTATAATTTAACTCTTCAACTGCTTGTGCAATTTGATTTTTTCTAGCTTCAAGTTCGGCTTGAACAGCATTAAGATTTTGGCTTAGTGTTGAAACTTGATTAGCTAACTCTTGTTTCTCTTGTTCTAACTTAGAAAAATATGGTTCATTTTGAGCTGTGATAGTTCTATTGATTATTCCATAAACTTTGTTGGCATAAGCTTTTCCTTCAACCTTTATAGCCTCTTCAACATCGCTCTTTCTTTCTTTTATCTCATTTCTTAAAACTTCGCATTCTTCTTCTAAATCTGATTGTTGCTTGTTGAAACGAACACTTGCTAAATCATAATCTTTTTCAAGTTGTTGCAATTTAACTTGCTCTTCATTGTGACGTTTTTTAATATAATTTGCTTCAATTTTAACGACCGTGTTGTTTAACTGTTCATTTAATTGCGTTAAGTTTTCTTTAATTGCTTGAGCCTTTCTCTCATAATCTTTAGTTACTTCATCGAAGTTTTTAGAAAAGTTATTTATTTCAGATTCTTTAGCATTTAATTTCTCTGTTAGATCTCGCTTAACATTAAAATACTTTTCGCTTTCTTTCATCGCTCTATCAAGCAGAATAGCATTTTCTATGCCTAAATCATTAAAATCAAATTTTTCATATTCAACCGCGTTTAATTTTGCGTTTTCAGCCTCTTTTTGCTCTTGTAAAGCACGTTTTTCTAGATACTCTTGAAGAACAGGAATTCCTTCTTTAATTTCTTTTTGAGTAAATAAAACTTCATAATCTATAAAGCTTGGCATTGTTGCACATGCTTTATTAACAAACCTTGAAAAATCGTGGAATTCAAAATACAAGTCTTTGACTCTATTTGATCTAGCGTATCTTCCTATAACAACAAATAGATAATTTACTGCAACAACAAGTAATGGAACTGTTACAAACTGCCAAATCATATTAACAGAAATTGGTGTTGTTGACTTAAGCACTTCACCATCAACCGTTATACCAGTTGCTAAATTTACTATCATACCTATGTAAGATAAAAATGATAAAATTCCAATAATAACACCAAAGATTGACGCAACTTTAAGAGCCGTTCCATATTTTGAAGTTTTAATAGGCTGATCTATGCATGTTGTGGTTGTCATATAGTCGCTTGGAAGCTTATCTCTATAAAGCATATATTCTTGCCAGCAATATCTCAAAGTTTTAGGAACTTTTTTCATCTTATCATTAAGCGTGATTAAATTATCTTCTGACACATGCGGATTTTTTTCAAAAAATCGATTTAATTTCTTAACAGATTTCAAAAGTTTAACTTCATATGAATTCCATATAATTAGGAGCATAATCAAAATATTCAATGCAACAAGTGCTATTGAAATATAAAAAATTATATCAAAACCAACGCCACCAACAGTTTTTAAGATATTTTTAAAAATATTATGAATAAAAGAACTACCTAATTCCGCATCCGTTTCTGCCAAAATATAATTTAGCATATCATTTCCCCTTTTCTTTAACGCATTATTACATACATACTTATAATTTAGTATACCACACGTTATTTTTCAAACCAAACAAAATAGAGTATTATACACGATTATTTTTCGATTTTTTCGATAAAATTATTTACATATTTACAAATAAAGAAGTTCTTTTATTTTCAATACAACGAAGTTGTAGCCCTATCTTAAAAACAACTATTAAACTGAATTGATATTAACTTGTTGGTGTCATTGAGAATAAAAGTCACTTCACTGATTAAATGATTACTTTTTAACAAACTTAAAGGCTTAAATAAAAGTTATAGATGATACTAATCTAACTCACTAAAAAAGTATTACATTTCGATTAATTCATTGCAAGTAAATGAATAAACATAACCCTTAATTTGTTTTTCCGGATAAAGCCTACTCAACGCTAATTTATAAAGATTTAATTGAGTTTTATATAGGTTTGCATAGTAATCTTTACTTGAACTTCTGTTTGTTTTATAATCAACCACAACAGCCTCATCTTTCCCAACTAATACCAAATCCATAACACCTTGAACTATAACTTTTTCTTCAATATCGCTAGATTCAACCACTTTATTATAAGGCAGTTTCATAACAAACTGCATTTCTTTTTTCAAATTTGTTATTTCATTTTTTAACGACTGTATTTTCAAAACTGCCTTATATATTTTGTTAATATCAATTAAATCCTTAATTTTTTCATCGCATTCGTAATTACTAAGCACATCATGGACTTTCTCTATAATCTCATCAAGTGACTCATTTAACTCTAAATTTTCCATAATTTTATGATACAAAGTTCCAACTTCACTTGCTTCATTTTCTTTTAAGTTATATTCATCAAAAAGATTTAACTTGTCTATATTTTGTAGGTTTAATTGATAGTCACAATCCTCTTTTAAAATGCTAGAGACACTGTTTTTAACAACAATTGATTTGTTTTTATATTTATTAAAGTTCACATTAAACGCTTCAATATTTTTATTAATTACATCACTAGTTGTTCTTCTAATAATAATAGTTTTATTTTCAAAAGTTTTTTCAACGTTCGATGGTTCAACTATGTTTACATTTGCGCAAGACTTCTTTCCTTTGTTAATCATGAAATTTTCACTTCCGCTTTTAAAATAGTTTAGATCACTCTCATCTAAGGACATTAACACATAATCTAAATATGATTGGCAATGATAAACATTTTTATAAGATTTTTTATTAACACTATCTATATTAATCGTTCCAATAAGCATTAAATTACATTTTGCCCTTGTTAATGCAACATAAAACAATCTTATTGTTTCATCAATTTCACTTTTCTTATTAGCAATCATACAAGCTTTTCTAACAATTGTTTCTTTCTCTGTTCTCTCGTTGATATTTTTATACTTAATCCCAAGCCCAAAATTGTCATTGATAATACAATCAGATATATTCATATTAACATTAAATTTCGTGCTAAAATCAGCAATAATAATAGCAGGAAATCCCAACCCTTTGCTCCCATGCATTGTTAAAATTTGTACTGCATTATCTCCACCACTCACACTCAATTCATATTCTTTATCTTTTATAGTTTGTAAATATTCAATAAAACCACTTAAATTGTGACTATATATTTCTGCACTTGCAATCTTTTTAAATTCTTTAATATTCGCTTCCCTTTGCAAACCATTGGGCAAGCATTTAAAATAAAAAATAAGGTCGTTATCAATACAAACTTTGTTAATTAAGCTTACTAAATCAGTTTGCTCATAGTAAAATCTTAAACTTGATATATATTCAAGAAAGTTGGAAATTTTATGTTTCACATTTTCATCCCCATCAAAGTTTTTAAGTTTATAGTATAAATACTCACCAGAGCAAGCTGACACTTCACTCAAATCATTTTCATCAAGCCCACACAATTTGCTTTTAAGCGCAACCGCTAAAGAAATATCATTTAGTGGGTTTTGTATTATTTTTAAAATTGAGACTAATGTTATTATTTCAATTTGTTTAAATAAATCTACTCTATATTTTGCAGTTGTTGGAATATTAAATTCAGCTAAAGTTTTAACTAATTCAAATAAAAAATCACCCTTATTTCTTAATAAAATTGCTATATCTTTATATGTGTAATTCCCCACGATGTCGCCAAGCCTATATTCCGTGCCAAGCAAACTTGAAATATGTTTAACAACTTCTATTGCTTGGCTTCTATACAATTCTCTCAATTTTAAACTAGTTGTTGTGTCATTATCTTCAATTGTGTTTTTAACCAACTTAACACCCACAACCTGATTAAACTTTTTAAAGCCTGAAACAAGTTGAGAGTTTTGAGAATAATCAATTCCGATTGTATCCTTTGTTACAAGTTTATTCATGATTGAATTTGTGAATTCTAGAATGTTTTCATCGCTTCTATAATTTTCATTAAAATAGAATACTTTACCTGAATTTGAACTTGAATATTTGCTAAGTTTATCAATAAATATTTTAGGCGTTGACCTTCTAAACTCATATATACTTTGTTTAACATCACCAATTATATTTATATTATTATTTTCAATACGAGAAATTATATTTTCTTGCATTTCGTTAACATCTTGATACTCATCAACAAATATGTAATCATATGAGTTCATAATATCATTTGCAATTCTTTCATCTTTGGTAAGTTCATTTGAATAATACTCAATGTCTGAAAAATCAATCACATTTCTATTCTTCTTTAGTCTCGTAAATTCTTGTAATACTTTACCACATACTTCAAATATAAATTCCGTGGTGGATTTTACAAACTTCATTTCAGATTGAAAATCATCATACACATTGTCAACCTCGCATTCAGCATCAATACTAAAACCTAATTTTTTAATTTCGTTATCCTTAAACTTGTTAAATTCATCACCAAGTATTTTAATTTCATCATCTAAAAGTTTAACTTCTAACTCCCATTTGTTAGATGACTTTGGTTTCATAATTAAAGAATTTTGAAACGCATTAAAACACCCCTCTATTAAGTTTTTAGAATCGCAAAAATCATTTATAAAATTTAACCTGTTTTGAATATATATGCTATGTTTTTCACTTAATACTTGCGCCTTTATTTTTAATCTTTCAAACTCTTCCTTAAAATCTTTTAACTGCCCTTTTAAGTACTCAAATATAAAACTCACACAAATATTATCGTTAGCATTTTCGATGTATGATTTATCAAACAATTTTGTTTTCCACCCATCAATATCTGTTTTTGTTCGCATAAAATTAACCAACTTAAAGATCACTTGCTTTAAGTTCTCATCTTTCCTGCTAGCGTTAAACATGTTGAACAACATATAAAATCGGTCATTGTTTTCAATTGTGTAATTATTAAAAACATTTGTAATTGCTTTATTGAACAAGAAACTAGACTCTCTATCATCTAATATTTCAAATGATGGATCAATCCCAAGTTGAGAAAAATATTTTACAATCCATTTTTTGCAAACACTATGTATTGTTGAAATATCAGCATTAACAAGATCATCAATTTGATCGTAAATAAACTTCCTTTCATCAACCCCACACTCTGATGAGTATTTCAACAAAAGTTTTTGTAACCTATCTAACATTTCATTTGCAGCTGCTTTTGTGTATGTTACAACCAATAATCGCTTAACTGGTATTTTCCTACCAGCGATTAACCAGAGCAATTTAGAAACCATTGCTGAAGTTTTTCCAGTACCTGCACTCGCAGAAACAAGAATATTGTTATCGCATTCAACAAATTCTTTCTGTTCTTTATTAAGCTTATCTAAGAAACTATTAATCAATTTCATTTTCCTTTTCAATTATATTTTTAAGTTCACTAATATTTTTCACTTTCACAACTTTTTTTGTTTTGCAATTAAACGACTCATCAAAATAACATAATCCTTTGTAATCGCAATAAGCACAACATTTAAAGTTATCATCTTCAAGAGGAACGGCGTCAATAACACCATCATTCATTTTCTCAACCGCCCTACTCATCAATTCAAAGGCAAAATCACAAATATAATTCATTTGCTCTTCAGTTAATAACAAATTATTAGAAGTTGAATTAGAAACAAAAGAACAATCAGACTTAGTAGCCAGATTAACAACGGGACTGCGGTAGTTTGGCTTGTTTAAGTTACCATCAAAATTCAAAATATTTTCAATTTCATTCCTAATAACGCCTGACAACTGGTATTTCATATCTAAGCCACTTGAATAAGAGTTTTTAATTGGTAAATATAAAGCACCTGCCGGTTTAAGGTTTTTATGAGAATCTCCAAATACTTTCATATAAACTATTAACTGAATTTTTTTACCATTGTATAAATCAGTGAAATCGGTAAAACTATTACTACCAGTTTTATAATCAATAACTCTAAAATAATCACCACACAAATCAACTCTATCAATTATACCTTTTAAAACTATTTCTTTATCTCCAATATTAAACTTAATTGAATTGGAAAATTTACTAAATGGTATTTCATAACCATTTTTCATAGGCCTGAAATTAGATAATTTTTGTTGATTATTAATAGCTTTTAAAACTCTAAAACACTCATCTTCTAAAGAGTTAACAAAAAATGCATTTAACTTATTACTGAAAATGTAAGAAAATTTCTCCATATTTTTAACTACATCAAATGACTTTTTGACAATATCGTTAATACTAGTATCATCACAATTGGGTTTATTGCACAACTCTTTAACTGAAATAGCCAAGAAAGAGTGAATTATATCACCAAATTCTTTCGCCTGCAATTCTGTCTTTTCCTCATCTTTAAGTTTTAAACCATACCTAACCAAATGCATATATGGGCACTTAAAAAATGTTTCAAATTGACTAATACTGATTGAGTTGTTACTAAGTAAACTGTTGTTTTCAGCTCTTAAATTAAAATAAGTTTTCCTAAATTTATTCAACTCCAAAATTTTATCACACTCTTTATTTAGAACACTTGCAAGATAATCAACATACGCTCTAAAGCCAACGTTACTCGAGAAGGAATTCCAATTCTTAATTGCAAACGCAAAGTTATTTTTAGCAGTATCATAATTCAGATTATTGATAAAATAATCATCATCACAACCAACCAAACACTTTGATAGATTTGTTTGTTTAGCATATTCAACTTCACTTATAGCATCTAATTTCATCAACGATGTTATAAAAGAATTTTGATATTGCTCAACTCCATTTTCATCAGATGAACAATAAGATATGTATGTACACACATCAGCCATAAACATCAACTCATAAACTTTAAACTTCCGCCTCTTATTAATAAGCGCAATAGTTGGAGCAATTTTATTTTTTTCATCCAAGTGTCCGATTTCTTTATCACTAACAATACCAAGGTCTTGAGAGTAAGTTGGAAAGCTTCCTTCATTAGCCCCCAAAACAAACAAATACTTACAAGGAGTGAAATAAGAATTATTTACATCACCAACAAAAATCGAATCAATACTTATAGGTGGTTGGCTCACAGAAATATCTTCAAAATAGGAATCAAGAATCCCCTTAAGACCTTCAAGTGACAATTGCTCATTTTTAAAAACTTCCAAAATTTCATTAAATGCTTGCTTAATTTTTTCACACACCTTATCTAAATTCCTAAATTCAATAATTAAACCCTGTTGCTTCAATTTATTAAAAAGATTTAATACCCTATCCTCAAACTTAATCTCATCAAATAATTCACGCAAAATACTTAATAAACTTTCAACTGAACCTAGGCTATCAATTTTACTCTTATATTTCAATATAATTGCAAAAAACAAAAAAACATTTTTTAAACTATCTGGAACGATTATATTTTTATTCAGCAATGATTTATCTATTAAGCTGGCATATTGCAAACCATATTTATTAATAAAATTATTATATTCATAAACACTATCATCAAAATTAAACAACACATTATTGAGCAAAGATAAAATATTATGTTTATCGTAGTTACCGCACAACAACTCAAGAATATTTAAAATAGCCCTAACAACAACATTATCCTTAATTGAACTCGACTTATCTATATAGTAAGGCAAATTCGATACTATTAACGCATTTTCCAAATCCCTATAGTAAAGGTTTAAATCGGAAACACAAACAACAACATCATTGAAAGATTTTATTTTGCCATCAATAAACAATTTTTTAATTTTTAAAACTAAATTGTCAATTTCAAGGCGATTATTGTCACAAACACACAGTTTATAGTCAGCAACCCTTTCATAATTGACATTTTTCACTATAGAATATCCATATAAATCATCCTTAACATAATCAACCGGTGAACATTTTTCAATATCACAATAAACACCTAACTGTTTGCATAAATCAATAATATTGTAATAAATAGCATTCACAAACAGTTCTTTATTATTCAATTCATCAAAACAATTTGCCACCGTTGCAACATTAACACTGCTCGAATTCTTTATTAGTGCAAGAATAATTTGATACATTTGAAAGTTTAAATCATTAAAATCAATGAAATAAAAATTAGTATTTTTTAAATCAGAATTAATTAATTTTGAACATAAAATTAATTTATTGAAACTATCTGTATATCTGTTTTTCAAAAACTCTTCAAACTTTTCATATGTTAATTTTATATCTTTTAATTTTAGATTTAAAAAATTATTATTGGTTTCAACAATATCAGTTGGCTTAACCCCGCAACTTTTAAACATACATATAGTTTCGTAGAGTTCAGAGCAAAAACCATTGTAGTTAATTGCTTTTTTATAATAACTCAACTTATCCATATTATTTGTTAGTATGTTTTTAATTATAGCTATACTCGCCGACTTCGAGAGCATCTTTTTGTTATCAGAATTATACCTTTGAATGATTTGGCTCGAGAACCTTGAAAAAGTTGAAATCGTGATATCAGTAACACAATCCTCACACAAATTCTCTAAAACAAAATTCTCAATATTTAATGCATTTCTATCTGGGGTTATTAAAATATGCATTTGAGTTTTATCTCTGTGCTTTAATTTTTCAATAACTGCCTTAAGGCTATCTCTATTTGTTTTCCCTACAAAAATCTTAACTTTCATTTTTCACCTTAGCTTAAATTTTCTTTTCAATATTTATTATATCAAATAAAGAAAATTAAATCAAAGGTTTATTATTTATGAGAGGCTTCGTTATCAGAATTATTAGCTGGATTAAAATTAATAATTTGGCAGTTTTTATCGTGAATTTTACTCGCTTGCATAACACCCACTTTTTTGATTAGATTTGCTAATTTTTCAAACATTAAATTAATCAGTTCATCTTCATAAGGTCTTTCACTACTTATATGTTTTCTATGAATATTTAAAAACTTGTTTTTATTTTTTGGATTAAATTTTTTAACGAAGCTAAATTTTACCATATTATTCTCCTTTCATATTAGATTATTTCCGCTTATATCATATATAAAACATAAATGTCATATTTATTATATAAAGTAATTTATATTATTAAGCGAGGAATCAAGTTATGAAAAGCTATCTACATTTTTGTAGTGATGTTGAATTTGAATTAAGGGTTAACAGCGAATTTGTTAAACACTGCCGGGTAAATGAATATTGCGACTTTGAAGTTGAATCAGGTACCAAATTTTATATTACATTTAATCCAATATCAAACAAAATTCAATATTTACCCTACACACAATCAATTCAAATGCTTAATGGAGTTCCAAAATGCAATGGTGACCAAGTTGAAATCATTGAATTTTCAAACAATCATTTTGAAATTAAATTAAATCCTATTGTTTCCACTAGCCAAATAAATAATTTAATAACATTTAATTTCGGTAAGATTTTTACCACAGTTCAAACAAACCCAACAAATATTTATATCTACGAAAATAATGTTTTAAAAAAGATAATTAATTCAAATCATTGCATAACTAACTCCCTAGCCAAACAATATGGAAACTATATTGTTTATAAAAACTGTTTAACTAATGGGAATTTCCAAATATGCATAGTTGATATAAATTCACTTGAATGCGTTTGCAATTTAGTCTGTGAAACAATTGAAGAAGTTGAAAATAAACTTAAATTTCTTGTTAGATGTGATAATGTATGTAATTATGCAACCATTTACGATTTTAATTTTAATGATGGAAAACTATCCAACAACTCAATATATTTATCTAAACCCAGAAATGCAAATATAAATGAATTAACAGCTTATCAATTTTTGATGGCAATAAAAAATAATGACATATCTCAAGCTATGACAAAGCTTTCACCCCAACTTCAAGAAAATATGAGCGAAGAAAACATATCTAAATTTTTTGGAAAAATTGAAAAAATATTTTTTGATTCATATAATAGGAACGACACTATATATATAATTAGAAGCACCGAATCAACCAAAAAAATCAAGTTTACTTTTGAAAATAATTTGATAAACGATTTAGAGAGTTTTTAAATAATTACTTGTTAAAAAAAACAAATTGAATTATAATAATACTATGGAAACAAAGTATTATATATATATTGCTTGTGGAATTTTAATTATACTTTTCCTCATTGATGTGTTTACATCAAGATCTAGAATTTATTATTGGTACAATAAATTTTCGGAAGAACGAAATCACACAAACACAACAGGAAAAGAGTTCGCGATATCAGCAAAACAACAACTCCACCTCAATATTAAACTTGCTTTAATTGATGGCACATTAACCGATTGTTATAGTCCAAAATCAAAAACACTTATGATGAGCGAAGCAGTTTGTGATTTTCCATCTATCGCCTCACTTGCTATAATTGGGCACGAGCTTGGGCATGCCGTGCAAGACCACAATAAGAATCCACTTTTTATTATAACAAATTGGATTCGCTCATTAACGAATTTCACAAGTAAATTTATTTTGATATTTTTATTCTCAGCAATAATAGCGATGTATTTAAGAAGCGATGTTGCAACTACTTTATTGTATATATCTTTTGCACTTTTTGGTTTACATTGTTTAAAGAATATACTACTAATACCAGTTGAAATGGGTGCAAGCAATTTTGCTTTAAGATATTTAAAGGAAAACAAATATTTAACATTAAGCGAACTACATAAAGTAAAAAAATTACTTCGAGTTGCATCAAGAACATATATTGCAAACTTTTTTGATGAAATTATATTTCTTAAATTTGCAACTAAGAAAAAAAATAAAAGGAGAAAAAAATGATATATCCCATTTATATAGGCTCAATTTCAGTTGCCATGATACTAATTATTATAACGGTTTATGCTGAAATAAGAGTTAGAGTAACTTATTCAAAATACAGTGAAATAACAACATCTCAAGCAATGCCTGCTTATCAATTTGCTAGAATTGTTTTAGATTCTCTTGGTTTACAAAATATCCAGATAATAAAAATTGGTGGCGAATTAACCGATTACTACGACCATAAAAGGCAAGTTATAGCTCTAAGCGATGGTATTTATGATTCAACAAGTGTTGCAGCTTTAGGCGTTGTTGCACACGAAATTGGACATGCAATTCAATACAAAGAAGGATATGCTTTTATCAAAATTAAGCAAGTGCTATACCCTATCGCAAACTTTATGAGTAGGTTTATGTGGGTTATACTTATCGCTGGAATTATTGGCTCTTTTTGCGTTTCACCTGCTCTTTCATATAGCTTTTTCTCGTACTTTTTACTAGGATATGTTGTGTTCTATGGAATGTCTTTTCTATTTGCTTTAATTACTTTACCAATTGAAAAAAATGCAAGCAAAAGAGCGTTGGCTATGCTTAAGGAAACTAATACTTTAAATGATGGTGAATTAACACAAGCAAAGTCTGTTTTAGATGCTGCTGCCCTAACATATGTTGCATCGTTGATTGTTTCTTTAGTATACTTCTTAAGAATGCTTATGATATTTGCGAATTTCACAAAGAAAAAATAATTTAATAACCCTAATAATAACGTTTTTATAAAATTCCTAATTATTATAAAAAACAATTAAGTACACATAACTAAAAAACACTTTTAAGATTTATAATTTCTTAAAAGTGTTTTTTACTATTTTTCAACAAATGTTGCACAAGTTGCTTTGCAATCATCATTACAAACACAAATACCATTTGCTTTGCAATGGCAATCTTCATTAAATAAGCACTTTGCATCACATTTTATTCCAACAAGTTTATTATGCCTATAAGGATGCATATCTGGTGCAGTTTCAAACATTGTTTTGGGAATGTTTTGTTTTTGTTTTGCATCAACATGATCAGCCTCTTCAAATGTTGCACATTCACACTTATTAGTTACCTTAATATCACTGCTCATACATGCATAGCAATTATTATGTTTGCAATTTAACTTTTTACATTTTAAATCCATATAAATTCACCTCTTTATATTAGTTTGCTATTTATAAGCTTTTTTATTCAATTTTACTTAAATAAAATTATTTTTTAAAAATTATGCAAAAACTACATCAAATTTAATCTGGTAGCTTTTTTGTAAGGATAATATATAAATGCAGATAACCACTAACCTAATAATCTAGATTAATAATTAAAGGTTATTTTAATTGACAAAAACATTTAAATGGTTGTAAACTTAATGTATATTGGAGGTAATTATGAAAGTTGTTTTATTAAAAGACATTAAAGGAAAAGGCAAAAAAGGCGACATAATAACCGTTAATGATGGTTATGCATCTAATTATTTGATACCTAATGGACTTGCTAAGGTAGGAAATGCAGTTAACCTTAATGAAGCAAAACAAGCCCAAGAAAGTAATATATACCAAGCTGAACAAGCAAGGTTAAGAGCAGTTGAACTTGGTGAAAAATTAAAAAATATTCAAGTTTCACTTTCTATTAAATGCGGAGCAAATGGTAAGGTTTTCGGCTCTGTTACAAACAAAGAAATTTCTGAGGACCTTATTAAAAAAGGCTTTGATATTTATAAAAAGAAAATCGAGGTTGCAACTATAAAATCAATAGGATCATACACTGCAAAAGTTAAACTTCACCCAACTGTTACTATTTCAATTCCAGTTGAAGTAATTCCAGAATAATATGAATACAAGCGTAAACATGTAATGCATTTTTATTATTAAAATGATTATTCAAGTATTTGATATTCTTAGTAGAGTATTCATTTTAACTAAATATGATTTAATCACTGGTGTTTCATTTTTGATTTATTACATAAAAAAATTCACTTTATTTCAAGTGAATTTTTTTATTATTTATTCAATAAATTTTTTAAATTAAATTACTTTAATTCAACAGTTGCGCCAGCTTCTTTTAATTTAGCTTCAATAGATTTAGCTTCTTCTGTTGCAACATTTTCTTTAATTGTGCAAGGAGCACCATCAACTTTAGCTTTAGCTTCGCCTAAACCTAAACCTGTGATTTCTTTAACGATTTTGATAACTGCAATTTTGTTTGCTCCAACTTCTTTAAGAACAACATTGAATTCGCTCTTTTCTTCAGCTTCAGCAGCAGCACCGCCAGCAACTGGACCTGCAACAGCAACTTGAGCAGCAGCACTAACTCCGAATTTTTCTTCTAACATTTTAACTAATTCACTAACTTCTAGAACTGTTAATTTCTCGATTTCTTCTACTAATTTATTTAAATCAGCCATTTTAATTTCTCCTTATTTTTAATTTTAAATTTTTAATTTTTTTATAATTAATTTGCTTTAATTAAATCAATTATTTAATTAAGCTTGCTTTTTTGCTATTTCGTTTAAGCCTCTAGCAAGTGAGGCAATTGGACCTTGCAATGCACCAAGTAACATAGAGATAAGTACTGGTTTTGAAGGTATTTTTGCTAATGCTTCAACTTCTTGTTTGCTCATTATATTTCCATTAACAATACCAAATTTAACAGACATTTTGTTTAATTTAGATGAATTATCAACGAAAATTCTAGCTGGTGCAACTTCATCATCTGAGAATGCAACAGCTGTTGTGCCTTCGAACATCTTTTCGTCAAGGTTTTGAACACCAAGTTCATTTAAAGCACGAAGCATTAATCTATTTTTATAAACTTTGTAAGTAACGCCATCTTTTCTGAAATCAGAACGAAGATTTGTGTCTTCAGCAACAGTGATACCACGATAGTCAACAAAAATGATTGATTTTGCATTTTTGAATTGGTCAACAATAGTTGAAACTAATTCTTTTTTACTATCTAAATTTGCTCCCATTTTCTCTCCTTTTCTTTAATATTTAATTAAAAAATTCCTTAATGCCATGAAAGCATTAAGGAAGAAAGAATTCACTCATTAACACTCACCTCGGCAAGCCCTATTTCTAGAATTAAATGCTAAGTTAAAACAATTCTGAATTATTAATTTAGCAAACTTGCTGTCTATGGCAAATTGAAATATTTAATTATCTTGTATATTTTACTATAATAATATAGATTTGTCAAGAACTAAATTCAAATAAAGCTAATTAGTTTTGCTTGTATTCAATTTTAATTCCTGGCCCCATAGTTGAGCTAACATATGAACTCTTGATGTATGTTCCTTTTGCAGCAGCTGGTTTAGCTTTGATTAAAGCTTCCATAACTGTGTTTAAGTTATCTTGAAGTTTTTCTAAACCGAATGATACTTTACCGATTCTAACGTGAATGATATTTGTTTTATCTAAACGATATTCAACTTTACCAGCCTTGATTTCAGAAATTGCTTTCTTAACATCCATAGTAACAGTTCCACTCTTTGGGCTTGGCATTAATCCCTTTGGTCCTAAGATTTTAGCGATTCTACCAAGTAATGGCATCATATCTGGAGTGGTTACGATAACATCAAAATCAAACCAGTTTTGAGTTTGAATTTTGCTTATCATTTCTTCTGCACCAACATAATCAGCGCCAGCTTCTTCAGCTATTTCAGCGTTATCGCCTTTAGCAATAACTAAAACTTTTAAAGTTTTTCCAGTTCCATGAGGAAGAACAACAACTCCTCTAACTTGTTGATCAGCATTTCTACCATCAACACCTAATTTAACATGAAGTTCAACAGTTTCACCGAACTTTGCTTTTGCAGTTTGCAAAACTAAATCTAAACCAGTTGCAACATCATAAGTTTTTGTTTTGTCTACTAGTTTAGCACTTTCGGCATATCTTTTACCTTTTTTCATAATTTAAATCTCCTTTGTGGTGATAAACGAATAAATTAAAGATTTTTTATTCTCCCACTTATTAATCAATAACAGTAACACCCATACTTCTGCAAGTACCTTCAACCATGCTCATAGCTGATTCTAATGATCCTGCATTTAAGTCTGGCATTTTCAATTCAGCAATTTCTTTAACTTGTGCTTTAGTGATTTGAGCAACTTTAGTTTTAATAGAATTTGCAGAACCAGATTCAATTCCGCAAGCCTTCTTAATAAGAACAGCTGCTGGTGGTGTTTTTAAAACCATTTTGAATGATCTATCAGCAAAGATAGTAACAACAACTGGAATAATTAAACCTTCTTGAGATGCGGTTTTTTCGTTAAATTCCTTTGTGAATGCTGGAATATTAATTCCGTGAGGTCCTAAAGATGAACCAACTGGTGGACCTGCAGTTGCCTTTCCTGCTGGTAATTGCAATTTAACAATTGCATTAATTTTAGCTTGTGCCATAAAATTTCCTCCTGCCGTGTGGCTAATGTGGTATAAACAAAATGCATTAAAAAATTTACATTTCTCCCACTATCTTACGATCTTCATCATAAGTTATTGCAACGCTATAAAGCGAAAACAATCATAAATAAATTAATCAATTTTTCTAACTTGTTCTAAAAGCAAATCAACTGGTGTGTTTCTTCCAAACATTTCAACAACAACTCTGCACTTATTGGCTTGGGTATCTAGAGATTGAACTGTTCCTAAGAAGCCATTAAGAGCGCCTTCAAGCACTTCAACTTTATCGCCAACCTCAAGATTGGTATCAATAACAGCAACTTTTTCGAGCCTCATTTTTCTGATCTCTTCCTCAGTTAAGCTTAGTGGCCTTCCCTTTGGACCTGCAAATCCAGTTATTCCACGAGTTCTAGTTACAGCGTGCCAAATATCATCACCATAAATCATTTTAACAATAATATAACCTGGCATAACCTTTCTGCTAACGATTTTCTTTTTGCCATTCTTTTCTTCAACAACATCTTCCATTGGAATAACGATATCGAAAATTCGATTTTGCAAATTATACTTATCAATAACAATTTCTAGGTTTTCTTTTGCAACATTTTCATAACCAGAGAACGTGTGAAGCACATACCATTTTGCGCCATCTAAATCAGCATTATTTTCAGCTGTGATGTTTGCATCAACAACTTGCGCTTGACTTTGCTCAATTGATTCATTTGAAGATTCAGTTTCGTTTAAAATTTCAGCTGATTCAATAGAATCAACATTTTCTTGAATTTCATTTTCTTCCATTAAGCTTCCTCCTACTTCTTAGTTAGCACTTCATAAATCAAACTAAATAATTTATCAACGCCAAACAATAATAATGTGCAAATTGTTACAACCAAAATAACAACTCCGGTTTGCTTAAGAACTTTACCAAAAGATGGCCAAGATACTTTTTTAAGTTCGCTTGAAGTTTCCTTTAAACGCTTAAACATCGATCTTTTTTCAGTTTTTTGTTTTTTCTGAGCCTTAGAAGTTTTTGATTTTTCAGCTGATTTAGCATTCTCTTTCTCAGCCTTAATTCTTTCTTTTTCAGCCTTTTTTAATGCTTTTTTATCCTCTTTTGAAGAAACACTCGCCTCTTCAACTTCGGTTTTAACCTCAGCATTATCAGTGCTTAAATTTTGAACTTCTAATTCTTCATTTTTAACTTCTTTTTTTGCCATAATAATAAAAGTGCTCCTTGATTATTACTTTGTTTCTTTATGAGCAGTTTGCTTTTTGCAGACTTTACAGAACTTCTTTAATTCAATTCTATCAGGATCGTTTTTCTTATTTTTTTCAGAAGTATAATTTCTGCTTTTGCACTCAGTGCATGCTAATGTGATAATTTCTCTCATGATGCCATTTCTCCTTAATTAAAGTGAAATATACTATGCTTGCAAAACCCTTGCAATATAGCGATTAAGTTTAACATAATACAAGCATTATGTCAATAACAAACTCAAAAAAAAAGAGCCGAAACTCTTTTTTTATATTTTGTTAACTAAATTATATCACAACACCAAATAAATTGTAAAGTATAAAATGTTATTTATTGCAACTTTATTTGTTTTTTTAAGTTATGATTTAAATAAATTCATTAAATCGCAGTAATAACATCGGCATATTTACTCCAACCTTCTGCTTCTTTATAACTTTGAACACTGCCACTAGGAACCTTTATTGAAGAAAATCCTCCAATGTATGAATCTGGTTCATCGAATACTGGCGGGATATTTGCGTAAATTATTAGATCAAAAGTATGAGATTTCATACCAAAAGCAGTTTTTCCTATTTTCTTAAGGTTTGAGCCTTCAGGCGTTCCAATAATAATAGTAGTGAGAGATGAACTATATGTGTAGAATGTGCTAGCCTCAATGATGGAAACAGAATTTGGAATTATTAGTTTTTCAATTTTATTACTACCAAACGCTAACACTTTAATTATTTCAATTCCTTCATTTAAAGTTAAGTAAGTCAAATTGCTACAACGATAAAAAACACTTTTAGAAGCTATTTTCACATTACCTGGGAAATTAACACTTGTTATCGTATCATCATATGAATAAGCTCCATCGCATATTTCAGTTATATCGTTAGCAATCGCAATGTTTTCTTCTGAATTTGTAATATGATGAATAATTTTTTTTCTAACACCATCATTAATAATTAATAAATTATTATCAAATGACAAAAGTGAATTTTCCCCATCAATTTTAATATTTTTTAAATTTGGACACCTTTCAAAAGGATCTGCTTCACCAACTGAGATTATAGAACTAGGCAAGGTTATTTCTTCAAGTAAGTCACACCCACGAAACATGCTTGAACTTAACTCAGTTATTCTGCAATTCAATATAATGGAACTTAACTTACTGCAAATTAAAAATGCTTCTTTCCCTATAATTTCCACACTGCTGGGAATAACTATTGACTCAAAATTGCTAGACCTGAAGGCTGATTCTTTTATTTCAACAATTGAATTTGGAATAACAAAAGCACCTGAAAAACAATAATTAGAAAAAGCCCCAGAACCAATAACTAAAACAGAATCTGGAATTGATGTTGTTAATGTTGTTGCATATTCTAATGTTTTTGTTTTTTTATTAATTATGGCATTAACTCCGCCATCCGTGAATGTATCGTTTTCGGGAGAAATAATTAAACTTGTTATTGAATTTCGACCAAAAACATTTTCTCCTATTTCTTGAACACTACTTGGAATATAAAAATCAGTTTTTGCAATATTATTAAAAGCTCCATCTCCAATAAATGATATATTGCTTGTTATATTAATGTTAAATAATTTAGTACAATAATTAAATGCATATTTCCCTATTCTGCTAAAACTTGGTTGTGTTGGAAGATTGACTGTTTTATAATCCTTCACATTTGCAATTGGGCCAGATCTAAAACCTCTAACTCCATTTATTGCAACAACTTTGTTTTCGTTATCGGTATCTATAAGGAATGCCGGGATATCAATCTCAAAATTAACCCCATCACACTTTGGGATTTGATTGATATATGTAAATTCTTCACCATTTTCAGTCTCTGTTGTGTATGCCCAATTAATAGTTTCACCATCTTTTGTTTTTATAGCAATTGAAAATTCTGGGGTTAATTCAACATTAGAATCCGGCATTATGAAAGATATATTTTTTACTCCCAAAACTAACTCATCAGCCTGCAATTCCATTCTTTCACCATTAACAAAATATGCTGAAAGAATAAAGCCTTCGTTTGGTGTGAAAGTTAATTTAGAAATATCTCCATAATCACATTTTGATTTCTCTGATGATAGCACTCCATTTTCAGAATTTAAACATGTTATTGTATATTTTAAAACACTAAAAAGTGCGTAAATATCAACATTTTCAACAACTCTAAAATTACTCAAATCTGCAACTTCTCCATCAGGATTTAAGCTCCAACCAACAAATTCATGGCCTTTTTTTATTGGATCTTGTGGCAAAGGGATTATTGAATTATAATCAACTGCACCAGTTGAAACAACACTTGAACCATCTTCGTTATAGAATGTGTAGGTGTATTGCCTTGCTCCTTCTCTGAATGTTGCTTTATATGTTGCTTCACCAGTCACGCTAACCACCTTCGGTAACCAACCATTAAATGTGTAAGCTAACTCAATAGTGGGTTCTTTCGTTGGAATTTGAGAACAACTTGGAATTGTACCATACTCAAATTCTTTTGTCTCAATAATACTTCCATCTTCATTTTTAAACGTGATTAAATACTTATTTTTAATTTTTGTAAAGATAGCTATGTAAGTTTCATCACCTGTAACGTTGCTAATTTCCTTATCCCATCCTGAGAATGTGTATGTAAATTCAGCTGTTGCTGGTTTTGTTGGAGTTTGAGAGCAATTTGGAATTGTACCATACTCAAATTCTTTTGCTTCAATGATGCTTCCATCTTCATTTTTAAATGTGATTAAATACTTATTTTTAATTTTTGTGAAGATAGCCGTGTAAGTTGTATCACCTGTAACGTTGCTAATTTCCTTATCCCAACCTGAGAATGTGTAAGTAAATTCAGCTGTTGCTGGTTTTGTTGGAGTTGCACCATCGTACGTTGGCATTTCTCCAAAGCTTAGGTTAGACTTTTGAAGTTCTGTTCCATCATAGTTTAAAAATTTGATCTCGTACGCGTTTGTGGTCTCTTTAAAATTTGCCACAATGCTTATATCTCCTTTAACATTTTCGCACACTGGAGAAATTGACCAATTAACAAAAGCATAAGAATTTTGAATTGTGTTAGGCGTTGGTGTTGCAATTATTTCCTTATTTCCAATTGTAATTTTATTTCCTTCAATAGTAATCATTGAATTATATTCTGCTTCGAAGCTAGATTCACTCACAGAACCATATTGTGTGTTGTTTGATGATATTGTGATTGCGTAATAATTAATATTGTATTTTGCATACAAATTTAACTTTCTTTTGATCACATAATTATCTTAAACTTTTTCGTTAAATTCTTGATCAAAATAATATCCATCAAAGGTGTAACCTTCAATTTCTATTGGAATTATTTCTGAAATGCTTGTTCCCTTTTTAAGATTTAATGTTGATTCTTGAACTAAGCCATATGCGTAATTTATTGTGCAATTAAATGATTTTGGCTTAGTAGCAAAAATTAATACACACACCAAAGCCACCACAACAATTATTGCTGAGACTATTGATGCTATTAAAATATTCCTTGTTTTCTTTTGCATATTCATTCTTTTCCTTATATTTTCACAGTTTAAATATTGCGATCAATTTCAAAATCTTGAGTTGAATTATTACTATTTTTACCCTTTAAATTCTCGATTATGCTCGATGCAACTGTGTTACCATCAAGTGCTTGCGCCTCTTGCATTTTTTCTTCAACTTTTTCTTTTGCAACAACATTATGAACATCAACCTGAGTTGCAGATTCTTGATTTTGCATAGTATTATCTATTGTTTTAAAGTTGGAATTATTTAATATAGATTTTTTGATTTTCCCACTTATGACTTTATCAAATTTTAGTTTTCCCTCTTTTTGTTTTTTATTAACTTCATTTAATAAATCAGCATCGATTGGCTTCAATTCAGAATTTTCAAAATCTTGCATAGTAGTTTGGTTGGTTTCATTATCTAAATTAACTGAGTTTTCAATGCTTAAATCTTTTAGACTTTCCTCATACATTTCAAGCTCATTTTCATCTAATATTGGTTGCTCAAGATTCAACAAGTCTATTAATTCACTAAGGCTTGAATCGTTATTTGATGTTCTAACAAAGTTATCTTCTTTTTCTTTAATAACATTCATATTCAATCTATCAGATTTATCTAAACTTTCCATAACTTTTTTAGATGCAGTTTCAATAGTTTCAGTCATTGATGAGTAAAAAGTTTTTAACGCAGGCAAAATTTCTTTGAAAAATTTTTCTTCAAACTCTTTATTTTGTTCTTTTGTTTGAGTGATATCTTCAATTGATTTATCCAGCAATTCATTTAAATCTTTGTTCTTCGTTTCTTTTAAGAAAACACCTTCAATCTTTTTAGATTCATTATCATATTGCCTTAAAACATCTGTGGTAAAGGCGTTTTTTGACCTATTTAAAACCTTTATTTTGGCTTTATAATAATCGCCGTATAGTTTTTCAGATTCAGTTTGAATTGCGTTCTTAAGGGCATTACAGTACTGTTTTTTTGCCATTAAAAATGTTTTTAAGAAGTGTTCAGCACTCACCTTTTTCTTTCTGCCGTTTTCATCATAGTCAACAACAACATTATAGTTTTTATATACTTTTTCAACAAAATCTTTCATATCAGATTTAAATTCTGAAATTAAAGTTTTAATTGTATTTTGCAAATATCCATTAATTTTATACACATTTTCAAGTAAAAACAATTTTGCACTAAACTCATTTTTTTCAGGATTTTTATGAAATGTTATTTCAAACATAATTTCACCAAATCCGGGGATATTGCTTTCACAAAAAACTGAATCTTGAAAAGCATATTTTTTTGCTTTTTCAAAACCTATTAATTCATTAACTATTTCTGGCGCAATAAAATAGTTGCCATTATTATCGTAAACCCCTAACAACGAATTAAATACAATATCGGTTTTCTCAGAAACTAGAGCATCTTGAGAAATATTTCTAATAAATCTATTTTCCATAACATTCTAATTTATGTGTTATACTTTTTAACAACACATAAAACTCCTCATAAGGATTGTAACACATAAACACTAATAAAACAAATAAATAAGTTTATTGCACGCAATATTAAAGCAAAAACATTTTTTTATGTTAACAAAAAACACTTTGAAATAATCAAAGTGTTTTTCTAATTTTTTCAATAATTATTTAATAATTGAAGAAACTACACCAGAACCAACTGTTCTACCACCTTCACGGATAGCGAATCTTAAACCTTGTTCGATAGCGATTGGAGTGATCAATTTGATTGTCATTCTAACGTTATCACCTGGCATAACCATTTCAACGCCTTGTGGAAGTTCAATAGAACCTGTAACGTCTGTTGTTCTGAAGTAGAATTGAGGTCTGTAACCATTGAAGAATGGAGTATGACGACCACCTTCTTCTTTCTTTAGAACGTAAACTTCTGCTGTGAATTCTGTGTGTGGGTGAATTGTACCTGGTTTAGCAAGAACTTGTCCTCTTTCGATATCAGTTCTTTGGATACCACGAAGAAGTAAACCAACGTTATCACCAGCAACGGCAGCATCAAGCATTTTTCTGAACATTTCAACACCAGTAACAACTGAAGTTAATTTAGAGTTCATACCAACGATTTCAACTGTGTCACCAACTTTAACTGTTCCTCTTTCAACTCTACCAGTTGCAACTGTTCCACGACCTGTGATTGTGAACACGTCTTCAATTGGTAGAAGAAATGGTTTATCAGTATCTCTTTCTGGATCTGGAATATAAGAATCAAGAGCATCCATTAATTCTTCGATGCATTTTGAATCTGGACCATCAACGTTACCAGCTTTAGCAGCTTCAAGAGCTTTAAGAGCTGAACCTTTGATAATTGGAGTTGTGTCTCCTGGGAATCCATATTCGTTAAGCAAATCTCTGATTTCCATTTCAACTAAGTCTAGAAGTTCTGGATCATTAACTTGGTCAGTTTTGTTCATAAATACGATGATGTATGGAACACCTACTTGACGAGCAAGAAGGATATGTTCTCTTGTTTGAGGCATTGGACCATCAGTTGCAGCAACAACTAGGATAGCGCCATCCATTTGAGCAGCACCAGTAATCATATTTTTAACATAGTCAGCGTGTCCTGGGCAGTCAACGTGAGCATAGTGTCTTTTATCTGTTTCGTATTCAACGTGAGCGGTATTGATTGTGATACCTCTTTGTCTTTCCTCTGGTGCTTTATCAATAGCACTGTAGTCCATTGCTAATGCTTTACCTTTAGCAGCTTGAGTAATTGTGATAGCAGCTGTTAAAGTTGTTTTACCGTGGTCAACGTGGCCAATGGTACCAACGTTTACGTGTGGTTTAGTTCTTTCAAACTTTGCTTTTGCCATTTTTAAATTCTCCTTAAAAATATTTTAATTTTTTCTATCGCCAATAACTTTATCGGCAATATTTTTCGGAACTTCCGCATAATGTGAAAATTCCATATTAAAAGTACCTCTGCCTTGAGTTAATCCGCGAAGATCTGTTGCGTAACCGAACATTTCTCCTAGTGGGATTATAGCATTGATAACTTGTAACCCATTTTTGATCTCAGTTCCGTTTAGGATACCACGTCTTCTATTGATATTACCCATAACATCACCAAGATATTCATCAGGCATTTCAACTTCAACCTTCATAATTGGTTCAAGTATAACTGGATCTGCCTTTTTGCAACCCTCTTTAAATGCTAAAGAACCTGCAATCTTGAACGCCATTTCAGATGAGTCAACATCGTGGAATGAACCATCAAACACAGTTGCTTTGAAGTCAACTGTTTCGTATCCAGCAAGCACACCATTTTGCTTTGCTTCTTGGATACCAGCATCAATTGCTGGAATATATTCTTTAGGAATAACACCACCAACAATTTTGTTTTCGAATTTGTAACCTTCGCCTGGTTGAAGAGGAGTGAATCTAACCCAGCAGTCACCATATTGACCACGACCACCAGATTGTTTGATATACTTACCTTCAACTTCAACTTCCTTACGGATTGTTTCTCTATATGCAACTTGAGGTGCACCAACATTTGCTTCAACTTTAAATTCTCTCAATAATCTATCAACAATAATTTCAAGGTGAAGTTCGCCCATACCAGCGATAATTGTTTGACCTGTTTCTTGGTCTGTGTATGTTTTAAATGTTGGATCTTCTTCTGCAAGTTTAACAAGTGCAAGAATCATTTTTTCTTGGCTTTGCTTTGTTTTTGGTTCAATCGCAACTTTAATAACTGGCTCTGGGAAATCCATACTTTCTAAGATAATAGGGTTATCTTGATCGCATAGTGTTTCTCCTGTGGTTGTGTCTTTCAAACCAACAATAGCAACAATTTCACCAGCATATGCTTCTTCAATTTCTTCTCTATTGTTAGCGTGCATTCTAATTAATCTACCTACTCTTTCCTTCTTATCCTTGCAACTATTATAAACATAAGTACCTGCAGTGATTTTACCAGAGTAAATTCTGAAGAATGTTAATCTTCCAACGAATGGATCTGCCATAATCTTAAATGCTAAACCTGCGAATGGTTCAGTATCTGAACTATGACGAGCAATAATTTCACCAGTTTTTGGTTTTGTTCCCTTAATTGATTCAATGTCAGTTGGGGCTGGCATATATTCAACGATAGCATCTAGTAGTTTTTGAACACCCTTATTGCTAAGAGCACTACCACAAGTTGCTGGGAATATCTTCATTTCGATTGTTCCCTTTCTGATTCCGTGTTTGATTTCATCAATTGTTAATTCTTCACCAGCGAAGAACTTTTCCATTAATGCATCATCTTGCTCTGCAACTTGTTCAATTAAATTGTCACGATATTTTTGAGCTTGTTCTTTATATTCTTCTGGAATATCTGTAACTTGAATATCTGTTCCAAGGTCATTTTCATAAATATAAGCTTTTTGTTCAATAAGGTCAATAACACCTTTGAATGTTTCAGCTTGGCCGATTGGAATTTGAATTGGAACTGCGTTTGAGCCAAGGCGATTTTTAATACCATCCATAACTCTGAAGAAATCGCTATCTGGTCTATCCATTTTATTAACGAATATCATTCTTGGAACTTTGTATTTATCAGCTTGACGCCAAACTTTTTCACTTTGTGGTTGAACACCTTCCCTTGCACTGAATACAGCAACTGAGCCATCTAGAACTTTTAAGCTTCTTTCAACTTCAGCTGTGAAGTCAACGTGTCCTGGGGTGTCGATAATATTGATTTGATGACCTTTCCAATAGCAAGTTGTTGCGGCACTTGTGATAGTTATACCACGTTCTTGCTCTTGAGCCATCCAGTCCATTGTGGCAGCGCCTTCGTGAACCTCACCGATTTTATGAGTTTTACCAGTGTAAAACAAAATTCTTTCGGTTGTTGTTGTTTTTCCGGCATCAATGTGAGCCATAATTCCAACGTTTCTTAATTTTTCTAACGCAACTTTTCTAGGCATAAAATCGATCTCCTAATTTATTACCAACGATAATGTGCGAATGCTTTATTACTTTCAGCCATTCTATGCACTTCGTCTTTCTTTTTGTATGATGCACCTGCATTGTTATATGCGTCCATAATTTCGGCTGCAAGTTTTTCTTCCATACTTCTTTCATTTCTTTTTCTTGTGTAAGTTACTAACCAACGGATTGCAAGTGTTTGTTGCCTTGCTGGTTTAACTTCTAGAGGCACTTGATAGTTTGAACCACCAACTCTTCTTGATTTAGTTTCAAGAAGTGGCTTTAAGTTATCCAAAGCTTTAAAGAAATATTCATTTGGTTCAACACCTAATTTTTCTTGGATAATATCAAATGCTTTATAAACAATATTTTGAGCGATAGCCTTTTTACCATCTAGCATAATTTGGTTGATTAATTTTGTTATAACAACACTATTATACTTTGGATCAGGCAAAACATCTCTCTTAGGTACTCCTGCTCTTCTTGGCATAATATTAATACGACTATTATTTATATAGCCGAAGGTTTAAAACAAAGTTAATTGCTTTAACCTTCCTCCTTTATTAGATTTTGTGATTTAAAATTTTCACCAAATTAATGGTTTACTTAGGGCGTTTAGCGCCATATTTTGATCTGCTTTGTTTTCTCTTACCAACACCAGCTGCATCTAATGTTCCACGGATAATGTGATAACGAACACCTGGAAGGTCACGAACTCTACCGCCACGGATAAGAACAACGCTATGCTCTTGAAGGTTATGGCCTTCACCTGGAATATAAACGGTACCTTCTTGACCATTAGATAGTTTAACTCTTGCAATTTTTCTTAACGCAGAGTTTGGTTTTTTAGGAGAAGTGGTGGTAACACTTAAGCAAACACCTCTTTTTTGAGGGTTTTCATCAAGAATAGGAACAGTTGACTTAACAGCAACTTTCTTTCTACCAGATCTTACTAATTGATTAATTGTAGGCATTATAATTCCTCCTGAAATTTGTTATGAAAACGTTGTTTTCATTAGTAAATCTAAAAAGATTCATTTTAAAGCAACTTGAACATCAACCCATATTCAAATCACAAATTATTCTCACATAGCACTTAGAAAATTGTATTACTGTGAGATAGATAAGCATAAAATTTTCACACCAAATTTATCAACTTACCCGCCTTAGAAACTTATTCAAGCACGAAAAAAAACTTTTTAAGGCATTATATAATACGCTAAGTAGTTTAGCAAAATTTGATAGTGTTGTCAACATTTTTTTTAAATTTCTATAATATATTTGCTTTTTATTTTCTAAATTATAACAAAATAAAAAAAGGCCTAAATTTACAAAGTTTTTAATATTTAAAACATTTGAAAAAATCAGGCAAATTTAATAATTAAACTGGTTTTAACTTGTCGTTAAAAGTTGCTTCAACCAAAACACAAATTTCTTTAGGATTGTTTCTAGAAACAACATCAAATTCAGTTGGTTCAGGGATTTCATAATCATTATTCAAAGCACATTCAATATATGCAGATAAAAATTGCTCACCTCTTTTATGAGCCTCTTCCACGCTTTCACCTTCAACAACTATTCCCAAATCATCGATAGATAAAGCATACACATTCACTTCTTCATCATAAAAAACAACAGCAGGATAAATAAATTTTTTCATTCTTTCTCCGATATATAAATGCATTAAATAATAAATTTTTATTGATTTCCACTAAAAAATCAAGTTTTCAACATTAAAATGATAACATAAAAATTTTTTATTGTAAAATTATTATTTGAAATTTTATTAAAAAAATAAATTTGGCAATAAAAATTACCAAATTTATTAAATATTTTTTTTTCGAATTCTAAAAACTATGCCAAAATTGACTCTTCAGAAGAAACTGTTACCTTTTCTTCCACAGCGTTTGCTTTGATTGATTGACTGATAATAGAATCAACTTTTCCAAGCATATCAGTTGAACTAACTAAAACATCATACTCTGGTGTTCCTTCTGCAGTTTCAACAATTCTATCGTTAACAGCACTCAATGTTTTTCTTAATGAAGAAACTCCCCTATTTAGTTCAGCATTAGAAACTGCATTTGAGTTTGCTGATTTAACTTTATTATCTAAAGCAACTGATACTTTTTGATTTAATGCTTGCAAATCTGATAATTGTGAGTAAGTGGCAACCATACCCATATTTGCAAGTTGATTATATGTGTTGGCAATTGACATTGAAGAACAAGCGTAAACATCAAACATAAACATTTGCCTAACAAAATCTTTTCTCATTATAAAACAACCAATTTGTGCTCTCTCTTCGCATGAATAACCATTAGCAGCAAGTAAGCTCATAAATTTTGCTTGGATATTTCGCCTTTCTTTAATAGTTCCATTTTCATCTCTTGAACGCAATCCTTCTATTGACATAAACTCAACTCCTTGTTGTTTTAACAATTGAATTATAGCACATTGTGAGGCACTTGTAAATACTATTTTAAAAAATTTTACAGAAAATTTACATAAAAAAACTATATGTTGATATGTGTTCAAGTGTGCATATCAACATATAGTAATTCGGCTAAAATTCTGAATTTTCTTGTTCTTCTTCAAATAACTTAGCTGTGTTTTCATCAAGATCACCATAAGCATCAATTTGATCATCAACGCTAACTGGTTTAACCTTCTTAATGAAGCTATAACCTGTTCCGGCTGGGATTTGTTTACCTATCATTAAGTTTTCTTTTAATGATACTAAGTGGTCAACCTTACCCTTGATAGAAGCATCAGTTAAAACTCTTGAGGTTTCTTGGAATGATGCAGCCGCTAAGAAACTTGGGTTAGATAAGGAAGCTTTTGTGATTCCTTGAACCAAACGTTTTGCAGTTGCTGGAATTCCACCTTCTTGAAGTACTCTTTCGTTTTCATCTTCGTATGTGTAGTAATCAACGATATCTCCAGCAAGAAGATTTGTTGAACCCGAATCTTCGATTCTAACATTTCTTAACATTTGCTTAATGATTATTTCAACGTGCTTTGTATTTAATTCAACACCTTGAGATGAGTAAGTTGCCAAAACTTCACGAAGAAGGTAATTTTCAACTTCTTTAACACCGCGAGTACGCAATAAATCATTAGGATAGATTGAACCTTCAGTTAGAACTGTTCCGGCTTCAACCATATCTCCATTTTTAACTTTTAGAACAACGCCATAAGGAATAATGTAATGACCATCTCCTTCTGGGTTTTTTACTATAATTTCATAGTATTTTCCGCCTTCTTTATTGGCTGCTTGAATTTCTTTAACAATAACTTTACCAGCAACTTCACTAACAGCAGCAACACCTTTTGGTTTTCTTGCTTCGAAAATCTCGGCAACTCTTGGAAGACCTTGCGTGATATCGGCAGCAGTTGCAACACCACCTGTGTGAAATGTTTTCATTGTTAACTGAGTACCTGGCTCACCGATACTTTGAGCAGCTATGATACCAACTGCTTCACCAATTGGAATCATCTCATTATTAGCCATATTTTTACCATAACATTTAGCACAAACGCCGTGTTTACACTTACAAGTAAGCACTGTTCTAATTTCAACACTATCAACACCAGCAGCAACAACAGCATCGGCCATTTCTTTTGTAATCATAGTGTCGGCAGGAACGATAACTTCTTTTGTTGTTGGGTTAATAATATCATTAACATTAACACGACCAATAATTCTTTGTTGTAAAGATGCAACTGGTGTGCTATCTTTTGTGATAGCGGAAACAACCATACCCTTTGGTTTTTGACCAAGGTTTTTAAAGCAATCATCTTCAGATATAATAATTTCTTGAGCAACTGCTTCAAGACGACGAGTTAAGTAACCAGAGTCAGCAGTTTTAAGAACCTTATCGGCAAGACCTTTTCTACCACCACGGCTTGAAATAAAGTATTCAAGTGGTGTTAAGCCTTTTCTAAAGTTTGATTTAACTGGAATATCAACCTTTTTACCAGATGTGTTCGCCATGATACCACGCATACCGCAAAGCTGAAGAACCTGCCCAACAGTACCACGGGCTCCTGAGTCCGCCATCATTCTAACTGGATTTAATATATCCATTTTCTTTAAAACGATGCCTTTAATTTTATCAGTAGCTTCGTTCCAAAGTTTGATGTTTTTATCTAATTTTTCATTTTCAGTTATAAAACCGCGTTTAAAGAATTTCTCATTCTCTGCAACTTGTTTTTCAACATCTGCAACGATCTGAGTTTTCTCTTCTGGAATTTTCATATCAAACACATTAATAGTCACAGCACCAATTGTTGAATATTTATAACCCAATTCTTTAACATTATCAAGCATTTTAACAGTTGCTGTTGTTCCCAATGTGTTGAAACATTGTTTAATAATTTTATCAAGCATTTTCTTAGTTACTAAGAAATCAATTTCATAGTTAAGGAATGTGTCGTAGTTTGTTCTATCAACAAATCCCATATTTTGAGGCATTCTTTGGTTAAAAATGATTTTACCAACTGATGTTGCAATCCTTCTTGTTATCAACTTGCCATCAAACATTCCTGTTCTTCTAACCTGAATGGCAGTTTGAAGTTCAACAACACCGCTTTGATAAGCTAAGATTGCTTCATCTTCATCTTTAAATACTTTTCCTTCACCCTTTGCACCTTCTTTAATAACGGTTAGATAATATGAACCTAATACCATATCTTGGGTTGGCGTGCAGATTGGGTAGCTATCAGCTGGTTTCAAAACGTTATTACTTGCAAGCATTAATAATCTTGCTTCAGCAATCGCTTCTGGACTTAGTGGAACGTGAACAGACATTTGGTCACCATCAAAGTCGGCGTTGAAGCCACCACAAACAAGTGGGTGAAGCCTTATTGCTCTACCTTCAATCAAAACTGGTTCAAATGCTTGAATTGAAAGCCTATGAAGAGATGGAGCACGGTTCAATAGTACTGGGTGATCCTTAATAACTTCTTCAAGTAAATCCCAAACTACTGGTTTTTGACGTTCGATAACGCGTTTTGCTGTTTTGAAATTTAATGAAAGGTTTCTTTCAACTAACTTTCTCATGATAAATGGTTTGAATAGTTCCAAAGCCATTTCTTTAGGAAGACCACATTGATACATTTTTAGTTCTGGTCCAACAACGATAACAGAACGACCAGAGTAGTCTACCCTTTTTCCTAGTAAGTTTTGACGGAATCTTCCTTGCTTACCTTTCAAGCTTGATGTTAAACTCTTCAATTCTCTTTGTTTTGGTCCTTGAACAGCTTTACCACGCTTACCGTTTTCAATCAAAGCATCAACAGCTTCTTGAAGCATTCTTTTTTCGTTACGGATAATAACTTCTGGAGCACCAATGCTTATAAATTTCTTTAATCTATTATTTCTATTAATAATTCTTCTATATAAATCGTTGATATCACTTGTTGCAAATCTACCACCATCAAGTTGAATCATTGGTCTTAAATCTGGTGGAATAACTGGAACAACATCCATAACCATCCATTCTGGGCGATTACCACTTCTTCTTAAACTTTCAACTATTTCTAGTTTTTTGCTTAATTTAACTTTCTTTTGACCTTTTGCGATTTTGATAGCATTTCTTAAATCGGTTGATTCTTTTTCAAGATCAATCTCTTGCAATAATTCTTTTATTGCTTCACCACCCATTCCTGCTTTGAATGAGTTGTAACCAAATTTTTCAATAGCTTCTCTATATTCACTATCAGAAATTAGTTGCATTTTTTGGAAGCCAGTTTTGCCTGGATCAATAACGATAAAGCTTACATAGTAAACAACTTTTTCAAGTTGCTTACTATTTAAACCTAAAAGCAAACCAATTCTTGAAGGAATACTTTGCATATACCATATATGGCAAACTGGAGTTGCTAATTCAATATGCCCCATTCTTTCACGGCGTACTGAACTTTTAGTTACTTCAACACCACATTTATCACATATAACGCCTTTATGGCGGATTCTCTTATATTTACCACAGTGGCATTCCCAATTCTTCTTTGGTCCAAAAATTCTTTCACAAAGAAGCCCAGACATTTCAGGTTTGTGAGTTCTATAATTGATAGTTTCACTCTTAGTTACTTCACCATGGCTCCATTCCCTAATTTTTTCAGGAGAAGCAATTCCAACTTTTATTGCTGCTAAATTGTTTAATTCAAACATAAATCTCTCTCCTATTCTTCATCAAGATCATCAAATAGTGCTGATTCATCAAAAATATTATCAAAATCATCATCAACTTCAAGATCTTGTTCCAAGTTTTTATCGTTATCGAATTCAAGTTCAACTTCACTAACTTCTTCCCTGCCTTTTGTTGCTTCAGCAAAAGTTTCAACAGTATCGTGATTCAACTCACTTAAAGTGAATTCTTTGCCTTGATCAGTTAGAAGCCTAATATCAAGCCCTAAGCCTTGTAATTCCTTAATCAACACTTTAAATGATTCTGGAATTGATGGATCAGGAAGTTGAGTTCCTTCAACAATCGCTTTATAGTTTGCAAGACGTCCTTCAGTGTCATCAGACTTAATGGTTAACATTTCTTGCAATAATTTACTTGCACCATAGGCCTCAAGTGCCCAAACTTCCATTTCACCGAATCTTTGGCCACCAAACATAGCCTTACCGCCAAGAGGTTGTTGAGTTACATATGCATAAGGACCAGTTGATCTTGCGTGCATTTTATCGTTAACCATGTGCTCTAGTTTGATATAGTACATATAACCAACGGTAACTGGGTTTTCAAATGGTTCACCAGTTCTTCCATCAAACAATTGAATTTTACCATTTTCTGGGAAATTATTTTCCTTTAGAAGGGTTTGGATATCGTTTTCAGTTACACCATCGAATGCAGGAGTTGCTATCTTAATTCCAAGAGCTTTAGCAACTAATCCTAAATGAACTTCAAGCACCTGACCAACGTTCATACGAGAAGGAATACCTAGTGGGTTCAAAACGATATCAATTGGTTGACCATTTGCCATAAATGGCATATCTTCAACTGGAAGGATTCTTGAAACGATACCTTTGTTTCCGTGACGTCCTGCCATTTTATCACCAACACTGATCTTACGTTTTTGAGCAATAGTTACTTTAACCATTTGGTTAACACCTGTTTCAAGCTCATCTTTATTTTTTCTTGAGAACACTTGAATATCAACAACAATACCGCTAATTCCGTGAGGAACACGAAGACTAGTATCTTTAACATCTCTTGCTTTTTCACCAAAAATTGCTCTAAGCAATCTTTCTTCTGGAGTTGGTTCTGTTTCACCCTTTGGAGTAACTTTTCCAACTAAGATATCACCTGGCTTAACTTCAGCACCAATTCTAATGATACCATTTTCATCAAGGTTTTTAAGAACATCTTCACCAAGGTTTGGAATATCACGAGTGAATTCTTCATCACCTAGTTTTGTTGTTCTGCATTTAACCTCTTCTTCTTTTAATGTGATAGATGTGTAAACATCTTCTTTAACAAGTCTTTCGCTAAGCAAAATAGCATCTTCATAGTTATAACCTTCCCAGTTCATAAATGCTATAAGCATATTTTTACCAAGAGCAAGTTCACCACCATTAGTTGAATAACCATCAGCTAAAGTGTCACCTTTCTTAACTTTTTGACCAGTTTTAACAATTGGTTTTTCATTTACACAGCTTTCTTGGTTTGTTTTTGAAAATTTTGTTAACTCATATGTGCTAGTTGTTCCATTATCATTTTTAACTTCAACTCTATTTGCATCAACATATGAAACAACACCTGATTCTTTAGAAACGATTACAGCTCCGTTATCCAAAGCTACTTGACGCTCCATACCTGTTGCAACAATTGGAGCTTCAGTTGTGATTAGAGGAACAGCTTGACGTTGCATGTTTGAACCCATAAGCGCACGGGCTGTGTCATCGTTGCCAAGGAAAGGAATTAAAGATGTTGGAACTGATACTAATTGGCGAGGTGACACATCAACATAGTCAACTTGATCAGGAGCAACTTCAACAATAGTTTCCATATATCTACAAACGATTCTATCATTTATAAATTTACCATTTTCATCAACTGGTTCAATTGCTTGAGCAATATAGCAACCCTCATCTTCATCTGCCATTAAATAAACGATTTCGTTTGTTACAACACCCTTTTCTTTATCAACAACTCTATATGGAGTTTCAATAAATCCATAATCATTAACTCTAGCAAAAGCAGCAAGTGAGTTTATAAGACCGATGTTTCCACCTTCTGGTGTTTCAATAACGCAAATTCTTCCATAGTGACTATGGTGAATATCACGGACTTCATCGGTTGCCCTATCTTTTTTAATACCACCTGGGCCAACCGCGCTTAATCTTCGCTTTTGAGCAAGAGAACTAAGTGGGTTCATTTCATCCATAAGTTGTGATAATTGGTGGCTAGCCAAGAAATCTTTAAATGCTCTATTGATTGGGCGAGCGTTAACAACTTGGGCTGGAGTAATATCTGTTAAGTCATGGCTTTGCAATGTTTCTTTAACAGAGTTTGAAAGTTTGTTCATTCCGCTTCTGAAAGCATCTTGCAACGACTCACCAGCACCTTTTAATCTACGATTGCAAAGGTGGTCGATATTATCAACATATCCGATTCCAACTGTTAAATCCAAAAAATATGAAACCGTTGCTAAAATATCATCAATAGTGATAGTTGTTCCAACAAGATTTTCAGCATTTGCTTTAATTGCTTCTAATCTTTCTTCTTTGGTTTTATATTCTTTTAATATATCTGCAAGAACAGGATAATAAACTTGGTGATTAATTCCTAGTTCTTTTTCGTTGCATTTAATAACTTCACTTAATTTAACACGGTTATTACCGTACATTTTGTGCTTTTTGCCATCGGCCATAACCCAAACTGAATTAATTCCTAAATGTTGGATTTGATAAGCTTTCTCTTTTGAAATAACTTCGCCAGCTTTAACAATAACATCTTTTTTATCTTTAATATCTTCAGCCGCAGTTAATCCAACCAAACGATTAGCCAATGCTAATTTCTTATCAACTTTATATCTACCAACATCACCTAAATTATAGAATTGATTTGAGAAAAATTGAGAGAAGATAAATTGTTTTGTGGCTTCAGCACTAGGAATTTCACTTGGGCGAGTTTTCTTACTCAATTCAACCAAAGCATCATGTTGGGTTTCATAAGCATCTTTATCAAGAGTGGCTTTCATGATTTCGTTATCGCCAAAAACATCAAGAATTTGTTCTCTAGTTAATCCAAAACATTTTAAGAAAATACCTAAAGAAATTTTTCCGCCTTTATCTAGATAAACTTTTAATTGATTTGGATCTTTATCACGTTGTTCAATTTCAAGCCAGCTACCACGTTTTGGGTTTAAAGCGCAAGCAAAAAGTTCCCTACCTGTTTTATCAATATGTTTTGAATAATAAACACTAGGGCTTCTAACAATTTGAGAAACAACAACCCTTTCAATTCCGTTGAAAATAAAGGTTGCTTGATCGGTCATATAAGGCACATCTCCTAGGAAAACCTCTGATTCAATCATTTCTCCTGTTTCTTTAATAACAAGGCGAACTTTAACTTTTAAAGCAACGGTATAATGGCTACCTTTTCTTTTTGTTTCTGCTTTAGAAAGTTTTGGTTGTTCCTCAAGAGAATAGTCTAGGAAATAAACTTCTGCTTTTCCACTATAATCTTGGATAGGTGAAAATTCTTTTAAAACTTCCCCAATTCCTTCTTCAATAAATTTTTTGTAAGAATTTTTTTGCACTTCTAATAAATATGGTGGTTCCACATCTTTTACTTTAGAAAATGAGTATCTAACATTATTACCATATTTCACTTTTTTAATATCTTGCGCGTTTAGCATCAAAGCATACTCTCCTTCACATAAATTTAAAGATAATATTAAGTTGTATGTATTTTAAAATCACTTGAAAAACACAAAGCCATATGAAATTCTACTAAACAAAAGTAGATAAGTTGGGTTCCAATTAAAACGAGAAACTTAAACTAAAGTTTAAAAATAAATTATTCTATAACACAACCCAACCAAGATGCTTGCTTTCAAGCGAATTTCAAACCAAATTAGTGACTTAAAGTATTTTTGGGGCAATAAATCCCGAAAATACCACATATTAGAGCATTTTAGCATAATCAAACAAACTATGTCAACCCTTTTTGTAAACTTTTTTTGATATTCTTTGTTAATATTATATAGCAGTTTGAAAATTCAATTTAACGATAAAATTAGTTAAATTTCATAATGTCATTCTTTTTAATGCAACCCGTTCCGATTTTTAAGCATAAAAAAGCCTAGAAGACTAAATCTTCTAGACTTTTTGTGGTGCTTAATTTATTATAAACACTTTAAATTGGATAGTTCCAAGTCCACTCCTTTATATTGGCATCCCCAGAAACTCCTTCTATCGTGGCACCAGTTTTGTAGAAGCAGACTAAAGCTGTATGTCCCCCACTATTGCAAGTTAAGCCACCATTTGATTGATAATTATCAAATTTTCCGTAACTATTTATAAAACCAACTAATCCAGCCACATTCTTAGGTGCACTTGTTGTGGCGCCCTTAACATAACCAACATAGCCATTATTTATTACAGCTCCAGTATTTTTTTTAGTACCTATATAAATTTCATTCGCTATTGATACAATACCAGCATCTGTTGCTTTATTATTAACATTACACGACTCTATTTTCGCACTATTTGTGCAATTATCTATGTATGTTACAATATCTGTTCTTCCAATAAACCCTCCAGGATGTCCAAAGCCTTGAGAACATCCAATATCTGACCTATTTTCGATGCCGTTCGAGGTAGATATACAATTTTGAATTTCTACTTGTTTATTATTCCCACCTTCATTTTGATTTTTAATATAGCCTACAAAACCACCCATATATAATCCGTGAGAAATAAAAGATTTATTTTCTTGTTCATCAGTACCATTAATTGTTACATTTGAATTAACAACATAACCAATAAAGCCACCAACAGCTGAATCGCCCAATCCGCCTTTTCCACAATTAGTAAATGTGGCTGTTCCTCGAACATCCCCAGTATTCCTAGAGCCCGTTATTGTGATATCATTTCGAGCGTGACCAACCAATCCGCCAGCCTGAACCGCTCCATGTATATAGCCCGAATTAGAACAATTTTGAATATCACATACACCCGTAACATAACCAGCCAACCCGCCAATACTGTATCCCAGTGTAGTAGTTGTAGTAGTACCCTCTGTATATGTTTGTGAGCCAGATTTTATACCTTTTTTATTATGAGTGTTTGTAAGATTTAATTTTGTTCCAATGGCATGCGCAACTATTCCACCAGCATCACATGTGGCATCAACAGAACCATTATTTTCACTATTCTCAACGTTTAGTTCACCTTTAGTGTAAGCAACAAAGCCTCCACAATATAAGCCTGTGATATTTAAATAATTTACACAACCACTTATTAGTATTGATTTTTCATCATTATGACCAACTAAACCTCCTGCATGTTCTCCTTGAATTGTAGCTTGTGAGCCACTTGAACCATTATGGCAATTTGTTAGTGTTATCATTCCAAATGAAAGTGCAACGAATCCTCCAGCAGTTCCAAAAGTATCATCTGACTTTATCGTACCATTATTTATTGAGCCTGTAATTTCAAGATCTGATTTAGAATCACCAACAAAACCTCCTGCGTTAACAAATTGATTAGCTGGTCCTCCAACAGTTGTATCTCTTTTTGCTTCGATTTCGCCATTATTTATCGAATTAGAAATTGTTAATTTAGCTCCAGAATGGCCAACAAAACCTCCTGCATCAACATCGTTTCCTATAATTAACATACCGGCATTATTTGTGCAATTAGAAATTGTTGTTTCAGCACTAACAACACCAATAAATCCACCCATAGCTTCATTATATTGTTTGTTGCTATTTATCTCAACTGAGTTAATTATGATGAAATTTGAAATTACCAAATATCCACCTTTACCTATAAGCCCGCCTATATACTGCGTGGCTGGCGTTGGTGAACCTTGAAAAGCTGAAACAGCAGAGTTAACTAACCTTGTTTTACTTAAGTGTCCTTGAATCTTTAAGTTATTTCCTGCAGTTCCAGATATGTAACCGGCAATTCCACCAGCACATTTTCCGCAAACTTCACCGATACTTATTTCAGGTGATGAACTGAAATCTAAAGTTCCTTCTGCTTTCTCAACATAGCCAAAATATCCACCAGTGTAACCAATGTCTTCTCCTGTTCCCGAAGTTAAAACTCTAATTTCGCTTGATATAGTTGGAGTGTTGTTTATTTTAGCAGAAGTTGATATTTTGCCAGCTATTCCCCCAGCATATGTAACTCCCACAAAATTTCCATCTAAGCACTTGATATTCTCACCAAATGTTACACTCTTCACATGCCCAATAATTCCTCCAACACACTTAGCTCTTATATCTTTTTCGTTAACCGCGATTAATTCATTTGTTACATTTGATATGTTAATCTCAGATGCATCTCCAGTTCCAATAATTCCACCTGCAGTTTCTTCTGCTAATATTGTTCCATAGTTTTCAACATATTGAATCTCAATTTCTTCACTATTAGTAGCGTTATCCGATGCCCTACCAATTATTCCTCCTGCTTGCCATGTTGAATCATTTCCTATTTTGCCATTATTTGTAATTTTATAAGTTTCAGTTCCTATAATTGCTCCACTGCCATATATTTTACCAATAATTCCGCCAGCAGCACCATAGCCGTAGTCATTATTCGCTACAACATTACCATCATTAGAGCATTCTTTATTTTCAGTATTAATTATAATTTCAACTGCTTCTCCTACTATGCCTCCGGCTGAATTTGTTGCTTTAATGGTCCCATTACTGTAATTATAACAATCGGTAATAGTTCCTTCACCTTGTATCTGCCCAATCACTCCACCAGCATAACCATATTTACTATTTATTCCTATGTTTTCTCCAGTAATTGTTCGTATATTTGCGGGACTACCACAGTTTTTAATCGTTATATTTCCTGCACTTCTTCCAACAATTCCACCCACACTAGCGTATCCATCAGAATCAGTTGTTTTCTTTGCAGAAATATTGCTTGATGAGCTACAATTTTCAATTGTCGTTTCGCCGTCTGCGTATCCAACTATTCCACCAACGCATATGCCTTTATTAGAATCTGTTAATTCTCCACTTGAGAAATCAACTGAAAAGTCTTTTGAAGAGTCACAATAAGAAACATTTGAATCTGTGAGTATTCCAGCGATTCCACCAATAATTTCTGATTCTTTAATTACTTCATACTCTCCGCAGCTTTCTAACTTCAACCACTTTCCAATTCCTACTATTGATCCTAATGTATATGCATATGATTTGGTATTCTTAGCGATCGTGCCTTGCATTTTTAATGGCTTACCATCTATCCCGCCTAAAACATATTTATTTTCAGCATCTCTTCCACTCAAGAAACCAGCGAAACCACCAGCAGAATAATTAGATTTAATTGTTCCAACATTGATTCCACTATAGTAGAAACTCGACCAATCAATCTTATCTCCAATTACACCTTCTAAGTAACCAAATAATCCACCAGCGTAAGATTCGGTAGTTGCCGTTGTTTGAATTGTTCCACTATTGTTTTTCATTTCAAACATTTCTGATAATTCAAGGTTTTCACCTTGACCTACTAAACCACCCGCATAATGAGTTGCTGTAATATCTGAATATAGAACTCTGCAGTGTGTGATTTTTGAGTTGGTTAATTTTCCAGCTAAACCACCCGCTTTTTCTGAACTATTTAATGTGATTTGGTTTTGAATATTTGAAATGTTTAGATATTCACCTTCACCAACCACAGCACCGATCGATTTCGCAGTGCCTGAGCATGATGAAATAGTGCCTTTGATTGAAGTATATGTTGTGAAGTTACCAACAATCGTTAAGAAGTCATCTTCTTTTCCGCTAGCGTAACCAGCAATTCCACCAGCGTAATTTCCTTTAATCATTCCAATATTTAATTCAGTTGAATCAGATATATCAAACGTTGCGGTTAAACCTGATACATAACCAAAATATCCACCAGCGTAACCTTTATCTTCTTCAGTGTTTGAAGCAGAAACTTGGATTGCATTTGCCAATTCAGGAGGTGAAGTAAGTTCTGCAGAATAATTTACCTTTCCAGCAACCGCTCCAGCATAGTCGATAGCCTCGAAAGTTCCCTGAGTTACACTAATTCCACTATTAAATATTGCAGTATCTGCTTCACCAACAATTCCACCAACGATTGTGATAGCAGAAACATTGCCAGCGTTTGATGTGTTTGTAAATGAAACGCTAATTGCTTTTCCGATTATACCACCAGCACAAGTAGTCGCTTTAATTTCTAAGTTATTAGTTGAACCAGAAATTTCAATCGAACTTTCAGCTTTCGCGAAGCCTACAAATCCACCAGCATAATTTGAACCTTCTATTCTTTGAATACTGCCTGCATTATAAGATGTTGTGCAATTAATAGTTTTATCATTTCCACCTTGCGATTTTCCGATAGCTCCACCTAAATAAGTTTCAGGTACTGAAGCCCCAATTTCTTTTACTATCTTAAATTCGCTAAATTCAATCTCAAAATTATTTATTTTAACACCAGCACTAATTCCAACCGCTCCACCGCCTGAGATTATTGCATTAATACTTCCACCATTAGCATCTAAAAATAATTTTTCTCTATTCTCTCTAGCGATTTTTCCACTTAAGAATCCTGCAACTCCACCTGCAATTACTCCATTAACTTTCGTTTTTTCTTGCAATGGTAATGAAATTTCAATACCAACTCCATAACCAACGAATCCACCCGCATAACCTGAATAGACTTTTTCATCTTTAGTATATGAATCCAATGTTAAAGAATCGCCACTAAAGTTTTTGATTGCTTGGTCTGTTATATCAGCTTTTGCTGAAATTGTTTTTTCAGATTCATCATCTTCTGCACTTGATTTGCAATTTGATATATTGCAGTTAAACACAAAGCCTGCGATTCCACCTGCAAATAATCTATTTGTGCCATCTATTTTTACTGCAACGCTAAGGTTTTCAATGTTAACAAAACTTCCCTCACCAATAATTCCACCAGCAGTTTTATTGAATGTTGAGTTTTCTGAACCTTTGATAGAACCCGTAATTTTTACTTGACTTTCAACACTTTCAGTGCCTTTAATCGAAACTCTATTTTCATTAGTCATTCCAGACAAATGACCAGCAAATCCACCTGCAATTTTACCAACAACTTTACCTATATTAAAATCACCTTTTATTTTAAACTCGCCAGTTGCACCTTGAGAGTAGCCTAAAACACCACCAGCATATGTGTTTGAAGTTCCCAAAGCTTGCACTGAACCATTTAATTTAATTGATGAGATATCTGATAGGCTAATTGAGCCTTTTGATTTACCTACTAAGCCACCTGCAAATGTGTCTGATGTTGTGGTTGTTGTTCCAGCAGTTACCAATCCAGCGCCAAGAATATTTCCCGCAAAATCAACTGAACCGCTTTCAACCAATCCAATTATATTTCCTGCATTTTCACTTGCAGATATATCAGAAACATTTCCAACCGTTATTTTTTCAAAATCAACGCTATCAACTTCTTCAGATTTAATCACGTTTGCTCCGTTCGTGATTTTTCCTACCATTCCACCCGCAGTTTCTAGAAGAGTGCTTTCTGTTAATCCTGAAATTCCAACTGCACAATTGATGTTTGAAATTGAAATATTAGAACCTTCACCAATAACACCACCCGCGGTTTTGCTTGCTCTAACTATTCCCGAAAGTTTAACTGTTGGAATGATTGTATCGGTGTAAACAAGCTTACCCTCAATACTTTCTACTAGTTTTATATTTATATCTTTACCTTTAATTGAACAAATCGACTCGTTTCCATTTAGGCTTCCGGCAAATCCACCTGCAATTTCACCTTGAACATTTCCTATTATAATGGTGTTGTTATATTGAGCAACGTAATGATAGCAAATAGATAATATGACTTTTGCAATTATTGTTCCTATATTATCTGGATCAGTATCCAAATCATCTTCACATCCCTTAAGTGCTTCTGCAAATTGGGTTGAAGTTTTCAATCCAACAAATTCACTATCTAAAGTTAATTCTTCACCAACCCCGATTATTCCACCTGCATATTTATCAGATTTTATATCAACATACTTAGTTCTCTTTCCGCCTGTTTCTGGATCATCAACCTCTTCAGGTGCTTTATTTGTTGTGTTTATTAATGTGATATTCTCGCGAGCCTTTCCGATAAATCCACCCGCATTTTCTTTCGCAGATATATCTGAATCATTTTGGCACTCTTCAATCTTTCCGTTTGTTAATATTCCAGCAAAACCACCTGCTGATTCTGCCTTTTCAATCTTTGCTGAGTTTTGGAAATATTGAATGTTAATATTCTCACCTTCACCCACAATTGAGCCTAAGCTTATAGCGTTTGTTCCTGTGATTGTTCCAGTTAGTGTTGTTCTATAATAAATTGAAGACATGAAAATATTATCAATTGTTAAATTATTCAACAAGTCACTTGACCTTTCTTCACTGCTACCTTTAATAGAAACTCTTTCAGCTTCAGCATTGCTTTTTCCTTTTAGGTAACCCGCAATTCCCCCAGCCACTTTAGCAGTTATTGTTCCTAAGTTTAGGTTATATGAAACCACAACATCTTTATTTTCTTTAATGTTAGTGCCATCATCAGGGTTCTTTAACGGATTGCCATCTTCATCATATTTTTGGACTTCAATACTTTTTACTTCTGCAACACCTATGAAATTCCATTCACCCACAACATTTTCACCATAACCAAGCACACCGCCAGCATACGATGTTGCCAAATCAGACTTAACTATTGCGGTTACGTTTATTCCAGTTGAACCATTAACATTTTCAATCTTTGTTTCAAGATTACTTAAAATTTTTCCAATGATTCCACCAGCATATGTGTTTTCTTCCGTTGTTTCACTTCCGGCAGTAACTAAGGTTGCCTTATTTTGAACAAGTTTCTGAGTTCCAATTGAAACTTTAGCGTTATTAATTTCGCCAATAATTCCACCAGCAATTAAACTTGCTGTGATACTAGTTGATGTGCTAATCACACCATCAATTTTAATTTCATTTTCACTATCTGACTCACCAATTAAACCTACCACTCCACCAGCAATTTCAGCATTAACTAGTTTAGATTCAGCTTTAATATCTAAGTCATCATGTTCGGTTAGGTTTTGGATAGAGCCATTTTTCAATTCACCAGCTATTCCACCAATAATTGAACCATCAATTTCAGTTATTCCAAGGCTGATTGGAGAACCAATTCGTGCAACAACGCTTGTGCCATCAATTTCACCCGCAATTCCACCTGCCTTACCTTTATTAGTTCCAATATCAGTTGCTTTGATATTGAAAACATTTGAAACTGTGATATTTGAAATGTAGGTTTCTTCTATATTTGTGTAAAGCTCAACTTTAATTTTTCCAAACACTGCACCTGCCACGTTTGCTTGAACTGAAACATTATCTATAGTAAGCTTTGTGTTTGAATAATTTTTAACACCAGCTACTTCTTCTACTTTTAAATTTAGATTTGAGTTTTTAAATTCGCCTGCCACCGCACCAGCATTTGTGCCAGATAAGTTAGCATTTGAAATTTTTGATAAATTAACTTTTGAACTTTCGCTCTTTCCAACAACAGCACCAGTGTAAACTCCGCCATTGATTGTTAAATTTGAACAACTAAGTTCTTTCAAATTAATTTCTGATTCTTTAATTAAACCAGCAATAACACCAACACTTCCACCTTTGATGCTTAAATCATTTGCTAGAGTTAAATTTACCAATTCATCTTCAGAAGCCATAACGCTAATTTTACTTTTATTAGCTCTTCCAACTATTAAACCAAGAACTGATTTATCGTTGTTTTCAACTGAATGGATAGTAGGAATAGTTGATCCAGTTTTAATTAAGTTAATATTTTCTATGTTTCCTGCAAACTTACCTAATGAAATATTGCCTGAACTATTTTCAATTATTAATGATCTATTAATTGATTCATATTTAAGTTTGCTATTATCTCCACCTCTGATTGAACCTGCAAATTGACCAATATTCAAGTAATCAGTTGTTGAGGTTTTAGAGATGTGATTCATAGTAGTATCTAGGCTGATATTATCTAATTCATTTTCTAACACTATTTCTTTTTCACTAGCAACTTCAAGTTTACCAAATAAAGCACCAACGTTCGATAAATCTTTAATAGTGATTTTGTTATCTTCAGTGCCACCACCAATTGACACGCTATTTGTTCCATTTAATGCTGTTGCAAATAATGAATCAGAGAAGTTAGCTAAACCTGATAAACCACCCATATTTAAGTTGTTTATTGTTGATTTATATGCTGTGATTTTTAGGTTATTAATCGTGTTTTGGTTTTCCCACTCGTTTGTGTTGGTATTGAATATTGCATAAACCTCGTTTTCACTACTATTATCAACACCAACTAATCCACCAATATTTGCAGTTTTAATAGTGGCGTTATTATTGATTTCAATTTTGTTAGAAGCTCCAAATGCAATAGAGTTCATTTGCAATTTTCCACTTGATAAAGTTGAAACCGCACCACCTATTGTTAATGAATTCAAATTTTGATCTGCACCTAAGTTTATTGAATTAATTGAATTTGATTTAATTTCACCACCACTCAAATTATTAACAAAACCAGCAATATTATTTGCATTTTGTAAGTTGATTGCACCAATTTCTATTCCAGTTATTTTTGAGCCAGTTTCAAGCTTAGTTGTTATTCCTGCGATGGTTGAACCACTAGCTAAATCACTAGCATTTTTCAATTCAACTTTTTCTAATTTAAGATCTGAAATTGAAACATTTAAATCTTTTGTTTCTGATTTATTTATTAATCCAACAACACCTGCTATTGCAGTTGCCTTGTTATTTCCATTAATAAATATTTTTGATTTGTTTTCATTGGTTTCGCTTTGACTAATATCAACAAATCCTTCGCCAGTGATTTCTCCAACCAATCCGCCTAAGTTGGTTATATCACTATTTAAAATGATATCGCCATTCACCACAATATCTTTTAATTCTGATTTGTTTTCTTCACTTGTTCCGTTTGCATCAATTGAACCTATAGCAAAACCAAAGTTTGTAGATTGGTTTTGAATATTAATATTGTTTTCAGTTTGCTTAACACTTAAAGTTTCAACTTTTGATTTACCTATTAATTTGGCGATTGCAAAACTTGCATTTTTACTACCATTAATATTAAAGTTTTCTCCTTTAAAGTTAATAGTTACATTTGATATTTCAGTTTCTTTCACAACTCCAAACAAACCATAGTTTTCATTATCTAGAGAATATAATGAATCATATGCTATTGTTTTATTATCACCATTAAATTCACCTATGAACATATATTCATTTGAACCTAAAGGATTAATACTATTATGTGATTCATTCAAAACATCAATTGTTTCTTTAATGCTATCCTTAATTCCGCTTAAGTTTATTTGACTCGTTACTTTTATATCAATATTTGGATTGATGTCGTATTGATATGGAGATAATTTATATCTTCTTGAATGAGTTTTTTGAGCGGTGATATATGAACTTGCATCAGAAAGTGCATAAACGTATTTTTCACCAACTTCTTCAATTTCTAATTTTGGCAAAGCAAATTGAACCAACTCAAATTTCTTAGAATTTTCGTTTGTTTTCCACGAAGAAGACTCAACGAATGCTTGATTATTTTTATTCTCGTTTGCAACGCGAATCATCGTGTTATCTGAATAGTGCATTGCGTTACTGTTGTTATCATACCCCATTAAAACTTTTGATTGAATTAAAGCTAGAAGATCGTTTGAAATATTTGAAGAGGTGCCACCTGAAACGATGTTGCTATACTTAAATTTTGATTCTGTTTTTGCATAATAATCTTTATAGTTAACCAACTGATTTTTATTATGTAGAATTGTTCCAACGATTGCTGAACCATTTCCATTATCAATTTCTGCACTATTTTCAAGGTTAATAATTTTATTGTATTCATCATCAATATTATCATTAATCAAGAATGTTCCAACAATACCTGCAATACCATAGTTCTCACCATCACTTTCATAGCCAAATACTGGAGCTTTGTTTTGGGCTTCAAATATTCCAACAGTTTCAAAACCAGCAATACCACCAACATATTTTAAGTTTGTATTGTGTTCATTATAATCAGCACCATTTAATATGCAATTAATTTCCCCGCTATTAATAGCACCTTCAATTAAAACATTTGCAAAACCTGCAATTCCACCAAAGTAACTATCTGAGGTGTTTTTATTGCTTAAAATTGATCCGCTATTCTTAACTAAATGCAATCGACTTGTTACTTTCTCTTGAGTAAATTCTTCAATTGGTTCTCTATAGTTAGGCTTATCAACAATCGAATCATAATCACCACCTATTGCTCCAAATAATCCACCAACATAAGAACTTGCTTGAATTGAACCAGCATTTTCAAACCAAACATAATTTAGTGCGTATTTACTCTCTCCTGAAATATACGCTTTAACACTGCCTTCAATTTTAGTGTGAGTGGCGTAACCAGCAAAACCACCAACATAATTTTCACCCATAATTGAGCCTGTGTTTAGTTTGTGATTTATGTCAGCCGTGTTAATTGTTTCAGTTGATTTAACATTTAAGTTTGAAATTGAACTGAATAGACCACCAACATAATTTTTCCCTTGAACTTTGCCACCATTTTCAATAATTTGAGTTTTAAGATCAGTGAATTCAATAACTAATTGCGTTTTATCAATAATGCATTCATTTACTTCAACTTTTGCAATCACACCTGCAACATTATTTGAATTAGGAGCATAAATGCTTGCATTGTTTTTGATTTCAGATCCAAATGAAACAATCAAATTCTCTATTTCGGAATTGATTAAGATTTTGCCAATTATTCCACCAACAACACTTGAATGTGCAACTTGCACTTTCGCATTTGCTGTTGTGTTAATATTTTTTAATGGAATATTAAAGGCATTTGGAGTTAACGGAGTTTCCGATTCTTTGATTAATCCTGTTGGATTTAGATCAACTTTATAATCCGTAAATTCTAGTAACCCAACTACTCCACCAGTGCAACCATCTTCTTTTTCAGTTTGAAGTAGATCCGTGTTGTTTATAGTCACATTTGATATGATGTTTTCTATAGATGTGTCTTTAGCGTAGCCAACCAATCCACCAATATAACGAGTTCCTGTTATAATGCAATTTTCTTCTAAAACGATGTTTTTAATTTTTGCACCATCAGTGCAACCAAATAGGCCAGCATAATAGCCCAACATTTCAGAACCGCTTAATGAATCCAATCCTTTTGTTCGTTGATATCCAACAGCAACCATATTTTTGATTGTTTTATTATTTCCATTAAATGTTCCACTAAATGATCGAATTGAATCGAATGGAGTGCCATCTTGATTTAGCAATTTGATTGTTCCTTGGAACTTTCCATTATTTGAGAATGGATAGAATGTGCGATAAGCCATATCAATGGTCGTTTTTCCATCTAACAAAACAATGTTTATTGTTTTATTTTTGAAGTTATATGAGTCTGAATCACTTAAAAGCATTCTTGAAATCCAAGCCACTTGAGCAGGGTTATATATATAGAACATATTATTACTATTATAAACATACTTTTCAGTATATGTTATAGTTTTATCACGATTAAGTTCAGTTCTTGGTAAACCAAGAATTTCGTAATTTTCATCAGCCGGATCTTCCGTTAATATAGTTCGAGGAATTACACAATAATCTAACCACGATGTTTTTATCGCTTCCGTTGGAATTAATGTTACATTAGATAAGTACTTAGTTGCATTTGCGCCAATTGCACACCAAATTTTACCAGCTAAATTTATTTCATTTTCTAAAACAATTTCTATTTCACTAAAATCATAATTTCCAATATTAACCATTCTTGCAATCCAAGCTAATTCATATGGGCTTTTGATTGTGATTAAACCATTTTCTTTGAATAAATTATATTGATTTGTTTCACTATCTTGAATTGTTTCATCTTTGAAAATAGAAACTGGATTCCCGCTAGTATCTTTTGGAGCATTTTCATTAAACGATTCCCAATTAATATTTTGCTCAGGGATAATAGCATAATCAATCCAATATTCCGCATCAAACAATAGAATTGGATATTTATTGTTTTTCTCTTTACCAGCTTGATCTAATCTCGACCAAATACTTCCAAAAGAGAACCCTTCAAAACCATCTGCTCCATTTAACGCAGTTTGCATTACGTTATGAGATAAACCTTTAACAGATCCCTCTTTTCCTGATTTTCCAACACAACCACTTCCATTGATCGCATAAACACTTGATAATTTGTCGAACTTTCCATTTCCGCTAATATCACTTTGTTTGATTGAAACATATGCACAACTCAATTTTGCAGTTGTTTCAGCACCTGAAAATTTTCCTATAAACGCACCCGCGTTTTCTCCTGTTATAGTTGCATTATCAATGGTTGTTCCATCATTGTTACTATAATCGCCTTTTGAAATATAAGCGTTTGAAATTGTTAAATTAGAATTATCTAGCAATCCAACCATTCCGCCCGCGTTGTTGTTTGCTTTAACCAACTCACTTTCGTTTGCAATTTGATCTAGAGTGGCATTTCCTACCCCACTTATTTTGCCCACGATACCACCTGCATTTTCCTTTGCAGATATTTTTGAAATGTTTCTAGATAAGATAACTTTAAATGGAGTTTCTTCTCTAAAGTTTTCAATTGAGCCAACCAAGCCACCAGCAGTGTTTCCGCAAACGATTGAATTATTGGCAAACACATAACTTAGCGCATAAGGTAAATTTTCACTAATTGCTTTATCAGTGTTATTAATTTTTGCAACAATTGCACTTGCCACACCATTTTCGTTTAAAGCAACAAATGATGAATCCTCAATTGTGATATTATAAACATTTGTGCTTGTTCCAGTGGTTGGAGTTATTAATGATGAATAAGTGTTTTCAGCAACGCCAATCAACCCTGCATATTCTTCATCAATAACTGAAATATTTTTTAGCAGCACGTTTTCATCGTGACCACCATTAATACTTCCTTTGAATGGAGTAGCCTCTATTCCAATTGGAGAGAATAATCTACCTGCAAAATTAATTTCAAAATTGTTATCTTTGTTTTCGTTTGCATTAACAAATAATAAGGCAATTTCTGTTGAATCAAGAATTCCAGAATTGATTTGATATGCAATATAACCTAACTGTTCAGGTTTGGTAATAACATATATATTATCAATTTGAAGAGGAATATTTTCGCTTTTAACATCACCATTTTCATCAAAGAACGAATAAACCCACATAAATTCACGATATGTGTTGTATTCAATATCAGTTGGTTTAATGCTAAAGTTAGTTGTATTCAACTTAGAATAATACCATTCACCATTTCTATTATAAGTATTTAACTCCCATTTTAAAATTGGGTTACCTTTATTCAAGAACGATACTTTTCCTTCATCATCTAAATCATTTACATTTATCATTGTGAAGGCATCATTAAAGTCAAGTGTGTACTTTCCTGATTCTGTATTGTAGAATGCATCGATTGAATTTGAACCAGAAACCATATTATCTAATTCATCATAATAAGTGTAAGTTCCATTATATATAACATAAGAATTAATAAATTTGTTTGCACCTTTTAGAACTTCTGCAGTAGCACTATTAGAATCTATTCTTGTTTCATATATTGTTCCTAAACCTAAAATTGCACTACTACTATTAGTTTTTATAGATGAATATATAATTAATCCATTATTAGTTTTTATTGGGAATGCACTTATGGCGTTGTTGTTTAAGTTTACAACTATTCCGTTATTGTTAACTACTATGCATGAATCGCTATTATTATTTATGCCAGAAACTATACCATTATTGACAGAAACTAATGTTTCATTGTTACTTTCAGCATAGTTTATTCCATAAACCACAGAAAGTGAATCAATTTCATTAATAGTAATATTTTCTAATAATTCTTTGCTTGAATTGAAATAAATAGTTTTATTTATTAAAGTATCACCACTTATTTTATAATTGTTTGTGATAATAGAATCATAATTTAATTCATTTTCTATTGATTCAATAACTATAGGAACCAAATTTGAACCTTTTTTGTATATTAATTCTTTTAGCTCTGAATCATTATAAATCCAAGTTAATAGTGGATATGAATTATATTCAATTTGAGTTATATCGCCTTCTTCATCTTTTTCTTCTGGTATAATATTTTCAAATGTGAAGTTTGGATTTGCATATGGCAATCCTTCACTCAATCTATTCTCAATTGTTGAGTTTGTGTTGTTCATAAATTCTTTAACGCCAAGAGCAATTCCATAGCCATTATTAATAGGTAGTATATCTGCATTATAGTACGCTTTGATTTTACTTGAATCTACCTTTACGCCTTCCTCAAGTTTCCCAATAATCGCACCATACCTATCAACTTTTTTCTCTTCATCACCATTCACCAATAAATCTGTTCTTATTTTGATAATTGCATATGAATTAATAATTGATAATCCTTGATCGTTGTTTTTTATAAAACCAATCATTCCACCTATTGAAGAATCATTATCATCCTTAACATCAAACACTGATGATGAAATTGAAGAATCAATTATTAAAGCTTTACTCTCGGTTAATAAAATACCAATGAACCCACCAACATTACTTGAATTTTTAGTTGTTTTAAATTTTGATATGTCAACTTGGCAAAGTGTGATTGAATTAATATTATTTGCTTCACCAATCAATCCGCCAATAGCACATAAGCCTGCATCAATATTAAATTCTTTCATTGAAACAATACATTGCGTTAATGAAATATTTTCACCATAACCAACAACTCCACCAACACCATGTTCTATTGTAAAAATTTTATCAATCTTTAATTCACAACTCGAATCAACAACAACCTTTTGCATATTAAGATTAATTGCTCTACCAAAACACATAGAAATCGAGTTAAGTTTAATAGCCATTTTATCATTAATATTAATTGAACATGATGAAGCAATTATGTTTGAGACGTTTGTGTTTGATACATATCCAACAACTCCACCAATCATCAATTCTTCTAAAGTTTTTAAGACCATCTCACTTTGCTTAAATTCAATTTTGGAATTTGATACGTTAATATTTTCAAATCTAACTGAATTTTTAACAGCACCTGCAACACCACCTATTGCACTTACATCTCTAAATCCATTATTTGAATAATCCGAACTAATATTTATGGTTATTTTAGCTAATGAAGTCAAATTACTTAACCCATTTGAACCAATATTGGTTTCACCATTTCTCACAATAGTTCTTTCAAAATCTAATGTTGCATGATAACCGCCAGTTCCTGTTGAGCCTAGTATACCACCAACTAACGCACCGCCAGAATAATTATTGTAGGTAATTATAGCACTAGAAGAAATAGTGTCTAAAGAATTATATAAATTAATTGAAGACTTTTTGTTTAAGTAGCCAACAGATCCACCGATATAGAAGTATGTTCCATAATCATATGGAGGAGTACTATAATCAGTCTTCTTTGCATAATCCGTTATATTTATTGCTGTTCCATTTGTTTTTGAGTTGAAAATTGTTGCCTCACTTATTCCAACAAGACCACCAACAAACACTCCGCTCGTAAAATTCGGTGTTTGGGTTGCATTTCCAACTGAAACTGATATTGTTGAGTTTTCATCAATAGATAACTCATCGAAATAACCGTTGCATGATGCATAACCAAATAATCCACCAACTGCTAATTCGCAACGCTTATTTGAATCAATCGTGTTAACATTTATTCTAAAATTTTGAACCTTAACACCATTTCCGGCTGAAGTGGTGGCTTCTAAGTAACCCACTACTCCGCCAATATATGAAGATGAATCGTTATCATCATATTCTATTGAAGTTACTTCTAACTTAATAGAATCAACTGCATATTTATTATTATCATAATATAATGTTAAGTTTTTTGCCTTTCCAGCAATCAATCCAACATTCTCAGCGTTAGAAATAGTAATCTTTCTAGAAGAATCTAATGTTGGAGTTGATTTAAATTCTGTTCCATTATTGTATGTAATACTATCAATATCACCTTCAAAATCGTTATTATATTCCGATTTAATTCCTTTGATACTTACATTTGAAATAATTGTTTCATCTTCACCGCTATTTGTTTTGAATAATGCTCCGTATGTGCCCTCAGCTGATATATCCTTTGGAACAACGATATTAAATGAATAGAATTCTGCATTTTTAACATTTTTAAATAAATATGTTACATTATCATTTTCCGTTCTATGCTTAACGCCTGCATCATGAGATTTATAACCTAGAACAATATTATAACATTTATATTCACCCGTTGATGCATCTCTATTGCTCTTTAAAGTACCTGAAAATTCTTCTTCTATTGAATTTGTTGCTTCAATATCATTCATCAAAATATATGTTGCACTAGGACTTGATGATATGTTATTCACAATATCTTGCCATGAATAAACCAAAACAACTTCTTTGCTTGGAATGTATGTTATTTCTGGGAATAAATTAACTTTATTTCGAGTTGAATTTCCATAAGTGATTCCACTCCACATTGATTTATTCCAACTACTATAAACTCTTGATTGAATCTCACCAGTAAAACTCTCATATTGGTCACCCTTTGATGACACATTATGACTAAGACTGATTGTTGAGATGTTGTTTTTTGTTTCTTTGCCAACAAAAATTCCATCATAAAATTCGTATAATGTTCTTAAACTTCCGTAATTTTGCAACCTTGAGAAATTATAAATTTGTTCATAAACACCCGAATAAGCGATTTCTTTATCATCTGCCTTATATGCCACAACTCTTAGTGTTTTGCGTATTTCAAAAAGTTCAGCCAATTCTGAATTTAATTTTGGCAATTTTTCTTGAAGCACTTTTTTATTCTCTTTTTCAGCATCAGATAATTCTTGAGCTTTTTCTTTTTCTAACAGATTATTTAGTTCAGTTTGTGCATTGGAAATCTCGTTTTGCTTACTTGTGATTTCGTTATTATTATTTGTTATTAAGTTTTGTAAACCACTTGTATAAATTTCATTTCGAATATCACCATCAATTGAAATATCAGTGCTATTCCCAATTTCACAAATTATATCAGTTTGAGTTGAATCATCTTTATAAGCAAACATAAAGTAGTTATTATCATTTTTGATTCTATCTTGAATTGAAATCGTGTTTGTGTTGAACCAAGCATCACGCTCGTTTTTTGCCATTTGATAAGTTGTTGAGTAACCAATAAATGAACCCATTTTTGCTTCTATTGAATTACCATATTTATTTCTAGACACAGCCTTATGGCTTTGCTCCCAAATATTAGCTGAAACTAATTTATCAACACTTAAAACATCAGAATTTAACAAAGTTTTTTGACTTTGCATATCTGTTTGATTATTTATGAAATATAGAACTGGACTACTAACAATATTTCCAACATATAAGTTATGATCGGCTTGGTAAATTGTTTGCAAGCCGATTGCTCCACCATACGCTGTGAAAGCAAATGTTGATGCAGTTGTGTACACATCAATTAAACTTGAACCAACTGATAAACCAATTAAACCACCAGCATATTTTGATTTAATATTAGCAACATCAACTCTATTATAAGAATAACTAATTTCACCGCCCTGGTTAACACCTGCTATTCCTCCAATAAAATGAGCATTGCCATCATATAGAGTTTTAACATCGTTTAAACCACTTATATTCAAAACTATTGAATTACTATCTTCATTCTTTAATGAATTCAACCAGTTTATGATTTTGTTATCTATTTCTTTTTGAGTAAGTTCATCGTGAGCGACATATGATCTTGTGATCTTTCCAATATTGAAACCAGCCACACCACCAGCAATAGAACTTGCTTTTAATCTCATTTCACTTGAAACTAAAAGTTTTGAGTCGGTCACAACAGATAATCTACCAACAAAACCAAATAAGCCTCCAACAACTTCCGCTTCAATTGAAATATCTCCACTCACTTGGTTAGCGCGTATATTAGCACTTATTTCCTTTTCCGCTTCATAAGCATCTTCACTGCTAAATGCTCCAACATTAAGGATTCCTGCAATACCACCTGCATAAGAAACTTGATCGATATTGCTTGAACCATCACTATTTTCAACATAAACATTAAATTTATGAGATGTTGCATTTGATCCAATCGTTATATTTCCAATAGTTGGATCAAATTTATTTGTTAAATAGTAATATTTTGCAAATAAACTAACCGAACTTGAAACATTAAATAATTTACTATTTCCTTTAACTATTCCAGCAACACCACCAACTGCGTTTTTACCAGTGATTATACTTTCTTCGTTTTTACCAGAAATGCTAATATTTAAAACTTCACCACCATCAATACTTCCCGCTAACGCTCCAACATAGCGCGCTTTTGAACCATCGATTTTATCAACGATGATATTTAAATTTCTTACTCTTCCAGTTTCAGTTGAAATTATTTTACCATCTTTATCTTTTCTTTCTTTTTCAATGATTGATTTGAAAATACCAAGTTCTTGAGTTTCATTATTTGCATTAACATAATAATTCTCAAGTTTTAATCCGTTTCCTTCCAAATCACCATAGAATTCAACATCGTATGTGTTTAATAAGAATTCAACATTATCAAAATTGATATCCGAAATAAACCTTAAATGTTTATCTAAATTTGTTGTGTTTAATTCACCATTCTCAACTACTTGCCCAACATAGATATTAAAATCAGTTGAGGTGTCAACTAAATAAGGATTCAAAACACTTTCACCATAAATTATTGAAATATTTGAAGATGCTTTACTTTGGATATCATATTTAGCTGTTACATTATAATATGTGTAAGTTGTTACAGCATTAATTTTATTTAAAATTTCAAACAACTTTGATTTGTAATAATTCTCAAGCACTCCGTTGTATTTTGATTTTGTTTCAGCATCTAAACTATTCCATTCAGCCACCAACTTGATTTCACTACGAATCAACTTTAGATTGTTATACGCTGAAACTTCATATTGGCTTGCATAAGCTAAAGAATAACCTGTTACCGTTTCACCATTTAGAAGTTTGAACATATTTTCATATGAAAGGCCTTCACTTGGAGAAACTTCAATATGCATTTCTTTTAACACTCCCACAAATTCCGGATCTGTTGAAGTTTTTTCATCTAATGATTTAATATAATTTGAAACTTTTAATGATGTTGTATTTAAATTAGCAGAAACCAATTGAGGAAAGCCAACCATATTTGGAGAGTTATATTTGAAGTATTTAGCATAATCTCTATCGGCACTGTTATTTGGAATAAACCATACCGATTTAGAAACTGTTCCCGCTGAATTTTTAGAATAGTCTGAATTAAACGCAAAAGAATCAAACGAACTATAATTTCCAAATGCATTAACACTTAGAGCCCTTCCACTCTTAATTGTTCCTTCAAAATATTCTATGCAAGAATTTTTAACTGTAATTGTTTTTCCGCCTTTAGTGTGAACTGTGGTTGTTTCACTGCTTGAGCCTGTTTCTTCAGTTGAACCCAACGCTCCAGCAACTGCAACTTCCATAATTGACCTTGCCTCTTGAAGGCTTTTCCCTTTAGCAATTAATTCATCAAAGATATTTGCATAATCTTCAGCATCAATTTGAAGATAGTAACTATTTAATGTTGTTCCACTATCTTTTGAAATATCATCTTCAACACCTATAAATGGTGATTTGTTTTTACTTTGGTCTCTTAAAATTGAACTAATTGAGTAGCAGTTATCTATCTTAGCTTCAAGCCCTGATGAAGCACCATTTTGATAAACAAATCCCGCTGATGTTGTTCCAGCAACAACAATATTTGAGTATGAGTTTGCAATTAAACCTTCGTTTGTGTACACAAAACCCGCACTTGCTTTATTTGCCCAAACAGTTGAACCAAACGCACGACCTTTAATTATATTTTGAACTGTGTAACCATAATAATCATCTAATCCAGACTTTGAAACTAGTGAAACGGAGTTAGCAAAATTAGTGCTACCGCCAACTTCACTACTAGCAATATCTCTTCCATAAACATAACTAAATTGAATTTTTGCACTTGCTTTATTTTCAACAACCAAGCCAGCAGTTCCACTATTAGCTTGCTCTTGGCTTCCACTATTTATAATGTTTGCACCTTTAAAATAGCTTGAACTAATATTGCCATTATTTTCAGAAACTAACCCAGAAACGTAACCAACACTAACAATTGATAGGTCTTCAACTCCGCTATTGGTTATGTAACCTGTGCTTTCGTTAACACCAACCAATCCCGCAACTCTTGTTATCGCATTGCTTGCTTCATCTTTCGATAAAACTGATAACACTGAGATTAATCTATTAGATGTGTTTTGTTGATAGTTTCTATTTTTTAGTTTATTGTTTGATCCTGCTTCTATTCCAATTTCGGCATCGCTATAAAGGTTTGCACTCATCAAGCTTAATTCCGCAATACTTTTGTTTCTATATTCTTCAGATGAAATTATATTAGCCAATTTGCCATATCTTGAAGCATCATTTTCTAATCTATAAACATTAGCATTGCTTGTTACTAAACAATTCGTTATTATTCCTTCATTAATACCCGCAACAACACCAAATTTAATGCTATTAATATCATCTTTTAAAATACTAAAATCTGATGCAACATTATAATTGTCACCTGATTTAGTTATAAAGTTTGATGACTGTGTTTCAATAGATTTATCTTTTGAAGAATTATATGGAATTTCGATAATTAAGTTTTTCAAAGTGGTGGTTTTTGGAAGTTTTCCATAAAAACCATATTCATTTATGTTCGTTAAGTTATCATTATCAAAACTCTTTAGTGTGATAACATAACCATTTCCATCTAAACTTGCAATTGCTTTAGTTAGCGGAACAAAATTCTCTAATTCTATATCATTCATTAAAATATAGTGAACGCCTTCAACTATCCAACTATCCGTTAATTGCTCTGCATTGTAAATTGGTTCTGGATATTCTTCGTTTGATAATTTAGCCATTTCGAATCCAAACTCTTCACTAAATGAATATGAAAAGTCTACCGTTGAATATTGTTTGATTGTTAAGTCTTTATCATAATTATTCGTGTAGTTAACATCATTGATTTTGATAAGTGAGTTAATGATATTATCAACAGTGCCATCAATTTTTTCATCAAGTGTTCCACTTTCTGGAATATTATATTTAAAATCTCCACTCAAATAATCAACTTTAAATTGAGCCACTAATTTTGAAGTTGTGCTTGAATTTGTTATTCTAATTTTTAATTTATTTTCCGAACTTGAATATGAGATTATATAATCATCATAAGATTTCACTTTTAAGTTTGAATAAGTAACACCATTTGCTTCATCAAAAACACTGAACCAAGTTTTTGTACCATTACCATCACTATTTAATCCACTCGAAATTACTCTTTTTATAATTTCTGTATTGATTTTTTCAATTGTTAAACTCGTTCCATCTACATTAATATCTAAAATAAAGTTCTTTGCTTCATTTGAATAATTGAAATTTATTGTTAGTTCAAGTGGATATTCTTGATTAAAACTTCCTAAGAAGTTGCCATTTGATACTCTTTCAACATTAAAGCCTGTTATTTCAAATAAAGTTGGACGATAATAAACTCTGTCTGAGTATGTATACTCTCTACCCTTTATAACTTTTCGAACAACTATTTCAAATCCAAAATCTTTTCCAATAAGATCTTTTAAGTAATCTCCATTAGTTGTAAATTTGTAAATAGTCTTGCCTTGGCCATTTATTGATTGAGTTAAGAAATTACTTGACTTTGATAAATATTCATTAATTATTGATTCATTCGAAAAATCATTAATATCGTACGCAGTAAATTTACCCGTTGCATCATCTTTTTTCAAGAAGTTAATTGCAGCAATTGTTGTGTTAACACCATCAATATTGCTTCCTTCAATCACAAAATTATGCTCTATTCCCACACCAATTGCATCTTGATCTCTTCCAGTTTCTGTTGTGATATCAACATATGGCGCTTGAATTGGAGTTATATTGAAACTATCATAATAAACTTCCTGCAATTCGCCGTTAGAATCATAATTAAATCCAGTTATGTGCAACGTGAAATCTTGGGTTGCATTTGTAATTCCAGAAATTAATGTTTTAATGTAATATAATCCATCGTAACCATAAACATCTTGATTATTTAACTTAAACGAGTAACTATTTTTTGATAATTTTATTCCCTTACCAAGTGCTGTCCTAACCGAAACATCTTCTTGACTCAACACAGAATATGAGCCATCTGGAACAATTGTATTCTTAATATTTGAGTTTGTGTCGATAACACAATTTCTAACCATTTGCTCTAACTGAATATATTTTCCTGCATTTAGAGATGAAACAATTTCAATATAGTCAAGCCTTGCATATAGTGGCTTCAATCTTAATTCTAGCAAACCAGGATAGCCCTCAACTAATTCAAAAGCTTTGTTTCCTTGACCAATTTCATATGTATTCGAATATTCCCCGGTTCCAATATCAAATGACTTTAAAGTGATTCCTGCGTAGTGTGATGAATCTATATCTTGCAAAGGTTCTTGATAAATACTTATTTTTGTCTCTGCTTCACCTAAACTTTCAATATATGGAGTGTCTGCAGATTGAGAGCTTAAAATTGTAAAGAATTTAAAGCTTAATTTTGTTTGCGGATCCATTGTGTATAACACTTCATCAGAAACTTCCAACCTAAAAGAATAAGTTATAGCATTAGTTATAGTATTATTTTCAACCGAATTCAATGTTAAAACGAAATCACCCAATTGAATAGTTTTAACTTCAGTAAATCCATCACATATTGGCAACAAATAATATATGTAACTCTTTCCTTCTTTAACGAATGATTCTCCAGTTGTGTTGCTTTGAATTGAATTATATGAAGGAAGGTCACTTGTTTCAATCAGTAATTCATTTCCATTCTTTATTTCTTTTGATGCAACTAAATATACTTCAGATTCTTCATCATCAGAATTCATAGTTAAAGTTAAATTTACTGGAGTTGATGGATATATTTCGGTTTCTGAAACTTTTGCTGAAATTGCCTTTGTTCCATTTAAAACATTAACTGTGAAATCAAAACTTGTTTCTAATTCTGCGACAAGGCTTTCACTGCCTTCATCCGCGTAATAAAATGGAACTGCCTTAAAATTAAACTTTTCAACATCTTTTCCGTAAATTGAGAACTCGCCTATTGATGATTTAACATCAAAATAGATATAATAAACACTAGTTTCTACCCCATCCACTAATTTAATTTTTTCAAGAATCTCAAATTTACTATTATTTGGAATTAATTTTGAATTTAATTCAGCACAATCTTCTCGAGCTTTAGTTAAAGCACCTTCGCCTGAGTACTCCTTAATTTTGTAATCACTTCCAACAATTTCTGCCAAATATACTCTATATCCATTTGAATATAAAGAAGTATTGCTATCCAAAACTAGGTTTCCATATGCATCGGCTAATGTGTCAGTAATTTCTTCTGTGGTTGCACTTGAAACAAATTTAATACTTGAACTATTACCTTTTAAAATTTTAACTTCAAAGCCTTCAGAGATAGAACTTGAAAGATTATTATTAAGGTAAGCATCAACTTTATTTATTTTTTTAACAACCGAAATTTTCTTTTCTATTCGTAAACTAGAGTTAAATAATGACCTAAATATTAGAGTAACTTCACCATCTCTTAAGGTTTTGATGTATGTTTTTCCATCGCGTGAAATCAATTCAATTATTCCTGCCCTATCTACTGAAACATCAATTTTTGTGTTTTGCAAAAACTCTGGAATAACTATAACATTATATAAAGAATCTTCCTCACCACCGAAAGCAATAAGATATTCATTTGATGATTCAATTTTACTATTTAATTGAACGGAACTTATTTTTTCAAACGAATTTAAAACGCCATCTCCATTATAATCATAGTATTTATCCTCAAAGACTTTAATAGTTTTTATAACGCCATCTTTTTCAATTTGTGTGTATTTTGCACCACTTGTATCAGCTTCAACTTTTAACTCGTTATATTTGATAATTATTCTATCACTTAAATTACTATAACTTTGAGAATTATAGTCACCCTCTTTCGTTATTTTTTCAAACTTCTCAACTTCTAAAGCATCTTCTATTTTTAAATCTTGTGGTGGAACATCTATAACAAGGTTAACCCCACCATTTTTATTTATTTTGGTCGCACCAAAAGGAATGGGATACTCTAGTATTCCACTGTTTGAATAATGTTTATAGAATGTTTTATCTTTAATGTTTGTATTATCTTCAATAAATGATTCTAGTGTGATACCAAAGATGCTATTACCATCTTCAATAGAAAGGTTTATTGACTCGCCAGAACCATCAGATTTTTGAACATCATAAGATGAACCATTAAATGTTATCTTGTAACTGATTCCATTATAATTCTTTATTAATTTTAAATCTTCTTGATTAAATCCAGCTAATTTATTTATCTTTTCTTCTGTTGGAGAGTATCTATATCTATCAATTATAGAATCAGCATCCCCTTCACCATTTAAAATTGCATATGAATTTGAGGCGCTTGCATAGTCTAGTAAATATCCACTTGGTGTAACATCTTCTTGCAGTTTAGTGTTTAAAACTATTCCACTATTTAATAAAGTTAATGTTCCATTTCCAAGCACACCCGCCACAACGGCTTTATAGCTTTTATTCGCAACAATAGCACCTTTGAAAAACGAGTTTGAAACCTTCACATTAGATCCTGACTTTCCGATTAAGCCACCAGCATAGAAACTCCTTTCACTATTATTCCACGAAACTATATCGCCAAAATATCTTACTGGAATAGATAGCTCAAATGGATTATTGAAGTCATCATATGTTAATTTGCCCATATATGAATAGAAAGAGTTGAATTTTAAATCTTTTGTTGAGTTATTTAAACCAACTAATCCTCCAAGATTATCTAAACCAACAATTCCAGAATTCATAAACGAATAAACATCTTCAAAATCAAAAACTTGAACTTTGTTTGAAGTCAACTCACCATTTTCATTGTTAGCACCGACTGCACCACCAATGTTTGAATACCCATAGATAACTGGTGAAACTGTATTTTCAGAAACTAAATTGCCATTCGAACCCGAAAGGCCACCAATATTATTGCCCCCAAATATAACTGGACGAACTGATAAAACTGAAATAGTTCCACTATTTAAACCAACCACACCGCCAATATAACCTGGATTTGTTCTGCCCTCATCAATATTGGTTGACAAATAATTTTTCATTAATGAACTATTGATAACAACTTGAACATCATAATTATTTAGATTTGCCGACAATCCAGTTGATTCTAAATCGCTATTAATAGCTCCAGAACTTGAACCAGCAACACCGCCAATATAATATGCTAAAGCAACATTGTTTCTCACAGCCTTATAAAAATCAATTGAAATTCTTGATGATGGGTTTTTAATTTGCCCCGAACCTGAATGTGAACCAATAAATCCACCGACATAAATGCTTCCACTTAATAAAGTTGAAGTTGTTAAACTAATTCCAGATTCAACAATGCTTGAAACTAACGATCCGTTAATTGAAGAAAACTTATTATCTGAAACTGAACAGTTAATAATATTTGAGTTTGTAGCCTTACCTGCAATTGCACCAACAAACAACCCTTCATTCTTTAGATTGTTTTCATTAACTTCAATATTAATACTGATATTATTCAAAATAAGATTTTCAATTGTAGCATTCTCAAGCTCTCTAAACAAGCCATATCTATTGTTATCATTATCGCTTGTTATAATTAAATTGTTAATTGAATATAAGAAACTTGAGTCATCTGGAAGAGTATGCAAGCCACTTAAACTTCCACTAAATTTCTCAATTGGTTTAAAACTTGGAGTTAAATAGATATTATTAGTTAACACATAATTCAAATTAGGATTTTCACTAATTAAACTAAGTTCTCTTTCGTTTTCTATTTGAAATGGAACATTTTTTCCATCTTCAACTTGAACAATAATTTGCTTGTAAGTTTCATATTTTAAGCCACTATTAACGCTATCTAAAGCCCCTAATTTGAATGTGAAACTTGGAGTTGAATTTTTAGCATATTTCAAAACTCTAACTGAAGCTTTTTGGTTTTCATTATCAACATTTATTTCTAAATTATTAATATCATAATCAAAAGCAATTAAGTCTTTAACTTCTGCATTTGATGGACTAGTTATAAAACTGAAAGTGTATTCATTTTTAGTACTGTCTTTTTTAAATACATAACTATCAACAACAACATCATCATCTTGTTCCATATCTCTTATGTCAAAATCAATAAGGTTATTGGCAATAATTGGCATAACAGACATAGTTTTAACAATATTTTTTACCACAATTTCGCAAGAAACAGTTTTGATATTTTCATATGAAGCACCATTAATATCCTCATATGTTTCCACAATATTACATGCAATTGAAAGTTTAAAACTAGATGGTTCGTTGTTTGTTACGCCCCATAAATCTGAACAGTCAACACTAAGTGAAGATAATTTATTGCCGGCTTCATAAGGTTGATAATTAACATAAATTGTTTTTGAAGAATATATAATCTCCGTTTTTTGACTATCTTCTCCAACACGCTTTCCATTAATAAACCACTCGTATTCAACCTTGTTATTTTTTTCTAAAGAAACCTCGATATCCGACTTCGCAAATAAATCATATTGAGATTTTCCATTTATAATAAGATATTTATTTGCCTTGCTAGAATCCAATAGTGATGGAATATTTGATGGTGAAATTGAAACATATTTATTTGGAACATAAACCTTAATTTGGAACTTAAATTCGCAATGTGCATCTATAGGCAACATTTTTGGATCTTCAGGTTTATTTTTACCAAAAACAGTTACTGTTATTTGAACATTTTCACTAACGCCAACAACTTTTAATATATTTCCACTTATTATTTCAACAGCTTTTGTGTCACTTGATTCAATAGTGTAACGCAAGGTATTTGAAATGTTAGTATTTTTAAATTCAACATCATCATAATTCAAGGTTAGCAAAGCAGAATCCCCAACAAGAGCTGTAATAGACTCAAGTTCATCTTCTTCTTTAAACATCTTAACATGTTTTTCGTTTTCACCAACTTTAATAAAGCCAGTTGATATTCCACCATCAATTGGAATATAACATTCAACATTTAAAACTAATTTTGAACCATTAGTTAATGCAATAGTTATAGTTGCTTTTCCAGTTGTGTTAACTTTTGTTTTAATCTTTAATCCTTTGAAATAGTTGTTAACTTTAATCATTTCAACACTTTCGATCACTTCATTTGAATCATCAAGTTGATATTTAAGATCCCCAAACGACTTAAAACTATTTTCATTGAAGTATTTTTTATCAATAGAAAATCCTTCACTAAGCCAAGTGGCATTAAAATTATAGTCTAAAGAAGTGTTATGCACAACATATTGAGTGTCGATAGTTGTGATAAACTTTAATTCGGTTGGAATAACCACCAATTTAATATCAAAATATGTTTCAGGATAAAGAACCGATGTTATTCTAAGAACTCTTTCAACTGCTTGGTTTGTGTTTTTAAGCAAATCCCCCAAAGCTAGTTTAATTGTTTCTCCTCCGCTAATTTCTAAAGATGAGTTATTGTAATTAACAGATGAGTTATATAAAAACACATTAAATTCGTTTTTATCAGTTGGAGTAAATTTACCATCAGACTTCGTTCCAACTGAAACTTTAAATGGGCTTTTTTCCAGTTCACCCAACTCACTCATCATTTTAACAACCAACGGCGTTCCAATAATGTTGTTAAAATATTGCTTATAAACAACAATTTCTTGATCTGAGCCAATTGGATTTATTAAATCATTCTCACTATAAACGCTAATATTTGTTGGATATTCCTCAACAGAAACTTTTAAAGACACTAGCTGTTCATCAAGTGAACCTAATCCTGCACTATTATTTTTATCTGAATATGCAAAATTAAATTTTATATTTTCTGTTGTTAAATTACTATCATTTGAAACGATAAACACATTTTTTAAACCATTTTGATCTGTGAAATATTCGGCAAAGATGTTGTTTGTTGATCTTATTGCTTCAACTGAATACTTTACATCAACTGCGGTGTTATCAGTTCCTATGTATCTTCCCGCAGTTAGGTCAAACACATTAGAATACTTTACTCCATCTATATCAATTGAACCATTATTGCTTTGAACACAAAACATAACGCCAGCGGTTCTATAATCAATTTGATTACCAATTTTCACAAAATCAATAGAAGAATTTGCATTTGCCAATCTTAAACCATTATTTAAAAGTTCATAAACATAGCCAAATTTAGAGTTCCTCACTGAAATTGGGACAACCAAATTTGTGTTTAATTTATCAATAACGCAAACTTGAGCAGTTGTTTTTAATTCTTCACCATCTATTTCAATACTTTCACCATTCGTATCCTTGGCAATAACTTCAAGTGTAAAATTTTGAATAGTTGAATCTGCTGGTATTATCAATTTATTTGAATTTTTCAAATATTCATTTATTGCATTTAATGAAGAATCTGTGGATCCTGATGCACTTAAACCAAGATTTATGTAACTATATTCTGAGAATGAAATATTTGAATTTATCCAATTTGATGGATCTATGCCAACTTGAGATAAGTCAACAGTTGTTCCCCTTTCAATAAAAACAACATCTGACTTAAATTGCATAGAATTCACCAAGGTTACAACATCAAAAAAATACACACTCTGAATCGAACTCTTTTCTTTTGAATATACTTTCAATGAAACTTTACCATCAGAATTTATGTTATATTCAGCTGATAATTCTCCCTGTTTGCTTGCAACTTTAGAATTTAACGTCACAACATCTTTTGGCTGATTCACAATTTCAACCTCAAGAGTTTTATCCATATTCTTTGGTGCATTTTTAATCTCAGCTGTTAATTTAATAGTTTTTTCACCTTTAGAAATTAAACCACCATTTTCAACGCGGTCACCATCAGAAGTAACAACTGAAATTTCAATTGATGCTTTAGAATAATCCGGTTTACCACAAGAAACAAAAGTTGCAACGCAACTAAAGGCAAAAACTAAAACCAATAAAATCTTTTTTAAAATTTTCATCTTTCATTCTCCATTACTTATCTTTTGAAAAAATTAAATAAATATTATTTTTATTATTTATAATAATATATTGCGCGTGCACGTGTGCACATATATAAATATAATAATATATATATTATAAAAATAAAACAAATAATAGTCAAATGAATAGACTTAAATTTACAACTTTAGCTAATATTTTTATGATTTAAGGTCTAACATATTACCATTTTGCATAGTACCCCATTGTTAAAAACATAACAATAAAAAAGTGGCTTTATAAACCACTTTTTTCACATTAGCAAAGCACCCGTGTTTGTTGAAATTAATCTCATAATTTTAAGCTCGTTACCATTAGATGCATCTAGATAAATATAATATGTGTAGTCATTCCACTCACACACATATTCATAAGCAAAAGTCTCCCCTGAATACTTATTTGGAATAAGTGACTTTTTCATACTTTTAACAGTTAAAAGTGGATTCAGTTTATTGGAGCATTCAACGATTCCAACTTTAGATTTAAATGATTCCCTATCAATATGATTATAAGCATAGTTGACCGAATCCCAGCCAACCACAACACCTAACCTTTTATCAATCTTAACTTTAACCAAATCAGAATAATAAATAACCTCATCAACAACTGGTGCTAAATTGAAATAGAAAACATTTCCATTTTCCATTCCCCACACAACTTGCATGTTTTCAAACCCAAATAGTTGCGCAGTGTTTAAAACAATCTCTCTGCATTCATCTTCACTTAATTTTAATTTTCCGCCATCGCCATATGATGTGATATTTAATAGCATTCCACCTCTTTTCGTTATCTGCACATAAAGCGTGTGTGATTCACTTTTTAAATTAAAATTATACGTTTCAAGTTTTCCACTCGATTCTCCAATATATTCAACCTGATAACCAGAGTAGTATTCCAAAATGCTATCTAATCTTTCTTCACACTCTTCTCGAGTTAGCACAGTTTCTGGCAAACCTTTGACTTCCTTTGCAACAACACTTTCTGCAAACGGACCATCAAATATTAAAGTTGGCATATCACTTTCTGGATTATCTCCATTAGCAACACCAGCAGTGAATGAACTATCATTCTCGTTTGACAAATCAATATCTTTTAATATTGAATAATCAAATGAAGCTTTCGAAACAAACTCATTCATATCATAAAGAAAGATCGTGCATTTATCAAATAACTTTTCAATGTTAGAGTATTCCTCATCTCCTATCTCTTTGTCATTATTTATTTTATCTATAAGCGATTGAGAAAAGCCACTAACCATATTAAAAAAATTATTAACGCTTTCAACCTTGTTGCTAGCAATTGGCAAAATACTAAGGTTTCCAACCGCAAGAGTGCAAGAGGTGCGCATATTCGTTAAAATTTCTCTTTGAGATTCTTTAGAACTAGTTGCAATTAACTTGCTCATATCAACTTGCAAATCATCAACATTTTGAACCAATTGATATAGATTACTTTTATAATTATTCTCCAATTGGGTTGAATATTTTTGCATAGAAACATATAAAGATATTATCAATGCAATAAACAACACTACCACAGAAATAAACGAAACAGAAATCCCTATTAAATAATATCTTTGTTTTTTCAAAATACTCTCCTTGATTAAATTGTCATTTATATTAAAGTACTTGACAACAACTAAATAGTTGCTGACAATAATTGTTTAAATATTGCATACTACTATTCTATATAGCAAACACATGATCACCAATAGTGACCGTTACTTGCCTATTAAAAATCCAACTACTCGTTGCCACTGCAGGATTATAATAATATAAACTTCCATAGGTTGGATCCCAGCCATTTAAAGCATCCTGAGCCGCTTGATAAGCTTCACCATTTGGCTCTAAATCAATTTGTCCATCATGCACAGCTGTGAATGCCCATGGCTGATAAATAACACCATAAACAGAATTTGGAAAATCAGGACTAGCAACGCGATTTAAAATCACCGCACCAACAGCAACCATCCCAACATATGGCTCACCTCTCGCCTCCGCATAGATACACTTAGCAAGCAAATATAAATCATTGCTATTTTGTCCACTTATATAAATCCCCAACGCTGCAGCTGTTGCACCATCTAAATTACCTGTTTGACTCAGACCATTTGTTCTTTGAAAATATATAATCGCATCAATTGTTGCATTGTCTAAAATACCATTTATCTCACCATCATAATAACCCCAATTTTTTAATCTTGTTTGAGCTTCGATTATATTATTGTCTTGCGCCAAAAGCTTATTATCAAACTTTAAAAAAACTATTCCACTCAAAACGATCAACACACACACAATTATTTTTTTAAATCGCATATATCACCTTTAAAGAATATTTTTGGTTTATTTACCCCCAATAAACTTTTTAATTATTTCCACCAACTTGCTTTTATATACCACGCTACTTGAATTATTTTGGTTAACAAAACATAAAGGCGGATAAACCACACACCACCAGTTATCGCCAACACCAGAACCCAAATTTAGTATTAAGGCATCATAATAATCAGCTTCAAGAGTCAACTCTCCATAATTACGCGCAGGGAAAAACTCATTATTTATTTCCATAGAGCACCCATAAGAGAAGCCTTCCCTTTCTAATACCCCACACACATATTTTTCAATATTTTTTTTGCTATTAATTAAATTACTTTTTAAATCGTTCTTAGTTTTAGACTCAGCAATAATTGGAGTTATATACTCAACCACTTTATCCTTAACTAGATACTTTATAGCTTGATCATTCTCTAGATTACTATTAGCACGAATATGTATCCTCAAATATGATTGTTTTTCTTGGCCAGCATTCGATAACGAACATGAGCAAAACCCAAACACCCCAAACAATATAATTCCAACAATCGCTAAACATTTAAAAACTTTTTTCATAATCCAATCTACCTCTTGCATATAATTGACCAAAAAAATACTATGTATACTTGATTTTGGTAAAAAAATGAAACAGGTATTAAACCTGTTTCTTTAAAGGGATACGGCATAACATATCAATGCTACCGGAAAACTTTTACATCAATTAAAGCAAATATCTTTTGGTCTATATATCACAACTTTATCGCCAGCTTTTAATGGAAGCTCCAAATCAGGATTTTGTTCTAAAATCATATCTGGCGAAACCGACATTTCTTTTGCAATGTCCCAAATTGTGTCTCCATCTTTAACAATATAAATTGATAAAACGCAATCATCTTCAATTTTCTCATCTTGAATTTCAACTGCAGAAATTACCGCACCATTATCATTTTTATATAATTGAACAAAGAAATATAATCTTCCATTAATTTCAATTTCTTTTCCACGTTTGCCCCTAGCATCAACATCGCCGAAGGCTACACTAACAACTGGAACATAATCGGCCGGAATATTTTTATAATCTAACTCTTTAGAGAACGGAATTTCAACTTCAACAGATGTTGTTGTGTTCAATTCACGATTATAGTATAAAACTGATGTCGAAGCGATACCTTCAACCAAAATTCCATTTTCAACAACTCTAGTATTTGCAACAATAACATTGTTAGAACAAACACCACTAACTTCATCAATGAATGGCAACGTTTCATCAATAGTTGTTTCACCACTTATTTTTTCTTCATAAAAGTCAGAATTTAATGAGTTAAACAACTCCACACTTTCATAGTTAACATTTAATTCATTGTTTAAATTAAAAATATCAGTAACAACATCTATAGAGTTTTTATTCATCACGAATCCACTATATTGCAAAGGGATAACCGCGTTAACCATTGCAGAATTAGCATCAAGTGAAGTTGTTACTTTGATATCATTTAGCATAACATTAATAACACTTTGAACTACGCTATCATCATTAATGTTTTCATTAGCAACCTCTTGAGTGAAGCCTATTTGAGATTTATATGTTCTTAAAATTGACTTATCTTCATCAGAAACATAGCTAACATCTATTAATAAACCACCATTTATTGTCAAAAACTTGTTGTTTAGTGACACTTTTTCAATATAAACACTAGGACAAAGAGACAATATTTTTTGAACACTATCTTTTATTTCAAAATCTGCTCCAACCTCAAATCTTTCATTTGCAGTTCCCATAAAAGTGTAGTAATCAAGCATTTCATTTTTAACAAATGTTTTTTCATCATTAAAACCAACTAACACATTAAGACTTGTGTTAACAATTGCATCGATATGGGTTTCAATAACAGCAGTTATTCTAACTTCACCGCCAACAACATTATACTTAACATCAACAACACCACACTCAATGATAGGAACGCCCTGAGTTTCATTTTCAAGCCCAAAACTATCTTTAAATTCTGCAGTGTAGTCCATTCCTTGGTTCATACCTGTTTCATCAACATAAACCACTTGGAAACCAACATAGCCGTTATATGTAACTTCTTTTGAAATTATTTCACTATTTGAAATATAGGCTTTAGCATTTGCACATAAAACTTTCACTAAACCGTTGCCATCATTTAAAGGAAGTTTGCATTCAACAATTGATTGTGTTGAACCCAACTTCACCCTGAAACTACTAACAACTTTTTCATAATTTGGTTCGAATGCCATTTTAAATCCCCCTAAAAATTTAAGTTAGTATATTCTATTATGGAAACAAAAAAAATATGACAACTAAATAAACAATTTTATTTAATTATCATATTTATTTAACAAATATTTCACTATAGGATTTCAAATTTCATTAACAAAAATTAAATTAAACATAAAGCATAAATAAAACCCTTCTCACATTTCAAAATCACTCTAACCAATTTCTTCATCTTGAATTGAATTAATCTTTGATAAAACAACTTCACCACACAAAATATCACTATAGGAATAACTAAACCTATCAAGAGAAGTTTTTTGCAAAGGTTTAATAATAAACATACTAGGATAAACACTTTCAATAATTGCATTTAAAGTTACATATTTATTCCTACCTTTGTTTATAACCATCTCTATGCTTTTCCCTTGCAGTTCCTTTACTTTTTCTTTAACGGTTTCAACCCCAACTTTGCCAACTCTCATTTTCACCTACCTATTTTCAATGTTTGAAACTGTTATATATCAACACAAACACTAAAATCATTTATTTAATTATTTCCATTAAGCTTTGTTTTATACAATTAAAATAAGGAATGCTATTTTAATTGAAATTATTTTATATATTTATATTCTTATATCAATTTAACTCCACTAAATTAACAAATTTTACGGATAATTAGTATTTTAATGACTCTCCACTATTTGCATCTTGAAATATTATCCAATAGCCATCTAAGTTTGATTCATCTTTATCTAGAGGAACCCATTGGCAATACTCCTCCATATCTTTAAGCGGATTGACCTCATATGTTGATGGAACACCATAACAAATATACTTTAAAACTCCTTCATCATAAACCAATCCAATAACATATTGTTTCCCCATTTCATCAAAATTAACTTTAACCCATTTACTATTTGGTATCAAATTTTCGAGTTTATCCTCCTTAGGATTGTTTGAAAATATATCTTCAATTTGTTCACTTATCATATCAAAAAATCCACTGTTAGAATCGCTTAAACTCTCTGATATAACATCATCAATATTCGAATCATCAAACATTTCCTCTGGGCTCAATTTTTTTTGAATTTTTCCTTTTGAACTTACATTAACACTTTCGGCATTTTCATTATTAAAAAACTTAGTTTCTTCATTATTGATTGCAATATTGATATCATTTAATTCTTTCGCCTTGTCATCAAAATCGCTCAAAACCTTTTTAACTTCTGGATTAGGCGAAAATCCTTGTGAATTTTTATTATCGGATTCAATTTTAGAAAAATTGGTCTTATTTATTTCGCTCTCAAAATTATTCAAAATAAACGCTTTATAATCAACAATGTCATTATTATTCCCCCAAACTATAGGCGTGAAATGGTTATCATTTTTATCAACAATAACACACCCAATGTTTGAATTTATATCAAACGCGTTGTTAAATTTAAAGTTATATGTACCATTATTTAAAACTAAATTTTGCTTTAAGATTTGCTTGTTATCAACCGAAATTCCAAGAATAAGATTGTTGGAGTTGAAATTACAATGTTTTAGCCCACCAAATGTATTGTTATTTTCTTTAATAATATTTAATACTGCAAGTTCATTTTTATCATTTGAAAGCAGAATTGTTTTCTTTACAAAGTTCATAATTCCCCCTTTATCACACTATATATATTTATTTATTTTAAATGAAAAAGTTGTCAAACGGAAAAAAGATTTTTAAATTATATTGTCGAATAGAGAAAAAGGCTGAGTTAGTTTTAACATACTACACACAACATTTAACATATCATTATTTTAGGCACAGTATAAACCTTTAGATATTTCAAAATAAAAACGAAGATAAACATAAAAAAACAACATGTTTTGCTTTACATATATTTCAAAACATATTGTTTTTTATTAATTAATTAAAACATTTTTCATTGGTTATTTTAGATCCAATTCGCATTCAGGATATTCTTTTGGCAAATTATCAAAATCTTCCCCAGTCAAAGGATTTTCTATAATTTTTCTAAAAGTATCCTTCTGCTTATCATCAATCCAATCTGTTATATCAATGTCACTTAAATTATATATATTAACTTTGTCTAATCTTGCATTGTTGAATCTCATTATTGGTTTCATATTTTCCGCACTTCTCTCAACACCCTTTTCAACATTATCATCAACATATATCATATTTTCATAACTAGTTATAACAGAAAATTTTCCATAATTATTTTCTCTATAAAAGTCATAGTTGTTAGCAATTCTCATATCTAAATTTTCACTATCATTCAAGCTGGTTGTGGCATCTAAGAACAACTTCAATTCATCATATGTTCTTAAGAATACTCCGCACACACTTTTATTGTCTTGGTGATTTTTCCAAAAATCATCTAGTGTAATTTTATAGTGTTTATTAAGTGGATCACCCTTTTCATCGCCTTTTTCAACCTCAATATTTTCATCGCCTAACTCATTTATAAGTATCGCTCTTTCTGAATTCTCTCCAACCCATATGTTATCAAATTGAGATAATAGTTCTCCCCCTAGATTTTCACCCATAAATTTTCTCACACCTTGAACGCTGTCTTCTCCAACGTTTCTTAGTGATAACATTAAGGTATATTTTTGGTCAAATTTTGTTGGAAGGTCTTCTTGGGTATAGTTTCCTAGCAAAACATCTGTTGCTGATATTGGTGGGTTTTTGGCAAATGCTATAAAGTTTGTGGCAATATCCTCACCAAATTTGTTTAATATTAATTCTTTTCTGATAACATTGTTATTTGCATAGATGATGTTTGATAGTTGTTCTAAGCCTCTTGGATCTATTGCATATTTGGGTGGATCTTCTGGATCATATTTTGAATAGAACACTTTATCACCATATGTTCCAACGAATGCTGAAACTAATGGGTGGATGTTTGTTCTTGATGGGTTATCTTTTTGAGGTCTTGATCCCCATTCTAACCAATCTTGAATGTTTGGTTCTAGGTATATATGAGCTCCAAATCTGCGGAATAGTGGTTCTGGCATATTGTATGCCGCTTCACTTTCTTCTTTGCTGTTGCCCGCTGCGATAACTACTGCGTTATCTGGAAGTTTTCCAACATTTGGTCCTATTGATTTATTCAATATTAGGTGAAATACTAAACTTTGTTCACAAGGTCTAACATTGGTTATTTCATCAATGAAAAGAGCGTGTTGTTTGTTTGGTTCTTCGGCACATTTTTTAACTAGTTTTGAATACCAATTTGGAGCAATCCACTCACCTGAGTTTCTTGCAATATTCATATCTAGTTCTTTCAATATTTCTTCAGTGCTTTCGCCTTGGTTGATTTTTTTAACTATTTCATCATACCAATCTGGGTTTCCAACAACGCCATCGGCATATCGGGTTTTTCCTATTATTTCTTCTGGTAATATTCCGTTTCTTAAGGTTATGCTTTCCAAATTTTCATCTAGTTGCTTAACCCTATCACTTTTACCAACACCACTTGGGCCGTGGAGCATAAAGGGTATACCGTTTTGGAAGTAGAAGTTTAATTGTTCATCTGTGGTCATTGGGGTTTCATCAATTGAAACTCCATAGCCTTTTTGTTTTTGGATAGCCATACGTTTCCCTCTTTGTATAAAAGTTTTAGTTTTTACTTCTTCTGATAAAGCCAGTTTAATGAAATTATTATCAGTAAAATCGCCACCGTCGGATGTTGCTAAGTCTGGGTTGCCATTTTGAGTGATATTATCAACATTGATGCCATTTAGAAATCCACGGATAGAACTATTTTGCCATAAGTTGTGGTACTTTTTATAAGTAAGCGAGATGTTGTATGGTATTCCAGCCACTATTCCTCGCAACGATTTAACATCTATTGATGTAGCTTTTCCGCTTCCATTTGGATTCAAGTCTGTTGGTAATTCTGTCCAATTTGTTATTATCCATTTTATTGGTTCAACTTTAAACCAATAAGGCTTATTTTCCAAACAAGCATCACCATTTTTGAATTTACTTGGAGAATCGTTTTTAAGTGCTTCAACGCGAACGTACTTTTCTCCTTGATAACTATACTCATCAAAATATTTAAGTTCACAATATTCTACCCATCCAAGGTTATATGCTGGATAATAGTAACAATAATAATGTTTATTTGTTGCTGGTAGGTGATTCCATGAATATAGGTTTTCAAGTTTTTCATTTAACTTCATACCAACATAGGAATTAGGTAAACTACCGAACTCAATAATATGATCACAACCTTGAGACCTTGGATAAACATTACTTATCTTAAAAGATTCATCATCAGCTCGTTTTGCATCTAAAACTTTTTGTAAATCTAGCGATAGCATAGGTCTTATTGTGTATGACAAATCATTAACTATAGCATCACCCACACTACCATCACAATATACTTGCCTTATATTATTTCGCGTTGAGCCTATATTGTCATGCCTTAACACTTCTTTACAAGACTTTCGGTTCTCATTTCCCTTATACTTTTCAGAAATTATAGCACCACACGCCACAGCAAAATCTGTTGGATAAGTTATAAAATCCGCTTTTAAGCCACTCTTTTGAGCATTCGAATATGAATCAATGTAGATTAAATCTTTGGTGTTTGAGTTATGGCCTGCCGGATTACCATTATCAACACTCGTTGGCACAATGAATTCGTATAATTTCATAAATTTTCCCACCTTTCAAATAAAAATAATAGACACAAATTCTTAATTATATATATATATATTAAAATATAAGTACAGAAATGTCAATACTCAATTTTGTATAAAAAATCCAATGGTACTTCTTTTTGAGCACCATTGGATAAATTTTTATCCGTTTATATTTAGATTATCTTTATTTTTTAATTCGAACAATAAATTACTTAGCTCCACAAATTGAGTTGTGGTTAAGGTTTCCCCCCTAACACCTGCCACCAAGTTCATTTTGGAATATATTTCATCTAGTTGCGCCTGACTGAGTGAAAAGCTGTTTTTAAGATTGTTTTGAAGAGTTTTTCTTCTCATTTGAAATGCACTTTTTATAACACTATCTAGTAATTTTTTGTTTTTTATCTGGTATTTATCATTATCAATATCAATTCTAACTATTGCACTATCAACATTTGGCATAGGAGTAAACATTTTTCGGCTTACTTTTCTCACTATTTTTGCAGTTCCACGATAATCAATTGCTGGATTAATTGCCCCATACTCACTTGAACCCGCTTTCGAGCATATTCTATTTGCAACCTCAAGTTGAACCATAATAACTAATCTTGTTAGTCTTGTTGCATCTTCCAAAAACTTAAAAATTATTGGAGTTGTGATGTAATATGGAAGGTTAGCAATAAGCACATAGTCTCCTTCAAAATTTTTCTCAATTTCTTCCATACTCGCCTTCATAATATCTTTAAAAACCACTTCCACATTTGAAGAGTTTTTCAAATTTTCCTCTAATGTGGATTTTAAGTTAGTGTCTATTTCGTAACTCACAACTTTTCGTGCATTTTCACCTAGCACTTTTGTTAGTGTTCCAGCACCAGCACCTATTTCTAAAACATCAGTTTTGTTATCAATTTCAGAATCCTTAACCACTGAGCGCAAAAAATTTTGGTCAAATATAAAGTTTTGACCAAATTTTTTATTAAACCTAAAATCTTTATCTAAAATATTACTACCCAAATTCTTTAACCCTTATATTTTTTGAAAATGTCTTGAATATTTTTATTCGTAATTTCACTTACTTTATCTATTGAAATATTCTTTAATTCACTTAATTTACTAGCAACATATAATGTGTATTTAGGTTCATTGATAACTTTACCCCTAAAAGGCTCAGGTGTTAAATATGGGCAATCAGTTTCCAATATTACATCTTGAATATCAATAAGTTTAATTGTTTCTTGTAAACTTTTTGCATTTTTAAAAGTTAATATTCCACCAATTGAAATTTTAAAACCAAGATTTTTTATTCTTTGATAATCTTCATAACCATCTAAAAAGCAATGTATCACTCCACCATTACTTAAAAGATCTTTATGCTCTTCTAAAACACTTAAGGCATCATTCAAGGAGTCTCGAGTGTGGACAACAACTGGTAAACTAAATGTATGAGCAATTTCAAGTTGTTTTATAAAAACTTGTTTTTGAAGCTCTTTTGTTTTTTCAATATCCGCGTTAGATGGAATATTATGATAATCTAAGCCTATTTCACCTATTGCTAAAACTTTAGGTTCTTTAGCTAAGTTTCTTAACATTTTTTCAGTTTCTGCATTATAGCATTTCACCTCATCAGGATGAACACCAATAATTGCATATACGTTTTCATACTTTTGAGCCAAATATACACATTCTTTTGAAGATATATCATCATATGCCACAGTGAACACACTTTTTATTCCATCATTTGAAAGAGAGTTTATTAAATTCTCTCTTATGTTATCATATTTGGAATCTGTTAAATGAGCATGAGAGTCAATGAATTTTAACATACCTTACTTCCATCTGGCATCTCAGTTGCTGGAGACACAAGGCACAATTTATTGTTTTTCTCATCAACTGCACAAAGAATCATTCCTTCACTTAAAATGCCTTTTAATTTGATTGGTTTCAAATTTTCAACCACAACTACTTCTTTGCCAATAATATCTTCTGGTTTATAATGTTTTGCAATTCCACTAACAATTGTTCGCTTCTTACCATTTATTAAAACCGTATTTTTAAGAAGTTTATCACTTCCCTCAACTTTTTCGCTATTAACAACCTTGCCAACAATCAAATTTACTTTACAAAAGTCATCAATTGTTATTTCTTTAGTTTCTTGAACTTCTTCAACTTTTTTCTTTTCTTTTTTGGGCTCCTGTTTTTGCTCTATCGCATTATTTGGTTTATCTAAAAATTCTAATTCTTTTTCAACATTAATCCTTGGGAATATTGCATCTTTTTTAGTCGTTTTGTAACCATAATTCTCAGCACTAAATTTTTTAACTGACTCGAATGTTTGCTTTTCTTTTGGAGTGTTTAATTGATCAAAAATTTTTGCTGGAATTTCAATTAGAAATGGTTGAAGTAAAACAGTGCAAATTCTAATTGCTTCTGCCAAAACATACAAAACCGTTTTTAATCTTTCTTTTCCTTCCTCTGATTTCGCTAAAATCCAAGGGGTTGTTAGGTCAATATATTTATTTGCATCTTTAATTACCGCAAATATTTCCCTAACTGCAAAATCAACTCTTTGGCTATTCATAAACTCTGAAACTTTTCCATATAACGCATTGCATTCATTAATTAATTGAGTGTCAACTTCATCAAAGTTGTTAGGCTTTTGTATAACGCCATCAAATGATTGGTTAAGCATTGCTATAGTTCTTGAAACTAAGTTTCCTAGATCATTGCACAAATCACTATTAATTGTTTTTAAGAAAAGTTCGCTGGTGTATGGAATATCTGTGTAGATAGGGCCTTCTTTTAATAGGTAGTATCTAAGCGAATCAACTGAATATTTATTAACCAATGTTCTTGGATCAAATCCATTACTCTTACTTTTTGAGATTCTATCACCTTTTAAAGTTATAAAACCTGTTGAGTGAACCTGCTTTGGTGATGGGATTCCTAACATTTCCAATAAAATAGGCCAAATTATAACATGGAAACGTGTTATATCTCTACCAACGATATGAACATCTGCTGGCCAAAATTTCTTATATAATTCATCATGATCTGTTCCATAGCCAAGTGCTGAAATATAATTGACCAAGGCATCACACCAAACATAAATAACATGCTTAGGATCAAATGGTGCTTTTATACCCCAATCAAAAGTTGTCCTTGTGATGCATAAGTCTTGAATACCCGGTTTAACAAAGTTATTATATATTTCATTTTTTCTACTCTCTGGAACTAAGAAATCTTCTCTTTTAAATAAATCTTCAATAAATTTTTGATATTTACTTAGTTTTAAGAAATAGCAAGGTTCACTTGAAAACTCAACTGGCCTACCGCAGTCTGGGCAATTGCCATCAACTAATTGGCTTTCAGTGAAAAATGTTTCGCAAGGCACGCAATAATGACCTTCATACTTTCCTAGATAAATGTTACCATCATCAAATAATTTTTGCATTATTTTTTCAACACATTTTATATGTTCTTCATCAGTTGTTCTTATAAATTTATCATAACTAATTCCAAGAAGTTTCCAAAGCGATTTGAAATCATCAACAATTTTATCAACAAATGCCTTTGGAGTTAGACCAGCTTTCTCGGCATTACGAGCAATTTTCAATCCATGCTCATCAGAACCAGTTAAAAACATTACATCACAACCTTGCATTCGTTTGAATCTAGCGCAAGCATCGGCTAAAACTGTGCTAAAGCAATGGCCCACTGTTAAGTTACCACTTGCATAATAAATAGGTGTGGTTATATAGTATTTTTCTTTGTTCATAAGTGAAACTCCTTTATGTTTTTCTGTTTTGTTGATAAATTGCCAGAAACAATTCTTATTTAACAAACAAGTGTCTAAAATAATTTATTAAACATAACTCAATTGAACTATTTTCAGCTATTGAAACAAAACTATTTAAAGTATATCAGCGGTGAATAAAAAAGTAAAGTATTAAGTTTGATTTTCACACATATTAGAGCCAAATAATTGAATATAATGTGTTAAGGACAAGCTATGAATATTGTTTGGATAACTATCACTTGCATTGGGCTAATTATTTTAATAATTACTAACCCAAACATTGCATTTTCATGTTTACTTAATGGCAGTGAGAATGCAATATCTTTGTCTTTAAAATTGTGGGCCATTTATGCCGTGTGGCTTGGACTTTTAAAAATTATGGAAAATGTTGGGTTAGATAAAAAGATAGCAAAACTATTAAATAAACCAATAAAGTATTTATTTGGAAAAGTTCCAGAAGATGCTAAAACGCAAATATCCATAAACCTTTCTTGCAATATGCTTGGAATGGGAAATGCAAGCGTTCCTAGTGGAATTAAAGCAATGCAATTATTGCAAGGTAAAACAAAGTTTGCAACAAACGCAATGATAATGCTGATGCTTCTAAACACTTGCAACTTGCAACTTTTCCCCGCCACGATCATAGGAATGCGTATCTTTGCAGGAAGCAAAAATCCAAGCGTTATTATTATTCCAACACTATTAGTCTCAACCATATGCGTGTTTATTTCAATTATGCTAGTTAAAATTTTTAGTAAAATATTTAAAGATAAGGAGTAGTATGTTTGGTGCAATTTTCATTCCATGTTGCATAGTTGCACTTATTGGGTATAGTTTAATAAAAAAGAAAAACGCGTATAACTCATTTGTTGATGGAGCTAAAGGTTCGTTTGATTTAGCTCTCTCAATGTTTCCATATCTGGTTGCCATATTGATTGCCATTGAACTATATAATCAAAGTGGGCTAAATAAAATCTTATCGCAAATTTTTGCACCAATTTTTTCAACTGTTGGGATTCCAAGTGAATTAGCAGAACTCGTTATTATAAAAAACTTTTCCGGCAGTGGAAGTTTAGCATTACTTGAAAACATTTTTAAAAACTATGGCGTTGATAGCTATATATCTATGTGTGCCTGTGTTATTATGGCGACTAGTGAAGCAGTGTTTTTTGTAAGTTCCGTTTACTTTTGTAAAACAAAAATAGAGAAATTGCGATATGCAATTCCCCTAGCTTTATTTATGAATTTTATTAGTGCAATTTTCTCTTGTTTTATTTGCAAGTTATTTATTTAATTAATAAAATCTCTAGTTTCTTAAATTCTTAGGATACAAATTATTTGCAACATTTCCGTTCGCTTTAAACCCACCAAGCGGGAAATCTAGATATGTGAAAACACCATAACCTTTCAAGTTCTCTTTAAGTTCTATTTGCTCACCTAAAACATATTTTTCTGCATCAGATTCATTCAATTCTATTTTTAATTTAAAGTACTCCGCAAACCCTTTAAAAAGGCTATGATTGGGCTTTATTATATCTTTTCTTAATTCACCCAAAACGGTTCCATTACACAAAACTTTTATATTATCAAAATTTTGCATAGTACTTGATGCTATATAGATGTTATTATTAATTTTAAAGCATTTATCAATAATTGACTCGTTTAAATTTAAATATTGGTTTAAAAAATCTTGAACTATCTTTTTTTCTTTTTGATTAAGATTGCTTTTAAATTTAACTGGCTTTTCTAAATTTTCCGTTCCCGATGTTTTACGCATAACAGCAACAAACTGCCCTGATCCGCCACACTTATGAGGATAACATCTTAGTGTTTTTTCTGTTTCAAAAGAATCAATTTTAAATCCTGGAGTTAAATTGTTTTTAAATTTTATAGGTGGCTCAACAAGTTCAAAATTGGAATTGTCTTTTAAAAAATTTGCAACAACTTTTTCGTTTTCTTCTAAATTAAAAGTACAAGTTGAATAAACTAGAGTCCCACCAACCTTTAAACGCTCCTTAATATTCTCTAAAATTGAAAGTTGCCTTGTTGCATTAGGCATAATATATTTTTCATTCCAATCAATCATTTCATCTGATTTTGCAAAGAGACCTTCACCAGAACAAGGTGCATCAACTAAAATTTTATCAAATATTAAATTTGAGTTTTTAAAATCTTCTGATGTTGAGTTTGTTAAAACAAAATTATTATAACCCATTTTTGTTAAGTTTTCATAAAGTATGCTGGCTCTAGACCTAATTATTTCATTTGAAACTAAAACGCCACTTCCTTGCATTTTATTTAAAATTTGAATGCTCTTACCCCCTGGAGCTGAACACAAATCTAAAACACTATCACCTTTTTCAATATTTAAAAGTTCAACGGGTATCATTGCTGAAGAATCTTGACTATATATTATTCCAGCATGACTTAAAAGAGATTTTCCAATCTTGAAATCTTTTGGAATATAATAACCAAGTTCGGCCAAAGTTACCTTTTCAAAACCTTTCAAATTTTGTTCCACAAAGTCTTTTCTACTTGCTTTATAATTTAATGTAACGCTTTTTCTATATTCATTTTTCTCTAAATACGAATAAAAATATTGAAAGTCATCTTTCAATATTTCTTTCATATTATTTAAAAAACTTTGTGGTATTTTAGTTATTTCCACTTAAATCAACAACCTTTTTATATACTTCGTTTTTATTTAAATTATACTTTCTAGATATTAATTTTGATATTTCAGTTTTAGTTTTGTTTTCATTCAACAAAGCAATTATTTCATTATTAACACCTTCATCATTGAGTTGTTTTTGCTCTTTGGTTGGCTTGTTTAAAACCACCACAAACTCACCTTTCACAACGCCATTGAACCTCTCCATCGCATTAACGAACGTTACTTCTTCAAATTTTTTTGATATTTCTCTTACAACACAAGAACTCCTATTTGGAAAATATTCAATCATTTTACTATAAAAGTTATCGATATCATGAGGCGAAACATAAAAAATTAAGCAACTATCCACATCTTTGAAACTTGATAGTAATTTACTAATCTCACTATTTTTTGTTGGTAGAAAGCCTATAAAAGTGAATGGTGGCTCAAAACCGCTTAACACAAATGCGTTTATAAGAGCACTTGCTCCACTCACCACGGTTACTGGTAATTTTTCCTTATGGCAAGCATTCACAAGCACACTGCCCGGATCAGAAATACCTGGCATACCAGCATCTGAAATAAGTGCAATTTCTTTACCTAGTTTTAAATCTTCTAAAATTCTATTACACATAGTTTTTTCATTAAATTTATGATATGAAACTAGCTTTTTCTTTATATCATAATTATTAAGCAAAGTTAAACTTGTGCGGGTATCTTCACAAAGTATATATTCCGCACTATTTAAAATTTCAATTGCTCTGTTTGTTATTTCACCTAAATTTCCAATAGGAGTTGCAACTAAATATAACATAATTATTTGGCTATCTCTATTAAACAGCCACTTTTTCCTCCTTTAACAGCTTCAATTAAAACAATATGTGATTTTTTCTCGCTTGGCAAAATTTTAATTCGTTTTGTTTCTAATTTATATTTAGAACAAAGATTAATCATCTCAATCAATCTTTCTTCCTTATTGCAAAAATAAAACTTCCCGCCAAATTTTAAGAGTTTACTTGCTTCAAATACTATTTCCTCCAAAGTGACTTTAACTTCGTGGCGAGCAATAAGTTTTTCTTCGTTTTCACTCAAAAGCGAACTTGTGTTTTGTTTTTTATACGGCGGATTGCACACAACCACATCAATTCTTTGATCTTTTAAGCACTCACTGATATTTTGAAGTTCACGATTTAATATTTGAAATTTGCTCTCTAGATGGTTATAAAGAACACTTCTTTGGCTCATATCGGCTAATTTTTTTTGTATTTCAACTAGGATCACTTTATCAACTATATTTTTAGCATCAATAAGTATTCCTATCACACCACTTCCAGAACAGAACTCCACAACATTTGAGTGCGGTTTACATTTCACAAAATTTGCAAGCGAAACTGCATCTGATGTGAAACAATAACCATTTGGATTTTGGATTATTTGAAGCCCGTTTAACTGCAAATCATCTAATCTTTCACCTTTGTGGATTAATTCTTCCATTATTTTTCCTTAACAATTTTATTAAATTTAATACTTTCTAAAGGATACTCTTTAACGCTAACTTCTTTATCACTTACAAATTTAACAGTTACCGTTTGTTTTAACAAGTTATTATAAATATCAACGCCTTCGCCATCTGGCGTTTGAACCTTAGAATTAACTTTTGGCATTTTTTCATTTATTTCTGCATAAACCTCATTTTCATATGCTAAACAGCACATCAATCTTCCGCAAACGCCACTTATTTTTGTTGGATTTAATGATAAACCTTGAACTTTTGCCATTTTAATACTAACTTTATCAAAATCATCTAAAAATTGCTTACAACAAACTTCTTTTCCGCAAACACCAATGGAGCCTATTAGCCTTGCCTGATCGCGAATCCCAATTTGTTTCAACTCTATTCTTGTTTTTAAATTTCCAGCTAATTCTTTTACCAAATCTCTAAAATCTACTCTATCCTCACAAACGAAACTAATAATTACTTTTGAGTTATCTAGTGAGAAATCAACATCAACTAGTTTCATTTCAAGATTATATTTCTTTACAAGATTATTAGTCAATTCAAGAACCTCTGACTTTCTTCCCTGCAATTTTTTATTTTTTTCGATATCTTCTTTGCTGGCAATTCGAACAAACTTTGCTGTGTCTGTTAACTTTTTCGAACAAACTCTAACAACTTCACCAACCTGCAAGGCACTTGGGGTTTCACACACTATCTTTTCATTTGGATTTAGCTTTTCCAATTCATCATTTTCTTCTAGTCCATAAAAACTTGATTTAATCTTAACAGCTAATTTTTGCGACATATATACAACACCTCTAACATATAAAGTAGAAAATTATCAACAACACAAGTTGAATTACAATTGAACTTTAATTTTTCATTAACTTCAACTAATTTTAGTATTAATTTATAAATTACCTCTTCGCTAAAATCCTTAGATATTATTTTTAAATCTTGGATTCTACTTTTATTAACAACATTTTCAGAATTTACTTCACACACCAAAACATCTCTTAAAACAAGTTCAAACATTGCAAAAAACAACTTCAAATTATCTTTTAATTCTAAAAGTTTATAAGAGTATTCTAAAGTCTGCCCGCTCTTTTTATAGTTTTTTAACAAATCAAAGCAAAACTCAAAGATTTCGTTCGACTTTTTATTGCTTAAAAACTCGTTCAATTTAGCGATGTTTCCATCACTTGCTTCTAAAAGCGACTCATTTAAACTTGATTTATATCTCGGAATTAATTCAAGTTGATTTTTAAGTTCATTAGCATCTTCATTCTTTTCAACTATTAATTTAACCCTACTTCTAATTGTTGGCAACACACCTTGTTCATTTGAAGCAGTTATTATAAAGACAACACTTTTTGATGGTTCTTCAAGAGTTTTCAAAAGTTTATTTTGAGCATCTGTTCTTGCTAAATCTAAGTTATTTATTATAATTATTTTTTTATCGTTTTCAACCGGAAGAATTATGCATTCATTTGCTATCATTTTTGCTTCATCAACAGTTAGTGCTTTTCCGCTTGGAAAAGTTAACACATCAGCATGAGTTCCATGAGCAACTTTATTGCAAATAACACAGTTAAAGCAAGGCTTTTTTTCGCTTTCGCATAGTATTGCGGAAGCAATGCTTAAAGCAAAATCACTTGCCTTGCACGAATCGTCACACACAATCAAATAAGCATGG